>JASFRZ010000406.1:0-4583 GCA_050114655.1 Acidobacteriota bacterium
CTCGCCGGTGAGCGCCTCGAGCGTGAAGGCGGCCTCGATGCCGCCGTCGCCCTGGATGACGTCGTCGCCGAGCTGGCCGAAGATCTGATCGTGGTGGGCGCCGCCGGCGATGTAGTCGTTGCCGAAGCTGCCCACGCCCGCCCCGCCTTCGTCGAACTCGAACGTGTGCAGGGTGCTGTAGTCGATCGAGTACTCGGCCCACCACGGCGCGCCGTCGGGATCGCGATAGTCGCGTGCAATGTCGTCGTTGAGCAGCTCCCCGCTGTTGTCGGCGTTGGGAGCAGCCACGCCGGCGCCGTCCGGACCGATCAGAAGCTCCTGGTCCGAGCGGCTGTACAGGAGGGTACCCAGCAACGCCTGGAAGCGGGGGTTGGTGATGTCGTCGTAGAGGTTGCCGTCGGCGATCTCGCCGTCAGTGGGATTGACGTGGTCCAGATCACGCCGCGCCAGGTAGACGCTGTCGCCGAAGATCAGGTCGTCGGCCTGATCGCCGTCGGCCATGTCGTGGCCGGCGCCGGCGATGATGATGTCCCGCCCCTCGTTGCCGAAGATGACGTCGTCGTCACCGTTCTGTAGCTCGAGCGAGTTGATTGCCAGGATCGTGTTCAGCTCGGTGGTTTGGATCTTCTGCAGCGCGCCCGGCGCAAACAGCGGATCCGGCAGGTTGGGATCGAAGACGTACTGCACGACCTCGCCGTGATCGCCGAAGATGACGTCGTCGTAGGCGCTCTCCGGACCGCCGAGGACCGCCATCGGTCCATCGCCGTAGATCACGTCACGTCCTGCCTCCATTTCATCCAACACAGGGGACGGATACGGATCGATCGTCGTGCCGTTGGTCTGCAGGCTGTTGTCGATCGTCGGCTCGGGGCTGTGGTCGACGGTAGCGATGGTCAGCGCCCGCGTCAGGATGTTCACGTTGACGCCCGAGTCGCCATAGATGTGATCGACGCCACGGTTGCCGTAGATCAGGTCATCGCCCGAGCCGCCGGCCAGGTGGTCGCCCGCCTGGCTGCCGTAGATGGTGTCGTTGCCCTCGCCGCCGTAGGCGACGAAGCCGACCGTCGGCAGGTCTGCGGCATCGAGATCGGCAAACAGTTGTGATGCATCGATGACGTCGTTGCCGGCGTACTTGTACGGATTGGCGAGCGGGAAGACCCACTCGTCGTCCTCGTTCTCCCCGTCGGAAAGCTCGGGGAAGGGATCGAACGGCTTCTCGCCGAACTCGTAGCCGAGGATGTCGTTGGGATGGCCGCTATACCAGACGCCATCCTGCGAGGTGTCGCCGTACACCACCAGCGGCGAGTCGGGACCGGCACCACCGGTGACGGTGATGTGATCACCGCCCATGCGCACGCCGCCATCGAGCTCGATGTCGTAGCCGAACACGGTGACGTTCTCGACACCGTCCCGCGGCGTGAGTGCGACTTCGTTCAGCTCCATGACGTCTCCAGCCAGTCCACTGATCGTGAACGGCCCGGCGAGCCCGGAGATGAACACGTGCTGGCCGACCTCGAAGCCGTCGTCGGCCCAGTCCATTCCGTCGGCCCGCGTCAGGCTGCTGGTGGCGATGTCGACGGTGCCGGTGAAGCTCTCCTTCAGCGGCTCGGCGACATGCACGGTGATCTCGCCCGGGGTGTAGCCGTCGGGCAGCGCTACCACCGTCTCGTGCTGGATCTCACCGAGGAACATGACGCTGCCGTTGCCCCAGCTATTGAACGCTTCGGCGGGCTCGAGCGAGTTCTCCAGGTCGTCGTCGGCGTTGGCGAAGCCGAGCAGCTCACGCGTACCGCTCTCGCCGGCGAGTTGGATGCGCTGGCCGACCTGGTAGCGATCGTCCTGCCAGTCCAGACCGTCATCGCGCGTCAGGGCGATGTCGGTACCTTCCGGCAGATCGTCGAACGACGGCGTCGAATCGACGAACATCCTGTACTCGATCTCCAGCGGCAGGTTGCCGCCGCCATGGACCGTGGTCAGACCGCCGTGGCGGCCCTGCACGGAGAAGACCGTCGGCAGCGTGTCGGCGGCAAACGCCGGAAGCTGCTCGCCTTCCAGAACCATGGTGTAGCCGCCCGAGTGCGGATCCATCGGGTCGACCGGATCGATGATCTCCCGCAGGCGCCAGTTGCCCTGCAGCAGGTCGTTCTGGATCGACACCAGATGGCCGACGATGAAGCCGTCCTCTTCCCACGTCTTGCCGTCGGAGCGGGTGACCGTTCCGCCGGCGAGCAGCCCGGTGATGGTGGTGGTCGCCACCGCCGTGCTGATCGCGTCGCCACCGCTGAGGAACAGAATGAAGTTGTCGTCGTCGGCGAAGACCTGGTCGCGGATCGCGGCGACTTCCCACTGCTTCCCGGGCATGCTGGCGATCTCGACGACCTGGCCGGTCTGGAAACCGGCCTCGCGCCAGTCGAACGGCGTGGTGCCGATGATCTCGGCGCCTTCTTCGGTCTCGGTGAACTGGAACTCGGTCGTCTTGACGACCGGGTCGGCAGGTTCGAAGTCGACCACCAGCTCGACGATGACCGGGGCATCGGTGGCGATGACCTCGACGATCGCCGTGCCGTTGTTCGTCGGACTCGGATCGGCATCGTAGGCCGCCAGCGACGGCCCGCTCAGCACCAGGAGGCTGTTGTCGTTGGGATCCTGGCCTTCGATGGTGATGACGTCATCGATGGCCTCGACCGTCCATCCGCCAACGCCGTCGATGGTCACCGTCTGGCCGACGAGGAAGCCCTCAGCCTTCCAGTCGAAGCCTTCCTTGGTGATCGTGCCGCCGGTGAAGGCGAGCGGGTTGCCGTTGCCGTCGTAGCCGTCGATGAAGGTGAATTCCTGCAGCGCCGAAACCGCCGGCGCCGGATCCAGCGTGCCGGTGATGTCGAGCACGTCGTTGCCCTGCCCGAGCATGACGTTGACGACCTCGATGGTGCTCTGCCCCTGGTTGGTCGCGAAGCCACCCGGACCGAAGTTGATCTTGCCGAAGCTGATACCTCCCGGGAAGATCGGCGGCTCGCCGAAGGAGCCGTCCGCGATGGGTCCGAAGTCGAGCTCCTTGGCCATGCCGAAGCCGGTCAAGGTGGTCTCGGTCATCACGCCGTCCCAGTCCTGCTGGCTCGAGTCGTTGAAGATGTTGAGCACGTCGATCTGCTGCGACTCGGGCGGCTGCTCGCCGATGGCGATGAGGAAAGCGTCCTTCTCGCCCGGCAGCTTGAGGCCGTTCTTGAGCGAACGGTCGGCGCCGGTGGTGCCGCCTTCGACCGCCAGCGGACCGCGCAACTTCGACAGCAGGTGCGTTTGCACCGGGAAGATCTTCACGCCCTCGCGGGTGATCGGCACCTCGTAGAAGCGATCCGGCGTGAGCTGGATGTCGCGCTCGACGTACCAGTCGGTGTCGGTAAAGGTGACCACCGCGGCGAGCCGGGTGACGCTGACGTTGACGGTATTGCCGTCCGTCCACCACGCCGGGTCGGGGTCCTCGTTGGCGCCCGTCAGCGGATCGTCGGAGATGACGAACTCCAGCTTGTCGTCGAAGGTGGCGTTGTCGCCACGGATGATGGCGATCTTGTAGTCGACCGTCTGCGTCGGGTTGTCGAGGTTGGTGACGCGAACCATCTGGCCCTCGAGGAAGCCGTCGGCCAGCCAGCTCGAGGCGTCGGTGCGCACGATGCGGCGGTAGTCGTTGCCGTCGGAATCGGTGCCGATCTCGAACTCGATCTGCCCGTCGTAGACGCCTTCGCGGGTGAGGTCGCTCAGCACCACGTCGTCCTGCACCTCGACCGGAGCATCACCGTCGGAGACGCCGAAGAAGCCGACGGTGATCCAGACTGCCTCCGGGGTCACCTCGTCGACGAAGTAGTCGCCGTCGTACGGCGCGCCGGCGCCGCCGATACGGATCTGCTCACCCTCCTCGAATCCGTCCTCGAGGAAGCTGCGAAGGTCGTCGCCGGTGCCGTAGGTCAGCTTGCCGCGGGTGCCGTCCACCTCGAAGATGATGCTGCCGTGGAACTTCTGCGCCGGTCGCAGCCCACCGATCTCCTCGATCGTCGGCGCCACGCCGTCGATCAGCGTCACGTCGGCCAGGCCGTCGGTGAGGACCGCGACCTTGACGATCGGCGAATCCGTCGGCGAATCGCCCGGAATCTCCGGCTGCTTGGTCAGCCGCAGCTTGTAGTTGTCGACCTGGGTCTCGTCGGCGGCCGTGGAGAGATCATCGACGATCATCAGCGTGTCGCCGGCGCTCTCCAGCACCACCGCGCCGGCGGTATCGTCGTCGATCACCTCGACGTCGAGCAGGCCCGGACCGGAGCGCAGGTTGGGAAACTGGAAGTCGGGGTTGGTGGTCGATTGCAGCTCGAACTTGATCACCGCGGTCTGCGGATCCTCGCGGCGAGCATCGTTGTTGGCATGGACACCCACGCGCACCGGGATGTACCAGTTGCTCGAATCGAAGGTGATCGTGTACACCGACGGGTCGTCGATGAACTGGCTGTCGGCATCGCCAGGATCGGCGATGTCGTACAGCTTGATCGCCTCGTCGCTTTCCTGATCGAGCTGCAGGTGAACGACGACGGTTCCCATGGGAT
>JASFRZ010000407.1:0-4557 GCA_050114655.1 Acidobacteriota bacterium
CCGACTGGGGCTTCCCGGACATCTCCAGCGCACAGGATTGGGACAGCGGGCCGGGCGGCTCGCGAGACTAGCCGGACGGCCCGCGCCCATCGCCATCGGTCGCACCTCCGCGCCGCCGGGGTTACTCTCGGTATGTGGCTGCCCGCCCCCGGAAGAGCGAACTGCTTCAAGCAACGGAGGTTTCCGATGGCCTACAGCTTCGGCAGAATCGTCGAGATGGACTTCGATGCTGCGGTCGAGCGCGCCACGGCGTGCCTCGAGGATCAGGGCTTCGGCGTGCTGGCCGAGATCGACATCGCCGCGGCGATGAAGGACAAGCTCGGCGTGGACATCCCGCCCTACCTCATCCTCGGTGCCTGCAATCCGCCGCTCGCCCATCGCGCCCTGAGCGCCGAGCCGGACATCGGCGTGCTGTTGCCGTGCAACGTGATCGTTCGGCAGGACGATCTCGGCGCGGTGCACGTGATGGCGATGGATCCCCTCGCGGTGCTCGACCTGGTGGGTGGTGACGAGATCACGGAGATCGCCGGCGAGGTACGCGGCCGGCTCAGCGAAGCTCTGGCCGCCGTCTGACACCCGATCGGGACTCAGGATCGACAGGGGGGGGTTTGCCCCCCGATAGCCGTGTGTTAGTTTTTTGGCGTTGCCCCGTTCTGGGGCGGCGCCGTGGGCGACGGCGCGATTCCCGTGGGAGGCCCCTGCAAGAGGGATTCTTGCCCGCGAGAAGCCAGCCACGAGTACAAGCAGCTCGCATCGCGCTTTCTGTCGCCGCACAGGTTACGGGAAGCCGTTGCACCATCGCGAACATCGATCCGACGCACTGCGGGTAGCCGCGAGATGGATCCCCTCCGTCCATCCTCTCGCCGTTCCGGGGGCCGCTGATCGATTGCAAGGAGGACGGTTTGTTCAGCAAGACTACGCATCGCATCGCCATCCTGGCTCTGCTCGGCCTGGCGTTCGTCGCGCAAGGTTGCGCCGACGACACCCCGACGGAGGTCAGCCTCGACGATCTGACCGCGCAGTTCAAGATCCAGATGGGCGCCAATACGGGAGACGGTGGCGCCGCCGCGGCGTCCGCCGGCTACCGGGCGCCCAGCGCCTTCGAGCAGGAGCCGTCGGAGAGCCAGTTCACGGTCCTCGGGCCGAACCTGAACGTGTTCTCCTGGCCGATCATCCAGGACACACCGATCAATGCCCACTGGGGCAGCAGCATCGGCGAAACCATGTACCTGTCCTGGCCGGCGTCGGCATTTCCCACCAACATCTGGCCGGACCTCGATGTCGCTGGCGGGGTGAGGTACGGCAACACCTGGGTCGTCTATCCGGCCGGGGGCAACCCCAACAACTGGGTTGCACAGCACACCGAATGGGTACGTCGCCCCGGTGAGCAGTCCGGCACCACCTTTCCCTTCGAGGAAAAGCTCGAAGCACGCGAGCCCTGCCTGGATTGCCCCATCGGCCAGTTCGTCGCCGGCCCGTCACGGCACGTCACCAACCAGCCGGAGTTCCGGCGTCGTACCGCCATCAAGTGGTTCCGCTATCGCGACCTGAGCCCGTGGGTCTGGTCCGAGGGCGGCGGCGGCGATGACCGCGCCGGGGACGACGAAACCGCTCCCGAGCTGCAGGAGGTGCACGTCTTCATCCAGAAGTTCACCGTAAAGACCGAGAACGGCACGGTGATCACCTTCAACGACGTCAACCGCGACATCGATCTGATGACGCTTCGTGGCCAGACGATCGACGTGGTGGACTCGGAGGTCCCGCGCGGCACGTTCACCGACATCGAGTTCAACATCGACACCACGCAGAGCTACGTGGTGGTAGACGGCGAGCAGCGCACGTTGAACTTCGCCACCGGCACGGTGGTGGTCGAGGGTCCGATCATCGTCGGCGAAGCACCGATTACCACGGTGCGCCTCGAATTCCACATCGAGGACTCGGTTTCGGAGAACTCCAACGGTACCTGGACAATGGCTCCCGTAGTGGTGATCGCGGTAACCACCAGCTAGCAGCGTTTCTGCGCCGCGCGCGCAGAACGAATATCGTGAGGGGCGTGCGTCGCGGCGCACGCCCCTCTTGCTGTGCACACCATGAGGCGATGAGAGCCCCTCACGGGGGCCCTGGTACGGTGCCCGTGGGGCGGCACGGTCTGGGTCGGCGGGCCGATCCGCTGACCGCCGGCGACAGGCACGACCATCTGCGCCGACGTCGATCTCGCTGTACACTTCGGCCTGATTCCTCCCCTGTCCCGCACCTGAACGAGGTTCCTGCCGTGTCGCAAAAGCACCGTTACTACCGCATCGAGCTCGATGGAGCGGTCCACTGGGCGCGTGCCGCGCAACCGGACAGCGACGAGCCCTATCCCGCCGATGAGACGCTGCAGCTGCTGAGCGGTGATCCGCTCGACGGCGGCGCGCCGGTCGATCACTTTGTCGGTCGCTCACAGGTCACGATCCTCGTACCCTGCACACCGACCAAGATCATCGGTGTGGCACGCAACTTCGCCGCCCATGCCGCCGAGCGGGAGCGCGCCGTTCCCGGAGAACCGTTGGTCTTCGTCAAGCCGCTCACCACATTGGTGCCCTGGAACGGCGCCATTGTTCACCCACCGGCGTGCGAGAAGCTCAACTACGAGGGCGAGATGGCGGTGGTCATCGGCAAGGGCGGTCACGCCATCCCGATGGAGACGGCGATGGAGCACGTGTGGGGCTACACGGTGGTCGACGATGTCACCGCGCGCGACATCCAGAACCGTGAAGAGAACTTCGTCCGCGCCAAGGGCTACGACACCTTCTGTCCGCTGGGCCCGTGCGTCGCCACCGGGCTCGACCCGGCCGACCTGGTGGTCGAAACGCATGTCAACGGCGAGCTGCAGCAGCACGGCGAGATCGCCGATCTGGTGCACCCCATTCCCAAGCTGATCCACTTCGTCTCCTCGATCATGACGCTCCATCCCCACGACGTGATCTGCACCGGGACCCCCAAGGGCATGATCCCGATCAACCCGGGGGACGTCGTCGAGGTGTCGGTGGCGAGCATCGGCAAGATCCGCAATCCTGTGGTGGCACCCGCGTAGCGGCCCCGGCCGCCTGCCGATCGCGGGCGATCGATTCGAACGTCTGACAGGCAAGGAGTACAGCAATGCCCCTGATTCTGAGAGAGTCCGAAGTCCGCGAGCTGCTGTCGATGGAAGAGGGCATCCGGCTCGTCGAAGAGGCCCATCGTCTCGACGCCGTCGGCGAGGCCATTCTTGCCCCGCGGCTGGCGCTGCCGCTCGGCGGTGAGGTGGGCACCTACCGCATCATGGCGGCCGCCCTGCCTGGCATGAGCACCTTCGGCCTCAAGACGCTGACCGGAGTCCCGGGACGACGGCTCCCCGATCTCACCTACTTCACCATCCTGGTGTTCGACGGCGAGAGCGGCGGCTTTCTCGGCCTGCTGCCGGCCGGGCACATCACCCGCACGCGCACCGGCGCCGCCGGCGGCGTGGCGGTGAAGCACCTGTCGCGTCCCGACTCCAAGGTGCTCGCAGTGTTCGGCTCGGGCGTGCAGGCGCGCTCACAGGTCGCGGCGATTCGCGTGGTGCGCGACATCGAAAAGGTGAAGATCTTCGACGTGATCCCCGAGGCGGCCGACAACTTCGCCAACGACCTGCGCGGCGACGGCATCGACGCCGAAGCGGTGTCGAGCGGGCGTGATGCAGTGGTCGGCAGCGACATCATCACCGCGGCGACCACCTCCAAGGAGCCCGTCATCGAGGCCGACTGGCTCGCCCCCGGGATGCACATCAACGGCGTCGGCGCCAACTCCCCTGCCAAGCGGGAGCTCGCGCCGGCGGTGTACGCGCGCGGCTACGTGGTGGTCGACTACAAGGAGCAGGTGCTGATGGAGGCCGGTGACCTGATCGCCGCGCTCGAGGCCAACGACGGCATCAAGGAGGACGACATCGCCGCCGAGCTCGGTGAGGTGATCGCCGGCAACAAGCCGGGACGCACCTCCGACGAGCAGATCACGATCTTCAAGTCGGTCGGCGTCGCCTACCAGGACATCGCCGCCGCCGCCTTCGTCTACAAGCAGGCGGTCGAGCGCGGCATGGGCGTGGAGGTCGACCTCAAAGGCTGAGGCGCCGCCGAGCGAGCGTCAACCGGAGACCTGCGGTGCACCCCGCTCGACGCTCTGCAGCTGCTCGAGCAGGGCCTGCGACTGGCGCCCGACCCAGTCGCCGACGTAGGCCAGCCCTTGCAGGCGGGCGCGCGCGCGCGTCACGTCGCCCCGTACCAGCAACGCGTTGGCCAGATACCAGTCGGCGATACGCCCGGCGCGTGCCGATGTCGTGCCGGTTTCGAGCAGCCCCACGGTGGTGCGCGAGACGTCTCCGGTGAGATAGCGCGCGATGCCCAGGTAGGCTGATGCCTCCGGCGCGCTGCGCACCTCTTCGACCAGCGGTCCGAGCTTCTCGATGGCCTGCTGGTACTCGCCCCGCACCAGCAGATCCAAGCCCTCGGCGAGCGCCAGGTCGCGCGCGGTGACGTCGTCGCGGTAGCCGTAGAGGAAGTC
>JASFRZ010000408.1:0-4556 GCA_050114655.1 Acidobacteriota bacterium
CCCCGAACTCTGTGATGAGCACCTTCGACTACTTCGATCCGGAGGGGCGCTTCCTCGGCTCTGCGTTGCGCAACGACGACAACTTGCGGTGGATCGGCCAACCCGAAATGGTGGGCCCCGACGGCAGAATCTACACAGTTGTAGCCGATCCATTCCCGCAGGTTCGGCGCTTCCGCATCGAGATCGATCGATAGAGACGTCCATTAGGGGTCCGCGCAACCGCGAGCAGTTCCGTGCGGTGACGGTCGGCTCAGTCCAGCTCGGCAACGAAGTCGGCCGGAGCGACGATCTGCACGTCCTCGATGGAACCGATCGCCAGCAGATCGTCATCGCCGGTGACGATGCGGTCGGCGCCCCCGTCGACCGCTGCCTCCAGGAAGATGTCATCGCGCGGATCCCGACACCGGCGGATCGTCGAGGTCGGTTCGACGAGCTCGGCGCGCAATGCCAGCAAGCGGAGGAAGTCGCGCGCATCGTCGTCGGTGACGCCGTACTTCGACTGCAGCCACGGGCGGGCGAGGGTGGCGGCCAGCTCCGCGAGCATCGGAGGGCTTACGATCGGTGAGAAGCGGCGGTCGCGCAGGGCGCGGAGAATGGTGCCCGGGTTGCCGCGCGGGCGGATGAGACCGCTGACCACGACGTTGGTGTCGATGACGGCGCGCACCCGCTCGGCGCCCGCTAGCGTGACCGAGCTTCGTCGCGCGCCTGGCGCACGTCGTCGGCGACTTCGCTCTCGGGGATCGCCGCGTTGCGCTCGCGCATGCGCTCGAGCAGACGATCAAAGCGGTAGACGACCTCTTTCTCGTCGAGCCGCTCGAGACGGACGTACTCGTCGTAGGGGAGGATGACCGCCTCCGGCCGGCTGCCGCGGGTCAGCACAAACGGCACGCGATCTTCGCGTACTTCGTCGATGACGGCTTTGAAGCGTCGCTGCAGGTCGGTGACGCCGATGATCTTTTGAGCCATGAGTCACAGTCTACTACATATTTTAATATGAATAACCCTGGCCCCCGAACGAAGCCTCCGCGGCCGCGATTCCACTCGCTGTGACGGTCTCGGGGTGTCACGACGACGGGCCCGCACTTTTTCGTTGACTCCTTCAGCTTCGTGCCGCTATGGTGTATATCGTCAGTAATACACCTACCGGCTTGACGCAGTTTCGACCGAGAAACGAGCAACGGAAATGGTCGTCGTCATCGATCCCCACAGCGGAGTGCCGGTGTTCCGGCAGCTACGCGATCAGATTCGCTTTCAGATCGTTTCAGGGATGCTGGAACCGGGCGAGGAGCTGCCGTCGACGCGCGCTCTGTCGGCCGAGCTCGGTCTCAACCCGATGACGATCAGCAAGGCGTACACCCGGCTGGAGATCGAAGGGCTGGTGGAGAAGCGCCCGGGGCTGCCTCTGGTGGTCAGCGAGCTGCCTGACGACGAGGTCGACACCCAGCGCATGGCGCAGTTTCGCGAGCGCGCCCGGCCGGCGGCGGCGGCGGCGCGACAGCTCGGCCTGACGCGCGAGCAGGCGTTGCGGGTCTTCGAGGAAATGCTCAACGGCATCGGAAAGGAGCGAGGCTGATGGACAACGCCTTCGAGGTCGCCAAGCTCACCAAGAGGTTCGGCGCCACCACCGCGCTCGACGGCATCACGCTGGCGGTGCCGCGGCAGCGTATCGTCGGGCTGATCGGGCGCAACGGCTGCGGAAAAACGACGCTGCTCAACCACGTCGTCGGGCTGCAGCTCGCCGATCGCGGGGTGTGCACCACGCTGGGGCAGCCGGCCGAGGAGCTCGGCGCCGAGCAGCTCGCCCGCATCGGCATGGTGTGGCAGGACGCGCGCTTTCTCGACTGGATGAGCGTCGAGCAGCACATCCGTTACGTCGCCGCGTTCTACGAGCGCTGGGACACGGCGCGCGAGAAGTTCCTCGTCGATCAGCTCGAGCTCGACAGGACCGCCAGTGTCGGCGCGCTGTCGCCCGGCAACGCGCAGAAGCTGGGCATCGTGCTGGCGGTCTGCCACCACCCCGAGCTGCTGCTGCTCGACGAGCCGATGAGCGCGCTCGATCCGATCTCGCGCGAGCAGGTGCTCGCCTTCCTGCTCGAGCTGCTGCAGGAGGACGGCGCCACCACGGTGATCTCCTCGCACGTGCTGCGCGACATCGAGTCGATCGTCGACTGGATCGTCTGTCTCGACCGCGGCCGTGTGCTCGTCGACGCGTCGCTCGACGAGCTGCAGGACCGCTACCACGAGTGGCAGGTGACCTCGTTGGGGCCGATCGCCGGCGCTTTTCCGGAGCCCTACGTCCTTTCGCAGCGCACCAACGAGCACAGGGCTCATCTGCTGGTGTGCGACGCGAGCGAGCTCGTGGAGGTGTTCGAGGGCAAGTACGGCGTCGACGTCGAGAGCAGGCCGTTGAACCTCGAGCGGATCTTCCCGCTGCTGTACGGACTGGGACGATGAGCGCCACGGCCGGTGCGGTGCCGGCGAGGGAGTCGGCGCATCCTCGGATGAGCTGGGGTTTGGCGCTGTACCGGCTGTTGCGCCGCCCGGCGGCGTACTCCTGGGTGCCGCTGGCGGTCGCCGCGTCGATGGCATCCACCTGGCTCGCCGCCGTCGTCTTGTTCGTGGTAGGTGACATTCCCGGAAGCGGGCCGATTCCCTCCATCTACATCTCGTTTGCCACACTGATCGGCATTCTCGTCGGCCAGGCGGTTCGCGAGCTGCTGCACTGCCCGTTCTCCTGGGGGCTGCCCGGCCTGCGCCGGCGGTTGCTCCCCGGTGCGCTGGCCGTCGGCCTCGTCGTAACGCTGTTCGCCCGCGAGATCTTCACCGCGGTGCTTGCGGTCTTCTTGCTCATCGCCGGCCTGTTCTTTCGCGTCAGCTCGGGTGCCGGCGACGTCTGGCGCTCGTTTCCGCCCTTCTCTCTGGGGCTCGCCGCGGTGACCTTCATGACCTTCTGGATCGGTGTGCGGCCCTCGGTGCTCAACGTCGTGTTCGTCCTGCTGCCGGTGGCCGCCGTCAGCCCGTGGCTGTTCCCGTGGGTCTCCGAGCACGCGCTGTCTACCATCGTCGTCACTGCGCCCCTCACGGTTTTTCTCGTGCGCCAGACGTTCGGCGTCGCGGCAGCACGACGGCAGCCCTTTCTCTTTACGCGTCCCTTGTCGGGAGCGGCCTGGAGTCGCGGGACGACGAAGGTACGCTCCACAGGCGCGCAACGGGCTCGTCGGACTCGGCGTCGCGGCGCCGTGTGGGGCACGACCCCGCTGGGTAACTCGACGCGCCGCTGGATCTACGCCGGCTGGTACGAGAATCACGGTGCCGCGGGGCGACTCGTCGGGGCGTTGACCGTTCTGATTCCAGCCGGCGCGATCGCGATGTTCACCGGGTACCTGGTCGCGACCATGTTCGCGGCGCCGAGCCTGTGGTTCACGGAGGGTTTCGGCAGGTGGTTCCTGGTACCCAGCAGCGTGGTCATGGCGATGCGATCGATCGTCATCGGCTCCTCGATCCTCGGCATTCCACTGGCGGTCCTGGCGCTCGCGTACGGCTCGATCTCCCTGCGGCGCGCGGTGCTTTATCCGCGGCCCCGCAGTGAACTGGCCACCGTCGAGTACTTCGGCAGCCTGGCGGAAACGGCGGTGGTCACCGGGCTCATCACCGCGTTTCTCGCCGGCTCGTGGATGGTGCTGGTCTTTCTCGACTACGGTTTCGGCGGCTTCGATCGCTGGCCGCCGCAGGTCGGTCGCGAATACGGCTGGCTGTTGGCGCTGATGCGCGTGCTGGCCGCCATCGTCATCGCCGCGCCCCTGGTGCAGTACTACCGCCTCTGCCACATTCGCGCCCCGCAATCACCCAGCCCGGTGGCGCAGCTACTCACCGTCTTCCTGCTCAGCGCGGTGATCACGGCCGCTGCCACCATGCTCGCGCTCGGCTCGTTGCGTTCCCTCGCGCGCCAGCCCCTGATCGTGCACGTTGCCATCTTCGCCACCGCTGCCCTGATGACTCAGTACCTCTACCGTCGCTCCCTCGAGCGCTACTTCGCACGGGCGGATCTGGTCTGAGTGGGCGAGGGCGCGGTCAGTCTGTCTCCCGGGACCGCGATGTCGAGGCCTTGGTCGGGTGGTGACCGGTTGTGCGCCAGATCAGTGCTCGGCGACCAGCACGACGTCGACCTGGCCGTCGAGGTCGAGGTCGGTGAGCTCGGCGACCGGATCGTCGCCGAGCATCAGCTCGAAGACCAGCAGGCCCTCGGTGTCGCCGCCACGCCATTCACCCGCCAGGCGTTCGCGATCCAGGTCGTAGTGGCTCTCGCCGAAGATCTCGTCGAGCGCGACGTCGGTGAGGATCCCCGCTACCTCGCGCCAGCCCAGACGCGTCGTCTCGATGCGACCCTGCGGTACGCGCTCGAACCTGATCCTGCCGGGCTGCGCTTTGCGCCACGAGGCGTTGCCGAGGCCGAAGCCGTGGTCGAGGCACCACTGGCGCCCGTACACCGGATGGCCGGCGCCGGAGCGGCAGAACGCCGGGCCGTTTTGTTGCTTGCCTTTGGCCTTGCCGCGCTG
>JASFRZ010000409.1:0-4541 GCA_050114655.1 Acidobacteriota bacterium
GCCGCGAGAACCACCAGCAAGCGATGAACAGGCACAACGCCGCGAAAGGTAGCGACGACCATATCGGCGCGAGCGCAACCGGCTCGCCCCGCGCCGCGTCGATCGCCCGTTCAGCGAGGTCCTGGTTCCTGGGTAGCAGCAAGTACAGCCCCTCGGTGATTGCCGTCGCGGTCTGCCGTGGCCAGCCCGCGCGTAGCGCGACGCGCCAGTCCGGATAGCGGTGCGGCAGCGACATGAGATGTCCGCCGAGTAGCGTCATCAGCGCCACCATGCCGCTGACCGGCGCGTTGCGCGTGACGATCCCCACCGCCACGGCGGCGGTGTAGTTGAACGTGTAGGCCAGCAGGATCACGACTCCGGCGCCGAGAAAGCTCATACTGCCGAAGCCGGTCTTGTAGCGCAGGATCAGCCACGTTCCTCCGATCAGGTACGCGACGCCGATGCTCACCACCGTAATCGCACCCAGTACACGGCCGAGCAACAGCACAGGGCGCGAGATCGGCTGCGCGATCAGCAGGTCGACCCAGCCTTCGCGTACCAGCGACGGCACGTAGCTGCTGGTGAGGAACAACGCCAGTACCACGCCGATACCGTACAGCAGGACGACGACGCCCACCTGAAAGAAGCGCACCAACTCCTCGACGTTGATCGCGCGGTTGCCGATCTGCAGGTCCTGGCCGAAGAGGCGCGCCGAGGCCAGCGTCCCTTCGACGATGTCCAGGTTGACCGCGGTGGCGAGCAACAGCAGAAAGAACGTGATGGCGAGCAGATATGCGACCAGGGTCCAGCGGTGCAGCGACTCTCGCACCGTGTAGCCCACCAGACCGCCGATCTGGCGCGCAGTGAGCCGCGCGATGGAGAGATCGTCGGTGGCGGTAACGGCGGCGGCGTCGCTACTCATGGACGTGTCTCCTCGATGGCTCCCTCCGCTTCGTTCCTTCCGTGCGACCCATCGCGCCTTCGCGGTTCACCGGCACCGCCAACGGCGCGCAGGAAGACGTCCTCCAGGCTGCTGCGCACCGGCTCGACGCTGTCGATCAGGACGTCGCCGCGGCGCAGGCGGTCGACGGCGGCGTTCAGCTGCTCGCGATCCTGAACGGTGACGATCCACGCCGTCAGCCCGGCCGGTGCAGTGGTCGGTTCGATCGCCGCAACCGAGCCGTCGAGGATCGCCGGGATCCTCTCCGGCGCCGACGCCACGGTGAGGCGATACTCCCGCTCGCGCGAGGTCAGCCGGGCGAGGATCCCGGACTCGACGACCTTGCCACCGTGGAGGATGGCGACCTCGTCGCACACCATCTCGACCTCGGTCAGCAGGTGCGAGTTCATGAACAACGTGGTCCCGCGCTCGCGCACGCGCCGCAGGATGTTACGCACCACGACGCGGCCGAGCGGGTCGATGCCCTCGGCGGGCTCGTCGAGGAACAGCACCTCGGGCTCGTTGAGCAGAGCCTGGGCGAGGGCGAGACGCTGCTTCATGCCCTTGGAGAACTCGCCCACGCGGTGGTCTCGACGCGCCTCCAGGTCGACATCGGCGAGGACGCGGTTGATCCGCTCGGCGCGCTCGGCGCGGGCAATGCCGTTCATCTGGCCGAACAGCTCGAGGCAGCGTGCGGCGGTGAGAAACTGCGGATAGTTGCGCAATTCCGGCATGTAGCCGACGCGGCGACGCGACAGCGGGTCGCCGGCGCGGCCGCCCATCAACCGCGCGTCCCCCTCGGTAGGATGAACCAGCCCGAGCAATACCTTCACCAGCGTGGTCTTGCCCGCGCCGTTGGGGCCCAGCAAGCCGAAGGCCTGGCCTCGCTCGACGCGGATGTCGACGCCGCGCAACGCCTCGGTCGGCTTGCCGAACCGCCCCTTGTACACCTTGCGTAGGGCGTGGGTCTCGATGACGGGATAGCTCATGGGCACAAGCGGGAAGCGCGGGCGGGTGTCACTGTCCCGGCGCCTGCCGAAGACGGGACGATCTCGATATCGTATACCTCTCGTGAGCGACTACTCGAACACCTTCCTCGACCATTACAGACGGCCACGGAACCTCGGCGATCTCGCTGCGCCCGATGCGGTTGCCATCGTGCACGACGATTCCTGCGGCGATGTCCTGCGCATCGCCCTGTCGCTGGATGCCGGAGCCGCGGGGTGCGCGCGCATCGCTGCGGTGCGATTCAAGGCCTACGGCTGCGCCGCCACCATTGCGGTCGGATCGGTGCTCAGCGAGCTGGCCAGCGGTCGCCTGGTGGATGAGGCACGGACGATCTCGGAGCGTGACCTCATCGACGCGCTCGGCGGTTTGCCCGCCGGACGGCTGCACGCCGCGGTCCTCGGTCGTGAGGCTCTGCGTGCTGCGATCGGCCGCCTTCCCGCCGGTTGACAGGCGGGTGGCAGCTCTGGGGGCAAGCAAAACGCGGGAGCTACCTCGAGGTAACTCCCGCGCGCCGTTGGCTCTGAATTGTCGCGCTACTCAGCAGGCCATCAGCTCGAGACGCTCACGGATGACCGCAGGGGTCACGCCGATCATGCGGCAGATGTCCTCGAACCAGTTGCTGGCGAAGAACTCTTCCGGATCGCCGTCTTCCGTCAGCCCGCGCAGCTTCTTGCGCTCCGACGGCGTGAGCTGATCCTGCTGCCGGATGCGCTGCAGGAACTCGTAGTCCTTGATGGCGAGCTCGATGACGGAAACGAACAGCTCGCGATACGCTTCGTTGTCGACCCAGTCCTCGTCCGCCAGAGACTCGAGCGGAGTGTCGAGTTCCGACGCCCCGAAAGGTACGGCCGGTGCCTCGAGGACGGCTGTTTGCATTGACATGTTCGGCCTCCCGATAACGGAGTTTGGCTGGCCTGCTTCTCGCCCCCCAGCCTTGTGGTCAAAAAGTATGTGCAATGGGCGTGCCAACTCGCTCCGGAGCCCCCTCTGGAAACCCGCGTCAACAGGGCGTTTGCGGGGAATATCTTGGCCCCCTCATCGGCCGCCGGAGGCCCGCTGGATCATATGAGCCAGCTATATGCAGCTTTTGCAAAAAACCCCGTCAAAATCCCTGTAATCACAGTGGTTCCCAGGCAATGGAGGATTTCATCCGTTATGGCTTATTTAAGCCAGCCCATTTCGGGGGGACCGGCCCCGGCGCTTCGCTTCAGGCGGCGTCCAGACCGTGCTTCTTGAGGCGGTAGCGCAGCGTTGCGCGCGACATACCGAGCAGACGCGCCGCCTGGCTCTTGTTGTAGCGGCTGCGCTCCAGCGCCTGTTGCAGCAGCGAGCGCTCGACGTCTTCGAGTGACATCCCCTCCGGCGGCAGCGACACCGCAACGTCCGCGCGGGTGCGCTGCTCCGGTCGCAGCCGCACGGGGAGATGCTCGGGTCCGATGGAATGGTCCTGGGTCAGGATTACCGCGCGCTCCAGGACGTTCTTGAGCTCGCGCACGTTGCCCGGCCAGCTGTAGCTCAGCAGCATGCGACGCGCCTCGGGGCGGATGTCGGTGACCACCTTGCCGGTGCGCTCCATCAGCTCGAGCATGAAATGGCGCGCCAGCGGCAGGATGTCCTGGGTGCGCTCGCGCAGCGGCGGGATGCTGATCGGAAAGACGTTGATGCGGTAGTAGAGGTCCTCGCGGAACTGACGCTTGGCGACCAATTCGGCGAGATCTCGGTTGGTCGCGGTGATCAGGCGCACATCGGCGCGCAGAGTCTCGGTGCCACCGAGGCGCGAGAACTCGCGCTGTTCCAGCACGCGCAGCAGCTTGACCTGCACCGCCAGCGTCATCTCGGCGATCTCGTCGAGAAACAGCGTGCCCCCCTCGGCAAGCTCGAAGCGGCCGACCTTGCGCTTCTCGGCGCCGGTGAAGGCGCCCTTCTCGTAGCCGAATAGCTCGCTCTCCAGCAGGTTCTCCGGCAGGGTGGCGCAGTTGATGGCGACAAACGGGTGCCCGGCGCGACCGCTGTTGTAATGAATCGCGCGGGCCAGCAGCTCCTTGCCGGTGCCCGACTCGCCGTTGATCATCACCGTCGCGTTGGTTACGGCGACGTCGCCGGCCAGGCGCATGATCTCGACCACCTGCGGCGAGGTACCGACGATCGCCGAGAAATCGTACTGGCGCTCGAGCTCCTCGCGCAGCACACGGTTCTCCGCCACCAGGCGGGTCATGGCAAGCGCCTTTTGTACGGTGCGGCGCACGTCGTCCTGATCGAAGGGCTTCTCGAGGAAGTCGAACGCGCCCGCCTTCATCGCCTGCACCGCCGCCGAAACCGTTCCGTAGGCGGTCACCAGGATCACCGGGAGCTGGTCGTCGATTTCCTGGATGCGCTTGAGCAGCGCCACCCCGTCCATGCCCTTCAGCTTGAGCCCGGTGATCACGCCGTCGAAGTGCGTTCCCGACAGCAGCTCGAGCGCCTCCTCGCCGTTGCGCGCGTTGACCACCTCGGCGCCGAGACCGGCGACCGAGGCGCGGACCGCCTCGCGGGTGGTTTCTTCATCGGTGACCAGCAGAAGACTGGGGCTCATTGTGGGTTCGGGGCTTACAGGGAGCGGGAAGCGAGGATGCCG
>JASFRZ010000410.1:0-4515 GCA_050114655.1 Acidobacteriota bacterium
GTGTTCGTCTCCTTCGACTTCTTTCTGTTCTACGTCTTCTGGGAAGTGATGCTGGTGCCGATGTACTTCCTCATCGGCATCTGGGGCGGCCACAACCGCCTGTACGCCGCCATCAAGTTCTTCCTATACACCCTGTTCGGCTCGGTGCTCATGCTGCTGGGCATCATCTCGCTGTACCTGTACAACGGCGCCCAGACCGGCGTGTACACCTTCAACATCCTCGAGTTCTACAAGCTCAACCTGCCGGCCGACATGCAATGGTGGATCTTCCTGGCGTTCTTCCTCGGCTTCGCCATCAAGGTGCCGATGTTCCCGTTCCACACCTGGCTGCCGGACGCACACGTGCAGGCGCCGACCGCCGGCTCAGTGATCCTGGCCGGCGTGCTGCTGAAGATGGGTACCTACGGCTTCGTGCGCTTCTCGCTGCCGATTCTCCCCGAAGCAACGCTGCAGTTCGTGCCGATGATCGCGGTGCTGTCGATCATTGCCATCATCTACGGCGGACTGGTCGCACTGATGCAGAAGGACTGGAAGTCGCTGGTGGCCTACTCGTCGGTGTCGCACATGGGCTTCATCACGCTCGGCATCTTCATGCTCAACCCGGTCGGCTTGCAGGGCGGCATCTTCCAAATGCTGGCACACGGCGTCGCCACCGGCGGGCTCTTCCTCGTTGTCGGCTTGATCTACGAGCGCATGCACACGCGTGAGATCGCGCGCTTCTCCGGTCTCGGCACGGTGATGCCGGTGTTCGCCACGCTGTTCGCCATCATCATGCTGGCCTCGCTCGGAATGCCGACGCTCAACGGCTTCATCGGCGAGTTCCTGGTGCTCGCCGGCACCTTCCAGCAGAACAGCCACTACGCCTACTTCGCGGTGTGGGGCGTGGTGCTCGCCGCGGCCTACCTCCTGTGGCTGTACCAGCGCGTCATGCTCGGCGAGGTCAAGGATGATCAGATCGCCGGCCTCAAGGACCTCAACCTGCGCGAGGCGATGACGCTGATCCCGCTGGTCATCGCCGCCATCGTCATGGGCCTTTACCCCAAGCCATTCCTCAATGCCATCGAGGCGCCGGTCAACGCCATCGTCGCGCGGGTGCGTCCGGACTACTTCGAGAGCACCGGTATGACGCCGCCCTCGCTGCCCACGACCGAGGGCGCGATGGCCTCGATGCGCGCACGCACCGGCGAGCAGGTCGCCTCGCTCGAGGAGCTCCTGCAGCAACAGATCACCAACGAAACCGAAGCAGACGCCACCCCGGAGAACTGAGCGATGGGAAGCTTTCCCTTCTCGACGGCTGACCTGGCGGCCATTGCGCCGGAGCTGATCATCACCGTGGCGGCGTCGATCGTGCTGTTGCTCGGCGCCTTCGACGGCGCGCGCAAGAAGCCGACGCAGTTCGCCTGGATCACGCTGGCGGCGCTGGTCGTCGCCTTCGTCGCGGTGATGCGCCAGACGCCCACCGAGGAGACCTTCTTTTCCGGCCTGATCGGCAGGGACGGCTTCGGCATGTTCTTCTCGGCGATCTTCCTGATCACCGCAGCGCTCGCCGTCGCCGCCTCGATCCGCTTTCTCGAGGACGCCGAGGCGCACTACCCGGAGTACTACTTCTTCCTGCTCACCGCACTGCTCGGCATGATGGTGATGGCGCGCTCGGTCGATTTCGTGTCGCTGTTCGTCGGCCTCGAGCTGCAGTCGCTGTCGATCTACGTGCTGGTCGGCTACCTCAAGGGCGACAAGCGCTCCAACGAGGGCGGCATGAAGTACTTCATCCTCGGCGCGCTCTCGTCGGCGATCTTCCTGTACGCCATCTCGTTGTTCTACGCGCTCACCGGTACCACCAACCTCGCCGGCATCGCGCAGGGCATCGCCGCCGGCGCGCTCGAGACCAACCCGCTGACCATCGCCGCGCTGATCCTGATGGCCAGTGCGCTGGGCTTCAAGGTCGCCGCGGTGCCCTTCCATGTGTGGGCGCCCGACGCCTACTCCGGCGGCCCGACGACGGTATCTCTGTTCATCACCGTCGCCTCCAAGGCGGCCGCTTTCGCCGTGATGCTGCGCATCTTCGTCGTCGCGATGCAGCCGCTGCAGGACTCCTGGGCGCTGCTGCTCGCCGTGCTCGCCACCGCGACGATGTTCTTCGGCAACATCGCCGCAATCACGCAGACCAACATCAAGCGCCTGCTGGCGTACTCCAGCATCGCGCACGCCGGCAACGTGCTGATCGGCGTCGTCGCCGCCGCCACCACCGACGGCGACGCGCGCGCCTTCGCCATCTCGGCGGCGCTCTTCTACCTACTCGCCTACACCTTCATGAACGTCGGCGCCTGGGGCACGGTAGTCCTGCTGCGCCGCCACGGCGTGGCGGGCGAGAACCTGGAAGATTATTCGGGACTGGTGCAGCGCTCCCCCGGCGCATTCGTGGCGATGCTGATCTTCCTCCTGTCCCTCGGCGGCATCCCGCCGATGGCCGGCTTCCTCGGCAAGTGGTACGTGTTCGCCGCGGCGATCAACTCGGGCTGGACCTGGCTCGCCGTGGTCGGCGCGATCAACGCCGCCATCTCGATCTACTACTACCTGCGCGTCGTGGTGGTGATGTCGGTTCACGAGCCGGTCGACGACACCTCGCTGGTGCGTTCCGCGCCGCTCACCCTGACGCTGGTCGCGGCGGTGATCATGACCGTGCTGGTCGGCGTGTACGCCTCACCCTTCCTGAGTTG
Source organism: Acidobacteriota bacterium (assembly GCA_050114655.1). Taxonomy (GTDB): domain Bacteria; phylum Acidobacteriota; class UBA890; order UBA890; family UBA890; genus JASFRZ01. The sequence goes on from JASFRZ010000410.1 coordinate 2,718, forward strand.
GGCGGCGAGCGCCTCGCAGCTGCTGCCGTAACTCCGCACTGCTCCCGGGGCCGCGCGACCTGCTCGCGCGGCCCTCTTTTTTTGCCTGATGGCCGCCGGCGGCGAGCACGACGCCGCCTCCGTCGGCCGCGCGCACGCTTGATTCCCCTCCGGGCACGGCACAAGCTTGCCGATATGGCGAGCCCCGGCGAACCTGACCAAGACGAGGAAGACGGTGGCAACGCCGACACCTCCTCGCTGCTGTCGATCACACGACAGTACGCGCACTACGCCACCGTCGGCATCATGTTTCCGGTGGCGACCGCGTTGGGCTTCTTCCTCGGCTACCTGGTCGACGGCTGGTTCGGCACGGTGCCGTTGTTCGCCATCATCGGCATGGTGCTCGGTGTGACGGCGGCGATCCGCAACCTACTGCAAACGGTGGCAACGGACGAAAATGACGGAATCGACTGACAACGGCGCGGCCCCCGCGGTCGAAGACTACGACGCCGACGCGCTGGTAGCGCGCCTCAAGCGCAACGCCATCCTGTCGCTGATCGCCATCGCGGCGCTGGTGGCGCTGATCTGGCGTGACCCGATGGCGGTGGTCGGCGCCCTCCTCGGCGGGGCGCTCGTGCTGCTCAATTTCGTCCTCCTGGAGCGCATCGCGACGCGAGTGCTCGGTACGGCTAAACCGGCTCCAAACCCCCTCCAGCTACTCTTTTTGGCCTTCCGCGTCGTGTTGATGGCCCTTATCCTCTATGGTATCTTCGCCTTGCCCGGGGTACATCCGATTGCCGTTGCACTGGGCCTCTCAATACTGGTTCTCGCGGTGGTCATCGAGTCTCTTTCAGAGGTCCTCTCCGCCCCGCGTCCGCGCGCCTAATCCCTATACGCTCCGATGGAACACGAGCTCTCCACGATCACCATACTGCTGAACTCGCTGGTCGAGCGCTTCACCGGCCACGCGGCGCATCTGCCCGATCAGGGCGTGATCGCCTGGTTCATCGTCGTGCTGTCCGCGGTGATCTTCATCCCGCTGTCGCGACGCTTCTCGGTCGATCAGCCGGGGAAGTTCCAGCAGCTCCTCGAGATCGGTGTGGAGTCCGTCAACGCGATGCTCGACGGCTTCATCGGCAAGAACGGCCGCAAGTACTTCCCGGTGATGGCAGGTTTCGCGTTCTTCATCCTGGCCTCGAACCTGATCACCAACGTGCCCGGCTTCCAGCCGCCCACCAGCGACCTCAACACCACCGTGGCGCTCGGTCTGATGTCGTTCCTGACCTACAACGCGATCGGCATCCGCAACCAGGGTTTCGGGTACCTCAAGCAGTTCATCGGCGATCCGTGGTGGCTGTTCCCGCTGATGATTCCCATCGAGATTCTCAGCCACCTTTCGCGTCCGTTGTCGTTGTCCATTCGTCTGTTCGGCAACATCTTTGCAGAGCACACCCTCGCGGCGGTGTTCTTCATCCTGTTGCCGGTCGGTCTGCCGCTGGTGTTCGCGCCGCTTGGCGTGTTCGTCGCGTTCATGCAGACGTTCGTTTTCACGATGCTGTCGATGGTTTACATCGCCGGTGCGCTCGAGCACGGGCACTGATTCGAATACAGCGCACGCACAGATGAGCGTGCGTGCGTTCCGAAAGGAGAACCCATCAATGTCGAGGACGAAGGCTGTCGTCGCCCTCTCCGTTCTTCTCGCCCTGGTGGTACTGATGCCCGCCATGGCTGCATTTGCCCAGATGGAGGGCGGCGGTGACGCCCCCACCAACGTGTACGACATCCAGGTCTGGATCGCGATCATCGCCGCCGCCGCCAT
>JASFRZ010000411.1:0-4509 GCA_050114655.1 Acidobacteriota bacterium
GCCGATCCGTCCGCAGGGCACGCACGGCTCCTACCGCCAGACCATCATCGAGAACCTCTACACCAGCATGCTCAACCGTCGCCTGCGGGAGCTGGCGCAGCAGCCCCAGGCGCCCTTCCTCGGCGCCGCTGCCTCGCAGGAGATCTTCGTGCCCACCCGCGAGGTGTTCATGGTCGGTGCCGCGGTAGCACCCGGCGGCCTGGAGCAGGGCCTCGAGGCGCTGTTCAACGAGCTGGCGCGGATCAAGCAGCAAGGCTTCACGTCGACCGAGTTCGAGCGCGAGAAAAGCACCCAGATGCGCGCCTTCGAGCGCCTCTACACCGAGAAGGCCACACAGCCCTCTGAGCAGTTCGTCGAGGAGTTCCAGCGTGCCTTCCTGGAGAACGAGTCGGTGCCTGGCATCGACTACGAGTGGGAGCTGTACAAGCGCTTCATGCCCGGCATCACGCTCGAGGAGGTCAACGCCGCGGGCAACAACTGGGTCTCGGATCAGAACCGCGTCGTGCTGGTGACCGCGCCCGAGAGCTCGGAGGGCAATCTGCCGAGCGAAGACGACCTGCTCGCCGTGCTCGACCGCGCCGGTACCGGGGCGATGGAGCGCTACGTCGACACGGTCACCAACCGGCCGCTGTTGCGCGTCGTGCCCACGGGCGGCTCGATCGCCGAGACCACCGAATACCCCGAGGTGGGGGTCACCGAATGGCGCCTCGGCAACGGCGCGCGGGTGGTGCTCAAGCCGACCGACTTCCGCCAGGACCAGGTGCTGATGCGTGCGTTCTCGCCCGGCGGCACCTCGCTGGCCTCGGACGCCGATCACGTCGCCGCGCTCACCGCCGTCAACATGATCTCGGCGAGCGGTTTCGGGAGCTTCTCGCCGCGCCAGATCACCAACATGCTGTCGGACAAAGTGGTCGACGTGTCGCCGCGCATCGACCAGCTTTGGGAGGGCTTCACCGGCGTGGCCTCGCCGCGTGACCTGAAGACGATGTTCGAGTTGCTGTATCTGAAGTTCAACTTCCCGCGCGAGGACCCGATCACCTTCAAGCTGATCACCGACCAGATGCGCGCGCAGCTGGCCAGCGACGTCAAGACGCCCGAGCAGGTGCTGCAGGAGGAGACGCGCAAGATCCTGACGCAGGACAGCTTCCGGCGTCGCCCGCTGTCGCTCGAGCTCATCGACGAGATGGACATCGAGAAGTCGTACGACTTCTACATCGACCGTTACATGGACGCGTCGGACTTCACCTTCGTCTTCGTCGGCAACTTCGATCTGGCCACCATCGAGCCGCTGGTGCGCAACTACATCGGCACGTTGCCGAGCGTCGACCGCGAGGAGACCTGGGTCGACGAGGGCGTGCGCTACCCCGAGGGCGTGATCGAGAAGACGGTGTACGCGGGCCTCGAGCCCAAGAGCCTGACCAACATCTGGTTTACCGGCGTGCCGCCGGAGGGCGACGAGCTGTCGGACGAGGAAAACAGCGCCCGCAGTCGTGCGATGGGCGCGATGACCAGCATCCTCGAGGAACGCCTGCGCGAGGTTCTGCGCGAGGATCTCAGCGGCACCTACGGCGTGCGCGTCGACGGCCAGCTGCAGCGCATCCCGCATCCCGAGTACTCGGTGGCGATCAGCTTCGGTTGTGACCCGGAGCGCGCCGACGAGCTCGTCGACTTCGTCTACGCCGAGATCGAGAAGCTCAAGGAGTCCGGCCCCACCGCCCAGGAGATCGCCAACGTCAAGGCGCAGATGCGCCGCTCGTACGAGACCAATGTGCGCGAGAACGCATACTGGCTCTCCCGCCTGGTTTCGGTTTACGAAAACGACGGCAATCCTGACAGCATCGACGACTACCTCGATACGCTCGAGGCGGTCACCGCCGAGTCCGTGCAGGATGCCGCCAACACCTACATCGATTCCAGCAACATGGTGCGTGTGACCCTCATGCCGGAGGCGTCACAGAAGTAGCAGCGATGGACAAAGGAAAAGCCCCGGGCACCTCCGCGGTACCCGGGGCTTTCCTCTTTCCGACTACTCTTCAGCCATGAACGGATAGGTGTAATCCGTCGGCGGATTGAAGTTCTCCTTGACGGTGCGCATGGAGGTCCAGCGCATCAGGTTGGCCGCCGAGCCCGCCTTGTCGTTGGTGCCGGAGGCGCGGCCGCCGCCGAAGGGCTGCTGGCCGACCACGGCGCCGGTGGGCTTGTCGTTGATGTAGAAGTTGCCCGCCGCGTGGGTGAGCGCCTGCGTCATCTTGACGATGTCGCGGCGGTCGTGCGCGAAGATGGCGCCGGTGAGCGCGTAGTCGCTCGCCGTGTCGCACTGCTCGAGCGTCTCGTCGAGGGCGCCGTCGTCGTACACGTGCACGGTGAGCACCGGGCCGAAGATCTCCTCGCGCATCAGGCGCGAGCGGGGATCCCGGCTGGTCACCACGGTGGGCTCGATGTAGTAGCCCTCCGAATCGTCGCAGCCGCCGCCGGCGATGACCTCGTAGTTGGAGTCTTCCTTGGCCTCGTTGATGTAGCCGCTGATGTCATCGAAGGCGCTCTTGTCGATGACCGCGCAGACGAAGTTGCGGAAGTCGAGCGGCGAGCCCATCTTGATGTCGGCGAGCTGCTCCTTCACGCCCTCGCTGACCTTGCCCCACAGCGACTTGGGGATGTACGCCCGCGAGCAGGCCGAGCACTTCTGGCCCTGGTACTCGAAGGCGGCGCGGGTCAGCGCGGTGACCACGGCGTCGGCGTCGGCCGACGGGTGGGCGAAGAGGAAGTCCTTGCCGCCGGTCTCGCCGACGATGCGCGGGTAGGAGCCGTAGGTCGGCAGGTTCTCGGCCATGGTGCGCCACATCGCCTGGAAGGTCGAGGTGGAGCCGGTGAAGTGCAGGCCGGCGAAGTCCTCGCTGGCGAACACCGGGTCGCCCACCGAGCGTCCCTTGCCGGGCACGAAGTTGATCACGCCCGGCGGCAGCCCTGCTTCCTCGAAGATCTTGTAGACGAGGTAGTTGGACAGCAGCGAGGTCGAGGACGGCTTCCACAACGACACGCCGCCCATGATCACCGGCGCAGACGGCAGGTTGCCGCCGATCGAGGTGAAGTTGAAGGGCGTCACCGCGAACACGAAGCCTTCCAGCGGGCGGTACTCCAGGTAGTCCCAGATGCCCGCGCTGGAGGCCGGCTGGCCCTCGTAGATGCCCTGCATGAAGTAGGCGTTGAAGCGCCAGAAATCGCACAGCTCGGCGGCGGCGTCGATCTCCGCCTGGAAAGCGGTCTTGCTCTGGTTCAGCATGGTGGCGGCGTTGATGGTGTCGCGCCAGGGGCCGGAGAGCAGCTCGGCGGCGCGGAGGAACACCGCGGCGCGGGCCTCCCACGGCATCACCGACCACTCCTCCCACGCCTTGCGCGCCGCGACGACGGCCTTGGCGACGTCGTCCTCCGACACCTGGTGACAGACGCCCAGCTTGTGGCCGTGATCGTGCGGGCAGATCACGTCGAGGGTGTTGCCGCTGCGAACTTCCTCGCCGCCGATGACGGCGGGGATGTCGTACTCCTCCTTCAGCATCTCCTCGAGACGCTTCTTGAGGCTGGCGCGTTCCGGCGCGCCGGGCGCGTACGGGTGGACCGGCTCGTTGGCCGGCTCCGGGATTCGGACGATGCCGTTCACGGTTGTCTCCTTGGTGAGTCTCTGAAAGGTGTGTCAGCGACGTGGAACGCGGCGGATCATGCCGTCCCTGCATACTGCGACGCGCAGGTTTCGCGGCGTGTTCGTGCGGAGATTTCCGCCGGAGGGTTTCAGGCGTCACCCAAGAATAGCAAAGGACGGGTTCAGCTTCAGACCGACTCCTCGCGGTTCGAAGGCGACCGCAGGGATAACCATGATGCGAACCGGCGGCCGCCGCGCCGGCCGCCGGCAGGTCTCACGAATCCTCGTCCAGTGCCCGAATGGGGCCCGATTCCCGCACCCGCACGGGGAATCCCTCGAAGCTGCGCGGGATCGCCTCGCGTAGTTCCTCGGTCAGCTCGACGACCCACACCCGCAGGCAGGGTGAGCCGCCGGATTCCCCCACGCCGATCGCCGTGATGCCCGGCATCTCCATGAGTTGCCCTACCAGCCTGGCTTTCGCCTCATTGACGTCGCCGGGCACTGCGGCCTATGAGCCGTCGATGGTGACGTTGAAGGCGCTGAGCACCTCATCAATCGGATTGGCGACGGTGACACCGCCGCCGCCGGCGAACAGCAGCCCCACCGGCTTGCGGGCGTCGGGGCCCTTCTGCACGACGATCAGCGAACCCGAGTCGCCGCCCTGGCTGAAGCCGCCGCCGCCGATGACGATCTGGCCGACGAAGCGCGCCACACCGCTGTCGTAACCGACGTTGACGGTGGCGTTGATCCCCTGCACCCGGCCCTTGGTCTCGCTGGTGGTGCGACCGTACTTCATCACCGCCATGTTGACCAAAGCCGTGGTGGTGGTGCTGCTCGGCGTGCCGTAGCCGTCTGCAGGCGTGGAGTTGCCGAGG
>JASFRZ010000412.1:0-4499 GCA_050114655.1 Acidobacteriota bacterium
GCGTGCGCAACGACATCGCCACGTCGCTCGGCACCGACTTCGTCGTCTCGCTCGAGGGGATGTCCCTGGCCGAGCCTATGTGGATGGCTGCGATCGAGGTGATGAACCCCGGCGCTCTCGACGAGGCGGTGCGCCGCATGGTGCAGACGATCAACAGCCACGAGAGCGAGACCGGGGAGCAGCTCGCCCTCAGCGAAGAGACGGTCAACGGCCGTACCTGGAAGACCATCTCGGTCGTCGACTCGCCGGCCCGGTCGGTAACCTGGACGTACGATCGCGGCTATGCCGTCGTGTCGACCAGTCGCGACACCGCCGTGCGCGCCATCGCGGTGCGTGACTCGGCCTCCTCGCTGGTGCGCACTTCCCGCTTCCAGCAGCTCATCCCGGCCGGTACCGGTCTGCACAGCTCGGGCTTCTACTGGCTCGACCTGGGCCGCATCGTCGAGGTCATGGAGGCCCTGGGCCAGCCGGTGACCGCGATCGGTGACGGCGAGCCGATGCTGGTGGTGATCACCGCGGAGGACGACAACATCCGCTGGGCGAGCAATACCCGCCTGACCAGCCTCCTTTTCAACTTCATGTTCATGTAAATCACACCGTGACAAGCGCTAAGCTGCACTACATGAGTCCGGTCATCGACATCGAAGGCCTGTGCGTGAAGCTGGGCCGGCAGGAGGTCCTCAAGGACATCAGCTGCCGGCTCGGCGGCGCCGGCGGCGGACGGACGATCGGCCTGCTGGGCCCCAATGGGGCCGGCAAGTCGACGCTCATCCGCACGCTGTTCGGCTTCCACAAGCCGACCGCGGGCAGCGCACGCATCCTCGGTCTCGATTGCCGCAGCGAGACGCGCGAGCTCAAGGCCCGCGTCGGCTACATGCCGGAGACCGACGCCTTCGTTGCCGAGCAGACCGCGGTTCGCTTCGTGCGCATCATGGCCGAGCTGTCCGGCCTGCCGCCGCGTGTGGCGTTGGAGCGCGCCCACGACGTGCTGTTTCACGTCGGGCTGGGCGAGGCGCGTTACCGCCAGGTCGGCACCTATTCGGTCGGCATGAAGCAGATGGCAAAGCTGGCGCAGGCGATCGTGCACTCGCCCGAGTTCGTCATCCTCGACGAGCCCACCAACGGGCTCGACCCGTCGGCGCGCTCGCGCATGCTCAAGCTGGTGCGCGAGATGAACGAGGTACACGGCATGAGCGTGCTGCTGTGCTCGCACCTTCTGCGCGACGTCGAGGCGGTGTGCGACGAGGTGGTGATCCTCAACGAGGGCCGCATCGTGCACATCGCCGATCTCGAGGAAGAGCGGCGCGCCAACCGCCGCTTCGTCGAGCTCGAGGTCTCCGGCAACGACGACGGCCTGGGCGCGGCGTTGCGCGAGCAGGGTGCCGAGGCGGTCGGCGAGGGCCACGGCCGCTGGCGTATCGTGCTGCCCGAGGGCGTCGAGTTCGACGTTATCTGGCAGCTGGTCAGCCGCGAGGACCTGCTGGTGCGCCACCTCAGCCACCGGCGCGACTCCCTCGAGGAGATCTTCCTGAAGGCCGTCGGCCACATCGATACGGCTCCTCCGGACGGCGGCGTATCCGCCGAGGACATGGTTGCCAATGGCCGTCTATAGGCAGGGCTTCACCCGTTACGAAGGCGAGCGCACCACGCGCTGGGCGCGCCTGGTGGTGCTGCCGCGCTTCGCCTGGCAGGCGCTGTTGAAACAGCGCCTGGTGACCGCAGTCCTGGTCGCAGCGATGGGCTGGCCGATCGCCTGCGGCATCTTCGTGTACATCGCCAACCGCGCCGACATCCTCGCCGACTTCATCGGCGGCGGCGGCGATCTGCCCGACCTGCTGGCGGTCAATGCCAACTTCTTCGTCATCTTCATGAACGCGCAGTCCAGCTTCGCCATCGTGCTCGCCGCGCTGGCCGGGCCCAGTCTGATCGCGCCCGACCTGGCGCACGGCGCGCTGCCTCTGTACTTCTCGCGCCCGCTGTCGCGCACCGAGTACGTCGCCTCGCGAATGCTGGTGCTGGTCGGCTTGCTGTCGGTGGTGACCTGGATCCCCGGCCTGATCCTCTTCTGGATGCAGTCGGGCATGGCCGGCTGGACCTGGTTTGCCGCCAACTGGACCTTCGGCGCGGCAATCTTCGTCGGCTTCCTGCTGTGGATCCTCCTGGTGGCGCTGGTGGCGATGGCGAGCTCGGCCTACGTCAAGTGGCGTATCGTTGCCGGAGCGCTCATTCTGGCGGCGTTCTTCGTGCTCGCCGGCGCCGCCGAGCTCCTCAACGCGGTGCTCCGCGTCGAGTGGGCCTCGGCCTTCAATCCCGGCCGCGCCATGAACCAGATCTGGCGCGCGTTGCTCGGCGCCGACCCCCTGCCCGGCCCGAGCGCCCTGCAGTGCATCGTCGCCGTAGCCGTGATGACCGCCCTTCTGGTGCTGGTGCTGGAGCGCCGGCTGCGCCCCGTGCAGGTGGTCAAATGAGCAGCGCGAGCGAGAGCGGCAACGTGACCGAGATCAGCGCCGGGCGCCCTTCCGAGATCGTCTTCGACGGGGTGTCGAAGTTCTACGGCGAGGTGCTGGGCGTCAACCGCGTCTCGCTGCACATCCCCCCCGGCATCACCGCGCTGGTCGGCCCCAACGGCTCCGGCAAGACCACGCTGATGAACCTGATGACCGGCCTGATCCATCCCGATCGCGGCACCGTAAGCGTGCGCGGCCTGTCGCCGTACGAGCCCGAGGAGCTCATGCGCATCACCGGGTACGCGACCCAGTACGACTCTGCGCCGCGTGGCGCCACCGGCTTCGACTTCGTGCGCACCGGCCTGCTGCTCGCCGGTTACCCGGGGGCGGAAGCCGACGAGCGCGCCTGGAAGGCGCTGGAGATCGTCGACCTCACCGCTGCGGCACACCGCAAGATCGCCGGCTACTCCAAGGGCATGCGGCAGCGCGTCCGGTTGGCCCAGGCGATCGCCGCCGACCCGGAGGTGCTGGTGCTCGACGAGCCGCTCAACGGCCTCGACCCCCTGGTGCGCGCCGAGACCATTGCCCTGTTCAAGAAGTTCGCCGCGCGCGGCCGCCACGTCGTGCTGTCCAGCCACGTGCTGCACGAGGTCGACGTGATCTCCGACCAGGTCATCCTGATCGCCAACGGCACCATCATCGCCGAGGGTGACGTGCGCGGCGTGCGTGACGAGATCGTCGAGCACCCGAGGCAGTACCTGATCCGATGCAAGGAGGCTTCCAAGGTCGCCTCGATGCTGTTCCAGCAGGACCACGTCACCTCCGTACAACTGCACGACGACCACCGAGGCCTGTTGGTGATGACGCGCAACCAGCAGGCGTTCTCGCAGGCGCTCACCACCATCTCGCTCGCCGGCTACACCGTCGAAAGCGTGATGCCCGCCGACGAGAACGTCGACGCGCTGTACAAGTATCTGATCGGAGGCGCGGCATGACCTTCAACGACCGGGCGCGGCAGGTGCGTACCATTTCGATGTTGCAGCTCCGCCGCGTGTTCTTCTCGCGCCGCAGCGCGTGGGTCTATGTGCTGGCGCTGTTCCCGGCCTTCGCCTTCCTGGTGCACGGCATCGAGGTCACCTTCACGCGCAGCGACCGCGCCGACAGCATCACCCCCGCGGCAGCGCTGTCCAGGATCGAGGACGGTGCCACGATCGATTTCGTGCTCGAATCCGCCGGCGAGCCGATGAACGCGACGCGCCTGGAGGAGCGTACCCGACGCGACGGAGAGCGCGTCCCCGAGCGACGCTGGCTGAGCTACTGGGACGGCCGCAGTGAGCACAGCATGTACTTCGAAGACGGCATCCTGAAGCGTCATTCCCAGCGACACATCGTCGACTTCGCCGACGACCGCATGGTCTACGCGGGCGTCTTTCAATATTTCTACCTGCGCCTGGCGATATTCTTCGGTTGCCTGGGCATCTTCATGAACCTGTTTCGCGGCGAGATGCTTGACGAGACGCTGCACTTCTGGTTCCTGGTGCCCGCGCGTCGCGAGGTGCTACTCGCCGGCAAGTACATCGCCGGCCTGGTGGCGGCGCTGGTCATCTTCACCACCGGCGCGGCGGTCAGCTACCTGCTGATGTTGTGGCCGCAGGAGAGTGCTCAGCTCGCCAACTTCTGGCCTGATCCGGGCCTCTCACACCTGCTGTGGTACTGCGCTGCCGCGGCGCTCGCCTGCGTCGGCTACGGCAGCGTCTTCCTCGCCGCCGGCCTGCTGCTCCGCAACCCGATCGTCCCCGCCGTCGCGCTGCTGTTCTGGGAGGGCATCAACGGATTCCTGCCCGGCGTGCTGCAGAAGCTCAGCGTGCTGCACTATGTCCAGGCGCTGATGCCAGTGCCCGCGCCGATGGACAACGGCGCGCCGCTGTTCATCCAACTCCTGATGACGCCGCCCGCGCCCCCCAGCGCCCTGCGCGCTGTCCTTGGCTTGCTGGTGCTCACGGCGGTCGTGCTGTGGGCCGCCGCGCACGCGGTACGGCGCCTCGAGATCAA
>JASFRZ010000413.1:0-4497 GCA_050114655.1 Acidobacteriota bacterium
CCAGCGCCTCGAGAGCCACCAGAGCGTTGAGGAGCATCGCTGTGGCCCGCGCATCGGCCCCCACGCGGGCTGCGACCTCCTCGGCGGTGGCGCCGTCGCCCACCGCGGTGAACACGTCGAGCTCCAGGGCGGTGAGCAGCGGGCGGCTCGCCTGAAAGGCACGAGCCTTGGCGACGAACTCGTCGATGGTCATCGTTCTTTGCCGGTCTCACGGCATGGAAGGGCAGCGAAGAACAGCGAGCTACCTCTCAAGAGAATCCTACCCCTCGTAACCGGAATGCACAGTGTCCGCGCGTGAGCACGCTACAATCCCGCCGCCATGACGACATCCCGCTGCGCACCTCTGATCCTGGCTGCCGGCCTCGCCGCCTGCTCCCCCGCCTCCGACGTCGACTGGCCGTTGCACGGCGGCCCTGGCAACATCCGCTACTCGCCGCTCACCGACATCACGCGTGACAACGTCGGGCAGCTCGAGGTCGCCTGGGTGTACGACGCCGGCGACGCCTTCGAGGGCTCGGAGATGCAGTCCAACCCGGTCGTCGTCGACGGCGTGCTTTATGCCACGACGCCGGGGCTGGCAGTGGTCGCCGTCGACGCGGTCAGCGGCACCGAGCGCTGGCGCTTCGATCCCATCGCGGCGGCCGGCGACACACGCTCGCGCGCCCGCCACCGCGGCGTCACGGTGTACGAGGACCGCGTCCTCGTGGCGGCTCGCCGCTGGCTGTGGGCGCTCGATCGGGAGACCGGCGCGCCGATCGCGTCGTTCGGCGAAGACGGCCGCATCGACCTGCGCGAAGGGCTCGGGCGGCCGGCCGAGGAGTTGTCGGTGAGCGCCAGCACGCCGGGAGCGATCTTCGAGGACCTCATCATCATGGGCAGCAGCGTGCCCGAGACGCTGCCGGGCTCGCCCGGCCACATCCGCGCCTTCGACGTGCACACCGGCGAGCAGCGCTGGATCTTCCACACCATCCCGCAGCCCGGCGAGTTCGGCTACGACACCTGGCCGCCCGACGCCTGGCAGATCGCCGGTGGCGCCAACGCCTGGACCGGCGTCACCGTGGATCCCACCGCCGGCCTGGTGTTCGCCGCCACCGGCTCGGCGTCTTTCGACTTCTACGGCGGCAACCGCCCCGGCGACAACCTGTTCGCCAACAGCGTGCTGGCGCTCGACGCGCGCACCGGCGCCTACGTGTGGCACTTCCAGGCGGTGCACCACGACCTGTGGGACTGGGACTTCCCGACACCGCCGGCGCTGGTGACGGTGCAGCGTGACGGGCGCCGCGTCGACGCAGTAGCGCAGGTCACCAAATCAGGCTACGTGTACCTGTTCGACCGTGGCGACGGCACCCCGCTGTTTCCTGTGGAGGAGCGTCCGGTGCCCACCACCGGGCTCCCTGGAGACGAGCTCTCGCCGACCCAGCCAGTGCCGCTGCTGCCGGAGCCGTTCGCTCGCCACAACCTGACCGAGGACATGCTCACGCAGCGCACCCCGGAGGCGCACGCCGCCGTGCTGGAGGAGTTCCGCGCGCGGCGCGCGGGAATGTACGAGCCGCCGTCGCTCGCAGGCACGATCATCTTCCCGGGCGTCGACGGCGGCGCCGAGTGGGGCGGAGTGGCGTTCGACGAGGATAGCGGCCTGCTGTTCGTCAACTCCAACGAGATGCCGTGGATCGTGCAGATGATCCCCAACAACGACGCCTCGCTGTACAACGTCAACTGCGCCAGCTGCCACGGCGAAGACCGCGCCGGCAACGCCCAGATGCCGTCGCTGCTGGGCGTCGCCGATCGGCTGTCGCGCGACGAGATCGCAGAGCTGATCCGCGCCGGCACCGGTCGCATGCCGGCGTTCCCCGAGCTCGGCCGTTCCAACACCGACGACATCGTCGAGTACGTCGTCACCGGCATCGATCGTGGCGCCGACCCGGAGGTGATGAGCGAGCCGACCTGGCTGCCCTACCGCAACACCGGCTACACGCTGTGGCGCGACCCCGACGGCTACCCGCCGATCACTCCCCCATGGGGCACGCTCAACGCCATCGATCTGAACAGCGGCGAGATCCGCTGGCGTATCCCGTTCGGCGAGTTCCCCGAGCTCGCCGCGCAGGGCCTGACGAGCACCGGCTCGGACAACTACGGTGGCCCGGTGGTAACCGCCTCCGGCCTGCTGTTCATCGGCGCCACCAACTTCGACAACAAGTTCCACGCTTTTGACGCGCTCACCGGCGAGCTGCTGTGGGAGGCGACCCTGCCGGCCGCCGGCAACGCCACCCCCTCGGTGTACCGCGTCGCCGGGCGCGAGTACGTCGTCATCGCCTGCGGCGGCGGCAAGAACGGCGCGCCCTCGGGAGCGAGCATCGTCGCCTTCGCGCTGCCCCATGACTGAGGTGTCCATGATTCCATCCGTGCAAAGCTCCCATCTCCGTTGCGCCGGCGTGGCGCTACTCGCCATGATCCTCGTCGCCCTCGCCACCGGCGATGTCGCGGCGCAGCAGCAGACCATCGTGCTGCACGCCGCCACCGTGCTCGACGGTCGCGGTGGCACACTGACCGACCGGGATGTGGTGGTGCGCGACGGAACGATCGAGGCCGTGCTGCCGGCCGGCGAGGGACGCGGTGACGTGGTCTACGACCTCGGCGACATGACACTGCTGCCCGGCCTGATCGACACCCACGTTCACATCGAGTGGCACTTCGATCGCAGCGGCAAGCTGCGCAGCCGGGCAGTCGAGGAAAGTCCGGAAGAGGCGATGCTCTACGTCGCCGAGAACGCCTGGGCGACGCTGTACAATGGCGTGACCACGGTGCAAAGCCTGGGCTCACCCAGCGAGGGCGAGCTGCGCGATGCGATCGCGCGCGGCGTGCTGCCGGGCCCGCGCATCCTCACCTCGCTGGGCTCGATCAGCAACGAGGGCTGGACCCCCGACGAGATGCGCGCGGCGGTGGCGCGCTTCGACGAGCGCGGCGTTGACGTCATCAAGGTGTTCGCCTCGGCGAGCATCCGCGTCGGCGGCACCCCGACGCTGAGCCAGGAGCAGCTCGATGCCATCTGCGACGAGGCGCGGGCACGCGGCCTGCGCGCGGTGGTGCACGCGCACGGCCCGGAGAGCGCGCGGCGCGTGGCCCTTGCCGGCTGTAGCTCGGTGGAGCACGGCGCGTTGCTCGATCGCGAAACGCTCGAGCTGCTCGCCGAGCGCGGCGTCTACTACGACCCCAACATCGACCTGATCTTCCGCAACTACTTCGAGAACGAGGATCGCTACCTCGGCGTCGGCGGTTACACCGAGGACGGATTCGAGCAGATGCGCCAGGCGGTGCCCAAGGCGCTCGCCGTCTTCCGCGAGGCGCTCACCGTGCCCGGCCTCAAGATCGTCTTCGGCACCGACGCGGTCGCCGGCGCGCACGGGCGCAATTACCAGGAGCTGATCTACCGCTCTCAGACCGGCGGCCAGCCGCCCATGGACACGGTGGTGTCGGCAACCTCACTGGCGGCCGAGTCGCTCGGCATGGCGGGCCGCATCGGCACGATCGCCCCCGGCTACGCCGCCGACATCATCGGCACCGTCGGCAATCCGGCGCGGGACATCACCGCGCTCGGCCGCGTGCGCTTGGTCATGAAGGACGGCAAGGTCTACCGCAACGAGCCGGCGTCCGGGCGCTGACCGGACCGCCCCTTCGGTCGCCCCGTCGCTGCCGCGCCCACCGATCGAGAAGAGCCCGTCGAACCGTGGTCGCAAATACGATCCTCGTCTCTTAGAATCGCCCGGTATCCGCAGTCTCTGTGACGCATGTACCGCCAGCGTTCTGGAGAATCCCCATGTGCGGTATCGCGGGAATGATCGATCCGCGACTCGGCCGGGAAGAGGGTGAGTCGCTTCTCTCGACGATGCTCGATTCGATCCGGCATCGCGGCCCCGACGCGTCCGCCACCTGGATCGAAATGCCGGTCCTGCTCGGCCACGACCGGCTCAGCATCATCGATCTCAGCGACCTCGGCAACCAGCCGATGGCGTATGACGACCTCGTCATCGTGTACAACGGCGAGGTCTACAACTACCTGGAGATCCGCGGCGAGCTGGAGGACCGCGGTTACCTGTTCCGCAGTCGTTCCGACACCGAGGTCATCCTGGCGGCCTACAAGGAGTGGGGCGCCGACTGCGTGCAGCACTTCGTCGGCATGTGGGCCTTCGCCATCTGGGACCGCACGCGGCGCGAGCTGTTCTGCTCGCGCGACGGCTTCCGCCGGCAGCGCTCGGCGGACCTCAAGACGACGGTGCGCGTGGCGGCCACGGCTCTCCTGGCAACGATGGTCGGCGAGCAACGCCTGTGGATGCGCCACTTCCGGCCGACGCTCGCCGAAGCGTTGCGCAACGACATCCCCTACGCGCTCGACGACGTGCCCGGGTCACGCCTCAACCAGTACCTCTACAACCTGATCTTCGGCTCGTTCCTGCCCGCGTTCCTGCACTACGGCGACCGCATGTCGATGGCGTGGTCGGT
>JASFRZ010000414.1:0-4495 GCA_050114655.1 Acidobacteriota bacterium
GGGTGGCGGCAAGGGCTCGTTCCTGCTCGCCTTCGCCATGGGCGCGGTTGCCGCGCTGCTCGCCGGCGCCTGCGTCGCCCCGGTGGTCATCCAGGTGATCGTCTTCTCCTCCAACCTCTACGCCACCGGTACCAGCCAGGCGCTGGCGCTGCCGTTCGTCCTCGGCCTCGGCATGGCCATCCCGTGGCCCATCGCCGGCGCCGGCCTCGCCTCGCTGCCCAAGCCGGGCGCCTGGATGAACAAGGTCAAGTACGCCTTCGGCGTCTTCATCCTCGCCACCGCGGCCTACTACGGCTACCTGACCTACGAGCTGTTCGCGCAGTACTGGGTCGATCCCGACGCGGTCGCCGACAGTGTCGAGGAACTGCTCGAGGAGGGCTGGTACGCCTCGCTCCCGGCCGGCCTGGCCGAGGCCGAGCGCGACGACAAGCCCGTCCTGGTCGACATGTGGGCCACCTGGTGCAAGAACTGCCTGGTGATGGACCAGACCACCCTCAAGGACCCCGCGGTCGTCGCGGCACTCGATGACTACGTGAAGATCAAGCTGCAGACCGAGGACTTGAACGCCAGCCCCACCGATCAGATCGTCAAGCGCTTCGGCGCGGTGGGCTTGCCGGCCTACGCCATCCTGCGCGCGAAACGGTAAGCGCGAGCGGACGCGGTGATGGAGCTCACGTCCTGATCGTTGCCCCCCGAGCTTGCCGAAGCACGGCAGGCGGTCGCTTTTGTCGAGCCTTGCCGCCGTGGTTACGGCGCCAGCAGGTCGAATCCCTGGCGGGCGAAGTCGTCGTCGAAGGCGAACGCGCGACGCAGGTCGCGGCGGCGCATCACACGGAAGCTGGTCGCGTCGACCAGGCTGAGGCCGCGGCGGTCGGCGGAGAGAATGGTTTCGACGGCTGCAGTGTGCTCGTCGCGGTCGATCCAGACCGTCTCGAGCACCGGGAGAAGATCGTCATTGAACCGCCGCGCCGCCGCCATGCCGAGCCGGCTCTGGGTCAGCGCAAAGCACTCGAGCACGACATAGTTGGTCGTCAGTAGGGTCTCGCGCTTGTCGACCAAGTGTGCCCAGATCGCGGCCGCCTGCGGGTGGCACGCGTCCGAGCGATCGAGCAGCGCGTAGATCGCGGAAGTGTCGACAAAGATCATTCCGATTCGAATGCCTCCGCCAGGTAACGATCGTGCTGCTCGGCGATGTCGGTGCGATCGGACGAGAAGGCACCCGTCACCGAAGCGGCGCGCCGCCACCGTTCGGGCCTTCCGGCTCGCGGTGCGCGCAAGATGAGCTCGTCGACTGCGTCGCGTACGACAGCGGCGACGGATTCTCCCCGGCTAGCCGCCAGCTCGCGCAACGCTGCCAATTGCTCCTCGCGAAACTGGATCTGGGTTCGCTTCATGAGAATCCATGATGCCATCATTCTGTCGATCAATGCCATCATGAAGTCCTCCTTTGCGAGTATCTGGCCGGCACCAGTTCTTCCTTCCCCCAGGAGACGGCCACGGCCGAACCCCTGTCCGCGTTCGGGGACCCGAAGGTGCAGCCGTTTCCGGCGAGTGGCCGAAGTACCGTTGCACCGACCCGTTCCCTGTAGTGGGCAAGTCAAACTTGCCCACTACCCGTTCCCTTGACCCCTTGACGCGTCGAGCGGAGATGTGGCATTACTCCCCGGAACAATTCCGGGGAAGGAAGCGATGCGCGACGACAAGGCACTGCTACAGGGCACGCTCGACATCCTTGTGCTGCGGGCGCTGGTCGATGGGCCGCAGCACGGATACGCAGTGGCGCGTTGGATCCACGAGGTCACCGACGGCGAGCTGACCGTCGGCGATCGGGCGCTCTACGTTGCCCTGCACCGCGCCGACGAGCGTGGCTGGGTGTCCGCCTTCTGGGGCAAGTCGGAGAACAACCGCCGTGCGCGCTTCTACGAGTTGACCGCGGCCGGGCGCCGCGCCCTGGCGCGTCGGTCGCGCCGCTGGTCCCGCTACGCCGCCGCGATGTCCAAAGCGCTGGAAGGCACGTCGCCATGAGATTCTGGCGCCGCTCGATCCCGGTTCCCGCAGCGGTCGCGCGGCAGATCGATGAAGAACTCGACGAGCACCTGCGGCGTCGCACCGAAGATCTCATGGGAGAGGGGATGCCCGAACCCGCGGCGCGTCGGCAGGCGATGGCGGAATTCGGTGATCTCGACGAGGCCCGGCGCGAGCTGGGCGCGATCGACGCACGCATCGCAGCCCGGCGCGGAGGGCTGGGAGGCGGTGGCGGAGGGCGCGGGCGCGTCCTGGCGAGCGCCGCGTCTTGGATCGACGATGTCCGGCTGTCGTGGAGGCGCTTGCGCCGCCACCCGGGCTCGGCACTCATCGTACTCGGCATGCTGGCGGCGGCCATCGGCATGAGCGCCGCCATGTTCACCGTCGTCGACGCCCTTTTCCTCAGGCCGGTGCCGTTCGTCCATCCGGAGACCCTGGCGACCGTCGAGATGCCCGCCATCGACGGCCCCAGCACCGGCGTCAACCTGCCTCTGCCGGTCGTCAATGCGTGGGAATCGAGCGGCACGTTCGCGGCGGTGAGCGGCGCGCTGTCGGTCGGTGGGATCCTCGAGGGCAACGCCGGGCCGGTGCGCTACTCGGCGGACGTCGTGACCCCCGGTGTGTTCGAGATGCTCGGGGTGCGACCGCTGCTGGGCCGCACGTTCGTCGACGGCGATGGGCGCGCCGGCAGCGAGGAGACGGCGATCCTCTCGGCGAAAGTGTGGCGTACCGAGTTCTCGTCCGACCCGTCGATCCTCGGTCGTCTGATCGATATCGACGGCACGCCGACGCGGGTAGTCGGCGTCATGCCGGCGGAGTTTCGCTTTCCCCATCCCTCCACCGAGATCTGGTTGCCTATCGACGTGGCCACACCGCGGGAGAGGTACCGGGAGTTGATCGGCCTGTGGGTGTATGCGCGCCTGCCGGCCGGCGTGCCCATCGCCGACGTCCTGCAGCGCGCTGAGTCGGTGGCTCAGGACGCCGACCCCTGGGCTCAGGGACGGCGGATCACGACGCGGCCGCTGACCCAGGCACTCGACGAGTACACCACACGTGCGACGACTGCGGTGACCGCCGGCGTCGCGCTGGTCTTCCTCGTTCTGTGCGCCAACAGCGGCAACTTGTTGTTGGGGCGGCTGACGAGCCGTCGCCGGGAGCTCGCCACGGCGTCGGCGTTGGGTGCCTCGAGGATGCGGTTACTGCGCCAGGCGATGATCGAGCACGGCATGCTGGGCGTGGCGGCGTCGCTGGCCGGAATCGCGTTGGGCGCCGGCCTCCTCGCCTGGGCCCGCGCATCGCTCCCGGACATGTTTCTGCTGCGCTCGTCGTTGAACCCCGTCGACCTCGATGCGCGCGCCGTGCTCGCGACCAGCCTCGCGGGGCTGGCCGGCACGATGATCGCCGGTTTGTTGCCGGCATGGCTGGCGACCAGGCCGCGCACGGCGGCCCACTTGCGCACGCTCGTCGACCGCACCGATACCGGATCACGCTCAGCGCGACTGCTGGCGCGTGGCTTGCTGGTGGTGGAGATCGCCTTTGCCGTAACGCTTCTCGTCGGCGCCTCCATGCTGTTGCAGTCACTCGTCAACCTGACGCGAGCCGACCTCGGACTGGATGCCGAGAACGTCATCGTGGTCGATATCTCCCTGCCCGACTACGTCGAGGCATTTGGAGATCCCGACGCCAATCTCGCGCTCGCCCGCAGTCTCGTTGCCGAGGTCGGGGCGCTGCCGGGAGTCAGCGCCAGCGCCATCTCGCGGGGCACGCCGCCGTCGGCGCAAACGTGGCGATCCGGCGAGTTTCTCGCCGACGGGTCCGGGGAACCGGTTTCCTTCGACAGAATGCCCTTCTACAGCGTCACGCCGGCGTTTTTCGAGGTCTACGGAATATCCATCATCGAGGGCCGTGCGCTGCGGGAAAGCGATGCCGACGACGCGGTGGTCGTTGGCGAACGACTGGCCCGTGCCCTGTGGCCCGATGGAGCCGCAGTGGGGCGGAGGTTTGGGCAGGAGCGAGTCTCGTTCGCGGTCGTCGGCGTGGCCCGCGAGATCAGGAGCCTCGGCTCGGCCGATCCGCGCGATGATGCGCTAGAGGTGTATCGCCTCTACCACCCGAACGGCCGCCTTCTCTCGTTCTTCGGTGTGACGATCAGCCTGCGCTGTGCCACCGGCTGTCCTTCGGCGGCCGCCGTCAGGCAGCGGGTCCACGCCACCGATCCGCGCCTCCTCATCAATCGCGTGGAACGGGTCAGCGACGCCTACGCTGAGCTGCTGGCCCGGCCTCGCGCCGCCGCGACGCTCACCACGAGCTTCGCCGCCATCGCGCTGCTGACCTTCGCCGGCGGCCTCTTCAGCGCCCTGCACTACGCGGTCGGACGGCGCCTGCCGGAGCTAGGCATCCGCGCCGCGCTGGGCGCGTCGGCGGCAGGCCTCGGTCGCAGCGTGTTGCGAGAGGGTCTGCTGGTCGCCGT
>JASFRZ010000415.1:0-4480 GCA_050114655.1 Acidobacteriota bacterium
ACCTGGATTTCGAATCCGACCGGACGACCGAGGTGTTTCGCACCGAAGTGCGTTTCCACGGCCTGCGTGTTTCGCCCGATGAAACGACGTTGATTTTCGACGGCCCCTGGGTCAGCCCGGGGATCGAACTGGTGCTGATAGAGAATTTTCGCTGACAGGCCCGGACAATCGGAATAGCCGAGGCGGAGACTTGCACCCGGGAGTTGCCGACGATGCCCGGGCGCCGACGCTGTGGCAAGAGAGCGGACTCCATCGCCCCGATTGAGTCCGCCGCTGGCGCAAGGAGAATCGAAGGCTTGGTTGACGACGACGCTCGGCGCTGTTGTCGGCGCCAGGGTTGGGGACCGCGTCTCGCTTCGCGCCCAGCCCGACTTGGTGATTGTCTACCTCAGCGAGGATGATATAGAGCCCATGTTGCGGTTAGCCGCGCGAGCCGTAGTCCACTTTTGAGCTTCAGTCTTGCGCCACCGCATCAACCTGGTTTTGTTTTCGGGTCTTGGGTCACCCACCGGCGCTCACCCTCGTGGCGCATGGTGAAGATGAGCTACGAGCTCGAGGCGCGGGTCTCAGACGGATGGCGGCGAGTGCCTGGCAGCGCAGCGCTGCGTTGGTCGGACTTTCGATTCCCGGAACTAGCCCCCGGCGAGACGTTGCGCTCGGAGCCGTACGCCGCGGCGCCGCCGCGTTGAGAAGAGGAACGGCAGCGGCCCGGAGCGCAGCCGGCGTCGGCGACATCGCCTCCGGCTCGGGCGGCCGATAGTCGAGAGAGCCGTGTGGGCGCACGCGGTTGTAGAGTTGCCACCGGCGAATCAAGAATCGAATCGCTGTAACTGGCTTGCCCGCAAGGGTTCAGGCAGTGGGCGCGGCAGGAATCGAACCTGCGACTTCCACCGTGTGAAGATGGCACTCTAGCCGCTGAGTTACGCGCCCACCAAAGGAGAGGGGTGCCGGTCACACGGGAATCTCAGCAGTAGGTCCCATGATACCGATCCGGGGGCGGGGGGGCCAGCCTCGTGGAGAGCCATTCGGCGGCGATCAGGGGGACGAGCTCGGCCTTGAGCCAGACGCGCCAGCGGGGGTCTCGGGGCGACGGAGCGGACAGCGCCGAGGCGCGCCCGTGCAGGGCGGTGAGCAGACGGTCGATCGCCTTCGTGTCGAGCAACAGGCAACGGCCGCCGAGCAGGCGCCAGTCGCCGAAGGCGTAGACGCGGGCGAGCAGCAAGCGCTCGTCGGTGTCGGGCCAGGGATCGCTGTCGGTGTGCAGCAGGGTGCGGTCGCCGGTAAGGCGGTCGACGAGGCGGAAGCCGCGGCGCGGCAGGTGTTCGTCGAGGCGCCACAGTCCGAGGCGCGAGCGCAGGATCGCCTCGTAGGTTTCGCGTACCCGCGGTCGGTCGTGCAGAGCGGAGGCGCGCATCGTCCAGTGGGCGCCCGAGCGGTGCCGGAGCCACGGGGCATCCCACAGCAGCCAGTCGAGCGAGAGCTCGGCGAGGGCTGCGTCGTGGCGTGCGAACGAGGGCAAGGTGGAGAACAGCCAGGAGCGGGTCCCGAGTTCCACCGCGCCCCAAGTGCGCTCGAAGAGCTGCACTGCCTGCAGGTCTTGACTATCGGCTGCCCTCGCGCAACCGCCGAGGCGACGGGCCCGTATCTGCGGCGCGATCGCACAACTGGACAGATCCTGGGCCATGACGCCGCGGTCAGGCGGCCATGCGGACGAGGGTGCCGACCTCGCGGCGGGCGTGAAACAGCGTCTGTCGTCGAGCGCCCGCGCGAGTACCGGGCCCCAGAAGCAGCGCGCCGCGCGCGATAGCGAGCGGGTCGCCGGCGTGGTACGGCGCTGTGCCGCCAGCAGGCTCCACAGCAGCAGGGCGCTGGCGGCGCGGACCTCGTCGAACGGGGAGGGCGGTTGACCGTCGGGGGCACGCAGGCGCCGGGCCACCGGTAGGCAGCAGTTTGCGAGCGCGTGGGGCCGGCCGCAGGGGCACGGTGGGGCTGCGGACCCGGCGGGCGGGCGGGATGACGGTGTGGGGGCGAGGGTCGAGGGCGGGACCGCAAGCTCCATGGTGGGGCTCCTGTCGTCGGGGGGCCGCGTGGACGGCCGGGTTTCGGGTCCTGTATGGAGGAGACGGTCATGCCCCCGGAGATTCCGGAAAATTTTCGCCGAAACCCCACGCAATCGTGTCTCCGGCGATCGCCTCCGGCACCGGCCGCGGATTGCACGGACGCCCGACAGATTCCGGGCGGGCCCTTCACCGGGCACTGTGCTACCTTGCGCAAAACGAAAGGAGCTGTCCGTGAACGATCCCGACGACCTCGGACCCGAAGACCTGCAACCCGAAGAGATTCGTCCCGGCGAGGCCGCCTCCATCCAGATCATCGCCGGCGATGAGGATCTCAAGGGCCGCTACGCCAACCTGATGTCGGTGAGCCACACGGGCGAAGAATTCGTACTCGATTTCTTCGCCGTCACGCCGTCCACCAGCGGCCAGGCGCGCGGCACGCTGGTATCGCGCGTGGTCACCAGCCCGCCGCACTTCAAGCGCATCGTGGCGGCTCTCGAGGACAACCTGGAGAAGTACGAGGCCCAGTTCGGCGAGATCGAGGAGCCGCGCGGACACTTCCCCGACCCCGACGACATCGGGTTCATTCACTGACGCCTGTCGTTTTGTTTTCGCCCGGGCCGCGGGCGGCTCCGGCGGCCAGCAGCGTGCACCGGTCCTATTCGGCCCGCAAAGATTCCAGTGCGTCCACCCGCGTGGCGCGCCGCGCCGGCAGCCAGGCGGCCAGCAGGGCGGCGCCGCCGAGGATGGCGGTGACGGCGGCGAAGGTCGCCGGGTCGGTCGGCGTGATGTCGAACAGCAGGCTCTGCGCCAGGCGGGTGACGAACAGCGCGACGACGATACCCACCGCGATGCCTGTGATGGCCGGCACCGTGCCCTCGCGCATCACCAGCGCGACGATAGCGCGCGGCCGCGCTCCGAGCGCCATGCGAATCCCCATCTCGCGCGTGCGCTGCGCCACTCCGTAGGCAACGACTCCGTATACGCCGACACAGGCAAGGACCAGCGCCAGCGCGGACAGCAACGACAGCAGCAGGGCGAGAAAGCGCGGCCGCGCCACCGCCGCGCGGAGCACTTCGTTCATCGTGCTGATGCGCGCCAACGGTAGCTCGGGGTCGATGTCCCAGACGGCCCGGCGCAGCGCCGCGGCGGCGGCCTCGGGAGCGAGATCGGTGCGGATCGCCACGGCCGCGGTCCACAGCATTTGCGGCCAGTAGTCGGGCGCTTGCGCGTAGGGGGTGAAGATCTGCGTCGGCGGCGCGCTGGCGAGGCCGTCGTGGTGCACGTCGCCGGCCACGCCGATGATCTCGAAGGGGATGTTGTCGGGGCGCGCAGCGGTAATGCGAATGCGTTCGCCCACCGGGTCGCGTCCGGGGAAGTAGCGCTGCGCCACCGACTCGCTGATCACCGCGACGCGTGGTGCACCCTCGCGGTCGGCGGCGGTGAACTCGCGCCCCGAGACCAGGGGGATACCGAGCGCGTGAAAGTATCCTGCAGAGGCCATCTGCCAGTCGAAGCTCGGTGCCTCACCGCTGGCCTGGGCCTCCTCCAGGGTCTCGCCCTCACGCAGGAAAACCTCCACGAACGCCTGATCGCGCACCGGCAGCGCGCGCACGAACGCCGTCTCGCGCACTCCCGGCGTGGCCTCGAGCTCGTCGCGCAGTCGGTCCCAGAAGGCCTGCGCTTCACTGACCTCCTCGTAGCTACCGGGCGGCAGGGCAATGCGTGTCGCCACCAGTTGGTCGGGAACCAGGCCGGGGTCGACGTTGACGACGCGGGCGAAGCTGCGCACCAGCAGGCCCGAGCCGATCACCAGCACGATCGCCACCGCCAGCTCGACGGTGACCATGAGGCGCTGGAATCCGCTGTGCCCGCGGCCGGCGGTCGAACGTACGCCGGCGGCGCGCGCCAGGTCGGTGCCCGCGCCGCTGGCGCGCCACGCCGGTACCGCTGCGAGTGCCAGCCCGCACAGCAGCGAGACCAGCGCCACGAAAGCGGCGACCGTGGTGTCCGAAGAGATCTCCTGCAGCCGGGGCAGGTTGCCGGGTTCGAGGCGCAACAGCGCCCCGGTTCCCCAGGCGGCCAGCGCGAAGCCGAGCGCGCCGCCGGCGCCGGCCAGCACGACGCCCTCGGTGAGGATCTGGCGCACCAGTCTTCCGCGCCGCGCGCCGAGTGCCGCGCGCACCGCGATCTCCCGCTGCCGTCCGGAGGTGCGCGCCATCAACAGACCGGCGACGTTGGCGCAGGCGATCAGCAG
This sequence comes from Acidobacteriota bacterium, assembly GCA_050114655.1. GTDB lineage: Bacteria > Acidobacteriota > UBA890 > UBA890 > UBA890 > JASFRZ01. The sequence goes on from JASFRZ010000415.1 coordinate 4,315, forward strand.
CACGAAGCCCACCGCGCCGGCGAGCAGCCACAGCGGCCGCCGGGCGTCACCGATCACCTCGTCGGCGAGACGGTTGGCCGTGAACGGGTGGGCGTGGTCGTATTGTTCCTGCCAGCGCGCGCTCACCACCGCCATCTCGGCGAGCACGTCGTCGAGGGTGACGCCG
>JASFRZ010000416.1:0-4480 GCA_050114655.1 Acidobacteriota bacterium
ACCCCCAAAGTCTCCGCCGCGGCGAGCAGGTGTTTGTCCGCGGTCCAAAGGTGAATGTTCGTCAGCAACGCCGAGGCCAACAGGTGGACGTCGATGTAGCCAAGCCCGGCTCCCCAGAGCTGCTTGCGCTCGATGAAGTCGAGCACTTCCTCGTGCGAGGCGGTTCGGGCGGTGGGCAGGTAATGAATGAGTGCGAAGAACTCAGCGCGGTTCGGAAGCACCCCGCAAGCGAGTTCACCGATCACCAGGGGATGGCAAAACACGCGGCGCTCTTCGAGTAGAGCCTTCAGGCGCCCGGCTGGCCGATGCAAATGGGTGATCCAAACGGAAGTGTCGACCAGTACCACGCGGACTCAGTCTCCGATGTTGCGCACCTTGGTCGAGCGACGGCGCGGGATCGGTTCGATGTCGGGTGCGCTCCCTCCCAGCCTGGCCAGCCTCTTCGAAGCTTCCCAGGACACGAGTGCTTCGAGGCCGGCCCGCACGAGGGCCGTCTTCTCGGTGATGCCGGTCAGTCTCATGGCCTCGGCGAGCAGATCGTCATCGATGTTGATCGTCGTTCTCATGCATCTACTTTATGCATATAGGTACATATATTTCAAGCATCACACTGGGCGACTACGGCAGCGCCGCGCCGTCGATGGGCCGAGACTGCAGCCCACGCATCAGCGCGGCCTCCAACTATCTTTGACGGTCTCCGGCTCCGTGAATCTTCGGGGAAGGTGCGTCGGTAACGAGACACGACTCGACATCCCGGCGACGCTTCTGTACATTTTGTACAAAACTTACAAAAAGGAGCCGGCACCCATGGAGAACATCAGCGCAGCCGACGCCCGCAAGCAGTTCGCCGAGCTGCTGTCGCGCGCGGCCTACGGAAAGGAGAGGTTCGTGGTGACCCGCCACGGCAAGGAGATGGGCGCGATCGTGCCGGTGGAAGACCTCGACCTGCTCGAGCGGCTCAAGAGATTCGCCGCGCGCAAGGAGGTTCAGGCGGCGCTGCGCGAGATCGAGGACGAGGGCACGACTTCGTGGAACGCGATCAAGAGGTCGCTCGACATCTGACGGGGACATGAACCGATGACGAGGGGATCGGAAAGCGGCAACGGCAAGGAGTGGCGCGTCGAGCTGTCGCAGCGTGCCGAAGCCGCCTTTCGCGCTTTGCCGCGCGAGCAGCAGCGCGCGCTGGCGCGCGCCATCGACCGCATTGCCGCGCGCGGCCTTCCTGCCGATGCGGCCGAGGGCGACGCCGGCGCGCGCATCGTCGATGCCGGCGACCACCTTCTGATGTGCGTGGAGCGCGAAAACGTCGTCGTGATTGCCGCCATCGAGACGATCGACGAGCCGGCGCCGGAAACCGTGCGCCGCGCCGCCCGCGCTCCCCTGCTCACGGCCCGCGGCGCGCGCCTGGCGCGCGCCTGGGGCGACCTGTGGGCCGACCTGCGCTTCGCGTTGCGCACCTTCCGCCGGCAACCTGTGTTCGTTGCCGTAACCGTGCTCACTCTGGCGCTCGGCATCGGCGGCAACACGGCCGTCTTCGGCGCCTTCTCCAACGTCTATCTCGGCGAGCTGCCGCTGCGCGACGCCGACCGCCTGCTGCGCCTGCGCAACTACTCGGTGGCCCCCAACGGCGAGGTGCGTGCCTACAACATGGCACCGCGCGACTTCCTGCAGATCCGCGCGCGCGCCGATCTGCTCGATGACGTCGTCGGGATCCTGGGGCACAGCTTCACCGTCAGCGGTGAGGGCGAGCCGGAGCGCGTCGCCGGCGTGCTGGTATCGGAGGACATGACCGCGATCTTCGGCGTCGAGCCGATCCTCGGCACCACCTTCACCGCCGAACAGGAGGCACTCGGCCCCGACGCCGGCGTGGTGCTCATCGGCCACGCACTCTGGCAGCGGCGCTTCGGCGGCGACCCCGCTGCGGTAGGGAGCACGCTGTTACTCGACGGTCGCCCCGCCGTCATCGTCGGGGTAATGCCCGCGGGCTTCACCTTCCCGTACGACGCCGAGCTGTGGATGCCCGGCCGGTTCGCGGCCGACGACGGCCGCAGCCACGACCTCGCGGTGTTCGCCCACCGCGGCGCGGACGTCGAGCTCGCCGCCGCCCGACAGGAGCTCGACGGCATCGCCGCAGCGCTGGCCGCCGAGTTCCCTGACAGCAACGAGAACATCGGCATCCAGGCGCGGCCGGCGCGCGACAGCTTCATCAGCGACGAGGACGACACCGTACTGGCGCTCGCCGGCGCGGTGGCGTTCCTGCTGCTGATCACCTGCGTCAACGTCACCAACGTGCTGATCGCGCGCTTCGCCGGCCGCCAGCACGAGATCGGCATCCGTGCCGCGCTCGGCGCCGGGCGCTGGCGGCAGCTACGCCAGTTCCTCGTCGAGACCGGGATACTGTTCGTCGCCGGCGGCACGCTCGGGCTGCTGCTGACGCTGTGGCTGCGCGACTACCTGCTGGTGCTGGTCCCCTACACCCTGCGCAACCAGCTCGATCTCGGCGAGATCCGCATCGGCCCGGGCATCCTCGGCTTCACCGCGCTGGTGACACTCACCGCAGCGCTCATCTGCGGCGGCGTGGCCGCCCTGCGCGCCCTCGGCGCCAGCCTGCAGCAGACCCTGAAGGAAGGGACGCGGTCGACCGGTTCGGCGGCGCGCCGCGTGATCCAACGCGGCCTCGTGGTCGCCGAGGTGACGCTGGCGCTGGTCCTGTTGGTCGGTGCCGGACTGATGATCAACCACTTCCGCGCGCTGCAGAACGAGGACTTCGGCTTCGATGTCGACAATCTGCTGACCCTGAGGATCAACCTCGAGGGCAGCGCCTACGACAGTGCCGAGCGGCGCTCCAACCTGCTGCGCTCGCTGGAAGAGTCGATCGGCGCGGTGCCCGGCGTGGAGTCGGTCGGCATGAGCACCACCAACCCCATCTGCTGCGGCGACTGGGCCGCGGCGGTGGAGATCGAGGGGCGCGAGACGGCGTCCGACGGCACCCGCCTGCTGGTGACGCACCGCTACGTCTCGCCCGGCTTCTTCGACGCCATGGACATCGCCGTCGAGCGCGGCCGTGCCTTCAGCGCGCGCGACGACGCGGGAGCCGCTCCGGTGGTGATGATCGACCGGCGCATGGCGGATCACTTCTGGCCCGGCACCGACCCCGTCGGCGCCCGCATCCGGATGGGCAGTCGGCCCGACAGCCCCTGGCTGACCATCATCGGCGTGGTCTCGACCATCAAGGACGTCGCCGAGTACGAGGACAGCTGGTACCTGCCGTTCCTCCAGAATGCCGCGGCACGCGGCACCGACTCGCTGCACTTCATGATCCGTTACCGCGGTGACGCGGAGGGCATCGTGGCACCGCTGCAACGCGCGGTATTCGCGGCCGCGCCCGACCTCGCCACCTACGACGTGCGCACGATGCGCTCGGCGGCCGAAGAGCTGGTCGCCGACGATCGCCTCGCCGCCACCGTCGCCGGCCTCTTCGCACTGCTCGGCACCGCCCTGGCGGGCTTCGGCGTGTACGGCGTGATGGCCTTCTTCGTGGGGCAGCAGCGCCTCGAGATCGGCACCCGGCTGGCGCTCGGCGCGCGTCCCGCCGACGTGCTCGGCATGGTGCTGCGCCAGGCGCTCTTGATGACCGCGGCGGGGCTCGCGCTGGGCATCGTGGTGTCGGTGGCGCTGAGCCGCGTCATGGGCTACTTCATGGCCGGTCTCGACGCCGGCTCGATCCCGCTGATCGCGGGCGTCGCCCTGCTGCTCGGCTCCGCCACCCTGATCGCCACCTGGATCCCAGCACGCCGCGCCGCCCGCACCGACCCCATGCTGGTACTGCGCGCCGGCGAGTAGCGGGAGCGCGCTTGAACACGCGACGACCCTTGTCGCAGCGACGGCGATGCCGCGCGATCGACCGCGCCGGCTAGGAAGCGTATTCCGGGGCGAGCTGCTCGCGCACGCGCTCGAGCAGCGTGCGGGTGGCGATAATCCCCTCGGGCTCCGGCAGCCGCTCACCCTCGTACTCGACCCCGAGGTAGCCTCGGTATCCGGCGTCGAGCACGATGCGCAGCAGGCGCTCGTAGTCCTTTTCCGTCTCGTTGCCGGCCTCGTCGAAGTCGTGCGACTTGGCCGACACCGCCTTGGCGTACGGCATCATCTCGGCGACACCCCGGTAGATGTCGTAGCGCTCGCCGTCGCCGAGGTCGAAGTTGCCGAAGTCGGGCAGCGTGCCGCATCGTGGGTGATCGACGAGCTCGATGACGCCGACGAGCCACTGCCCGTTGCTCGACAGGCCGCCGTGGTTCTCGACGATGACGTTGAGGCCGTGCTGATCGCCGCGCTCGCACAGCCGCCGCAGGCCGTCGGCGGCGAGGCGCTGTTGCTCCTCGTAGTCGCCCTCGCTGGCGGCGTTGACGCGAATCGAATGGCACCCGAGAAACTCCGCCGCCGACAGCCACTTGTAGTGGTTCTCGACCGCCTGCGTGCGGGC
>JASFRZ010000417.1:0-4472 GCA_050114655.1 Acidobacteriota bacterium
TACCTTTGATACTTGCGAACCTCGCGGTTGTGAGCCCGCAAGGTCCGCGAGAAGATGTGGGTACCGTCGTTGCGCGACACGAAGTACAGAGCGTCGGTCCGCGCTGGTGACACCGCCGCTGCCAATGCGGCGCGACCGGGGTTGGCGATCGGGCCCGGCGGAAGGCCGTGGTGGGCGTAGGTGTTGTACGGATGCGGGTCGGCCAGGTCGCTCTTGGTGATCGGCCGGCTCCACTCCCCGTCGCGCCCGTAGATGATGGTGGGATCGGATTGCAGCTTCATCCCCTTGCGCAGGCGGTTGTGAAAGACGCCGGCGACCCGGGGTCGCTCACCCGCGGCGCCGGTCTCCTTCTCGATCACCGCCGCGAGGATGACCATCTCTTCTTCACTCATGCCGGCGGCTTCGCGCTTCTCGGCAAGCTCGGCGCTGACCACGCGAAAGCGCTCGAGCATCCGGCGCACGACCGCCTCCGGCGGAGTGCCGGGCTCGAAGTCGTAGGTGTCCGGGAACAGGTACCCTTCGATACCGGTGGAAGGTAGGGCGAACTCGGCCAACAGCGACGGCGACCGCATCACGCACTCGTAGACGTCGCGACCGCCCAATCCGGCCTTCTCCAATGCCTCGCCAATCTGTCGTGCCGTCAATCCTTCGGGAATCGTGACCCGCCGCGGATAACTCTCGGACCCGTGCAGCTTGTCGAGCACCTCGAGCGGAGTATACGCGCGTTCGAAGAGGAACTCGCCGCTGCGGACGCCGCGGTCGGCCCCGGAGTAACGAGCCCAGGCGCGCAACAACAACGGCTGGTCGATCACACCGGCCCGCTCGAGCCGGGCGGCGACGGCGCGGAAGGACGTCCCGGCTGGGATGACAACGACGACCGGCGCCGCGGCTCGCACCGGGGTGTGGAGCCAAGTGCGCAGTCGCCATGCTCCGTAGCCTGCGGCAGCGCCGGCTACCACCGCCAACATCCCCAAAAAAACCAGGAATCTGTTCATGGAAGAGAGCCTTCGCCACCCGACCGATTTCGTACCGCTGTTACGTTTCCACGCTTGACAAGAACGGAGGCGACGGGCAACCTCCCGCGTGGATATGCAGGGTGTGAGGCGGCGGAGCGAAATGCGCCCGGCCAGAGCCGGGGCTGGGAGGACTTCCATGGGAAGACTTCTGTCGCTCGTATTCCTGTTGCCGGCCTTGCTCGCAGCGCCCTCATTTGCCGGCGAGTCTACCACCCGCCTCGCGGCGATCGCGAACAAGGTGACCCACGTCGTCGGTCGCGGTGACAGCCTAGCGGCGATTCTGGCCCGTCACGGAGTCGACGCCGGCGAGGTGCAACGCTGGTGGCGAGCGGCGCGTCCCACCCGCGACCTCAGCAAGCTCGCGGTTGGCCAGAAGCTCGAGCTCTCCTTCTCCGAGGAGAACCAACTGGTCCGGCTGGGATACCAGATCGGCGACAGCGAACGGCTCATCGTGGAGCGCGAGTCGCCGGACGGGTTCCGCACCCGATTGGAAGAGCCCAACGTGGTGGTGGCGCCGGTCGGTGCCCGCGGCACGGTGGACACCTCCTTCTATGATGCGGCTCGCGATGCCGGCATTCCCGAATCCGTGATCTCCGAGATGGTCGACCTCCTGTCGGTCCGCATCGACTTCGGTTCGCGGGTGCGCCCCGGCGACCGCTTTCGGGTGCTCTACGAGGGGCGCCACGACGAGAACGGACGCCGGCTGCGGCCCGGTCGGGTGCTGGTCGCCGAATACCAGGGCGCCCGCCAGTCGGTTTCGGCGTTCCTGTACGAAGACAGCCAGGGGCGGACCGCCTACGTCGACGGTTCGGGCCGTACGCTGGACGACTCGCTGCTGCGCTATCCCTTGAAGTTCACCCGCATTACCTCGACCTTCTCCTACTCGCGCTTCCACCCCATTCTGAAGAAGCGAAAGCCGCACCTCGGAGTCGACTTCGCGGCGCCCTACGGGACGCCGGTGCGCGCGATCGGCTCCGGCAAGGTGAAGTGGTCGGCTTGGAAGGGTGCGTTCGGCCGTCACGTCGAAATCGACCACGGTTCCGGAATGATTTCGGCCTACTCGCACCTCAGCCGCATCCACCCGTCGGCCAGGACGGGCGCTCACATCGAGCGCGGCCAGATCATCGGCTACGTCGGCCGTACCGGCCGCGCCACCGGGAACCACCTGCACTTCGCCATCTTCGAAAACGGCCGCTACACCAATCCGCTGAAGGCGCGTCGATCAAGCCCGGTCGCCAACGTCGATCCGGGACGCTTTGCCGCGCAGCACGCAGTTCTCAGTGAGCAGCTGCGGGCCATGACCACGCACCACCGCCCGCGCCGAAGTGCCCAACCGGTTGCGCTCTCCTCGCTCAATCAAGCCGAGCTCCTGCGCCCCGGCGCCCTCACCTTCTAGCTCGGATCATACCGGGCCCAAGCATCCCGGTTTCCAGTTTGCCGCCGCCGGCTTAAGGTGAGGTTCATGGCTTACCTGTCACCGTCGCGCCCGCGCGTCTTCGGCCACCGCGGCGCAGCCGCTCTCGCTCCGGAGAACACTCTGCCGTCGTTCGCCGTCGCAGCCCATCTCGGAGCCGGCTACCTGGAGCTCGACGTCCACGGCACCGCCGACGGCACGATCGTGGTGCTGCACGACGAGACTGTCGATCGAACTACGGAAGCGACCGGACCGGTGCGCGCCATGCGCTGGAGCGAGGTCGAGCGACTCGACGCCGGCTTCCGCTTCCAGGTCGGGGGGGGCATGCCGATCTACCGCGGTCAGGGGGTGCGCATCCCGACGCTCGAAGCGGTGCTGAAGGCGTTCCCGGATCACTACTTCAACATCGAGATCAAACAGGAGAAGCCGGCGATCGTCGACGAAACCGTCGCGATTCTGCGCAACGCCGGGGTGGCGACTCGAACGCTCCTGGCAGCCGAGAGCGGCTCGATCATGGGAGAGATCCGCGAGGCGGTCGGCGACGAGATCGTTACCGGCAGTAGCACCGACGACGTCCTCGAGTTCTACGGCCACCTGGTCGCGGGGACGCTGGACGGGTACCGGCCCCCTGGAGTGGCGCTGCAGATCCCGCCCCAGGTCGGCGGCCGCATCCTGGTGGAGCGCCAAAGCATCGAGGCCGCCCACGGCGTGGGCCTCGAGGTCCACGTCTGGACGATCAACGACGCTACCGAGATCGAGCGACTGCTCGCCCTCGGCGTGGACGGTGTCATGTCGGACGCCCCCGGCTTGGTCGCGCAAGCAGTTCGGGAATCGACGAGCCGTTAGAGCCGCGAACGGTCAGTGCACCGAGGGCGCGACCGCGCCGCCGCGAACTTCCCTGGCCAGATCGTTCATCGCCTTGCTCAGATCGCGGCTGTTGGCGCGTAGCTCTTTCTCGAGATTGCGGCGACGGCTGCGGCTGCCGGTCTGCAGCGCCGCGACATAGGACGACTGTAGCGCCTTGCGCTTCTTCAGGATGCGGTCGACAATCGCCAGCGACAGCAGACCGACGTTTTCCCCGTGCCGGCGATCCGCCGCGGCGATGAACCGGCTGAGCAAGCCGGTATGGTGCTTCTCGATCACCGCCGCCATCTTCGCCGAGCGCACCGGACTGGTGTAGACCGCCGCCGCAAACGCCGCGAGGCCGGCGGCGACGTCCCCCTGCTGCATCGCCCGGTCGCCGCGCGCGACCTGCTCCTCGCAGCGCCGCAAGCGCCCTCTCTCCACCGTGCCGGCCAGCGGTTCGGCCCCGGCTTGCCAGAGGAGGCTGCCGAGATATCCGAAGACAGCCAATGCGGCCGACACCAGGGCAACAGCGAGCAACGCGTCGAACATCGGTCTCTGTGCTTAGCGATTTGCGGAGGTTGCGAAAAGAGCTGCCGCCCGCTCCAGCCGATGGGGACCGCGTAGGCGGAGGCGTAAAATTGACTTCGCAACCTTGCCTCCGTACCCTGGCAAGATCGATTTTCGAGACCGAAACCCTCGCGAGGAGGTTCGATGTTGAAGAAGGTGTGGATGAGCGCCGCGCTCCTGACCCTGGTGGCATTGCCGGGAGTGGCGCGGGCCGGGTGGGTGATCGAATGGAAGAGCACGCCGATCCGGGGTGACGCTCGGCAGGACAGCCAGCGCTCGACCGCGTACATCGAAGACAACAAGATGAAGATGGAGCAGCCGCACATCGTCACGGTGTACGACTACGACAAGCAGCGGTTCACGGTCCTCAACCCGGCGACCCGGTTCTTCTGGACCGGCAGCCTCGACGACTACGTCCTCAAGTCGGCGACCCGACGCCAGCAGCAGATGTCGAAAAGCTACGGCTCCGACAAGAAGAAAGACGATGCGCTGCCCGAGCTGGACCTCGACGATCTGCCCGAGGTCACGGTCGAGCTCTCCGGCGAGACCAAGGAAATCGCCGGGTATCAGACCACCAAGTACGTGGTGAAGATCAACGACGAGCTGTTCCAGGAAATCTGGGTGGCCCC
>JASFRZ010000418.1:0-4452 GCA_050114655.1 Acidobacteriota bacterium
CAGCGGCGCGCTCACGTAGGCGGCCGCCAGCCCCTGCAGCGTCGTCGCGTGGTCGCGGAATGCCGTGTAGTCGGGATAGGAGACGAAGCCCGTCGGGGCGCCCTGGTCGCGCGTCGCGCGTACCTCCACCAGGCGGTCGGCGTCGGCGACCGGCAGCCGGCGCAGGAAGAACGCGTCGGCGACGGTCAGCAGGGTCGTCACCGCACCGATGGTCAGCGCCAGGGTGAGCACGGCGATGAGCGTGAACAGCGGGTTGCGGCGCAGCGCGCGGGCACCGTAGCGGCCATCGAGCCACAGGCTCTCGATCCACTGCGTCGCGCGGGTCTCGCGCACTTCTTCTTTGATCGCGGCGACCGCGCCGAAGTCGGCGTGGGCGCGCCGATTCGCCTCGGCGTGGGAGTGTCCCGCCGCTATGTACCGCTCGATCTCCTGCTCGAGGTGATAGCGGATCTCCTCGTCGAGCTCGGCGTCGAGCGCGCGCCGCTGGAACAGGTCACGCACAGCCGTCCGAAGCCTCCGTATCCAGCTCCTCGCCATCGCTCAGGTCGCCTCCAGCACCTGCGCGACCGCGGTGGTGAGCAACTCCCACTGGCCGGTCTGCTGCTCGAGTTGCTCGCGCCCCGCCGCGGTGATCTCGTAGTAGCGTGCCCGGCGATTGTTCTCGGACACGCCCCACGACGCCTCGATCAGGCCACGGCGCTCGAGCCGGTGCAGCGCCGGATACAGCGACCCCTGGCGCACCTGCAGCACATCGCTGGAGAGCTGCTGGATGCGCCGCGCGATGGCCCAGCCGTTCTCCGGCTGCAGCGCGACCGTCTTGAGGATCAGCAGGTCGAGCGTTCCCTGCGGCAGATCGAGGTTCTCTTGCGGCATCGTGGCTTCCCCTTTGGCTTCGACAGGAAGAAGCTACCAATCTACCTGTCGAAGTACAAGGGAAGCGATCACACTGGCGGAGGTCAGCCTGCCTTTCGCCGAGCGAACATCCGAGCTCTCCATGTACGGACGTCACCGCACGCCACCGACCTACCGCTGCGGCAACTGCGTCTCGTGACTCAGGCTCCACACATAGGCCGTGATCGCATCGAGCTGGCCCGCATCGAGCTCCATTCCGCCCTTCGGATTCATCTGGAAGCGCCGGTTGGGATCGGCGAAATCGCGCCGCCGCACTCCCCAGAAGACGACTTCGTAGATCATCTCCAGGCTGCCGCTGCGGTCGCCCTGGACCCACTCGTCATCGGTCAGGTCGGGACCGTTCTGCCCCCCGACACCGCCTTCGGAGTGGCAGAAATGGCAGGTGCCTTCTTCGTTGAACAGCTTCTCGCCCGTATCGATCATGTTGGCCCATCGGCGCACGTTGTTGCGCGCCATCCAGGTGCTGACCTCTTCGGGCAGCGCAGTGCCGCCCTGTTGGGCTCCGGCGCTGCGCGGCGACAGCAGCACGCTTGCCAGGGCGAACGACACGACGCCCGCAACCAGCAACAATCCGGTCATCGCTACGCGATTCCGCGCGGTCCTTTTCATGGCCATCTCTCTCCCCCCGGGGAACGGTGTCGTGGATCAGGGTTCTTTCTGCGTACCACCGACCCTGCCCATGCACCGGCAACCCTAGTCGCAGCAGCAAAATCAGAGGTGGCGCCGCAGCAAGCACACCGTGCGAATTCCGTCGGCGAGATGTCAGGAAGTTGCAAGAATTGCTTCCCAGGCATAGGGCTCGCTGTCGGGCCCGCGTCGGCGCGGATATCGTGAGGGGGATGTCTTCCGCCCGCTCAGATCGCTTGCGACGTCTGCTGATCCTCGGCTGCCTGGCGGCGGCGCTGTTGCTGGTCATCGCCCTCGGCGCAGAGGCGATCAGTGCCGCGCGTGCACAACGCGATGCCGTCGAGGGCGTGCTACGCGACTACGCCACGCTCGCCGCCGAGCAGTATGGGCGCAACATCGGCGTCACGCTCGACTACGAATGGGTGCTGCCGACGCTGCGGCTGATCGGCAGTGGCGCGCTCGACTTCGAGACCGTCGGGCCGTTGGATGCCGACGCCGAGGTCGCCGGGCAGCGGGAGAGCTACCGCCTGGGCGACCTCGCCGAAGGCTTCTTTGTCATCGACGCGCCCGCCGCGCCGCCGCGCTACCTGCCGGTTGCGGGCGCCGACGACGCCGACCTCGGCATCCTGGCCGACGTCGTGACGCGGCACAATGAGTCCCGCTACGAGGACGGCTGGCCCTACGCCGCGATCCTGCAGCACGCAGACGCCGACGCCCTGCTCGTCGCCTACCGTCGCGTCAGCGACAATCCCTACCCCGTCGTCGGCATGGTCGGCACGGCCGCGGCACTGCCAGACTTTCTCGCCCGCGCGGCGACTCTCTACGCCCTGCTGCCGGCAACACTCACCGACGGCGCCGGCGACGATCCCCTGGTGCGTGTCCGCGCCGTCGACGCCGAGGGGATGACATTGTTCGCCCACGGCCCCGAGGGGACGCCCGCGATCGCGGGACGCTTCGATCTCGCCCCGCGCTTCGCCGACCTCCATGTCGCCAGCGCCATCCCGGCGTCGTCCGCCGAGCGACTGGTGGTCGGCGGCCTGCCCTACTCCCGCCTGCCGCTCATCGGCGGCATGCTGCTGCTGACCGTCGCCCTGATCACCGCCGGCGGCCTGCTGTGGCGCCGCGAGCGCGAGCTCATCGCTCTGCGCGAGCAGTTCGTCGCCGGTGCCTCACACGAGCTGCGCACCCCCCTCGCCCAGATTCGCATGTTCGCCGAGACGCTGCGCCTCGAGCGCGTGCGCTCCGACGAGGAGCGCGAGCGCTCCCTCGAGGTGATCGATCGCGAGGCGCGCCGGCTGTCGGTGCTGGTTGACAACCTGCTGCAGTTCTCCAACCCCGACCGCCGCGCGCAGCGCTTCGTTCCCGAGCAGGTGGACCTCGGCAGCCTCGTGCGCGAGGTGGTCGACGGTTTTGCCCCGGTGGCCACCGCTGCGGGTACGACGCTGGTGACGAACATTGGCGAAGCCGCCTTGCCCGACGCCGCCCTGGGTACGCGCGAGGTGACGAACATTGGCGGGGCGGCAACCCGGAACGCCACCGCAGGCGCGGGCACCGAGGTCCCGCGTGGCAACCACGAAGGATACGGCGAGCCCGCCACGCCGGCTCGCGTCATGGCCGACCGCGACATGCTGCGCCAGGTGGTGGTCAACCTGCTCGACAACGCGGTGAAGTACGGCCCCGCCGGCCAGACGGTGACCGTCGAGGTGCTCACGCGGCCGCGCGCAGCGCTCATCGCGGTCACCGACCAGGGCCCCGGCGTCCCGCCCGCCGAGCGTGCCCTGGTGTTTCAACGCTTCTGGCGCGGCCCGCGCGTCAACGGCATCACCGGCACCGGCATCGGCCTCGCCCTGGTGCAGGAGCTGGTCGCGCTGCACGGCGGCAGCGTCGTCGTCGCCGCCGGCCCCGACGGCGGCGCCCGCTTCGAGGTCTGTCTGCCGCGGGAGGCCGCCTGATGTCCCGCGTCCTGGTGGTCGAGGACAACGCCGACCTGGCCTACGGCCTGCGCAACAACCTCGAGATCGAGGGCCACGAGGTCGACGTCGCCGGCGACGGCGAGGAGGGCCTGCAGCGCGCTCTCGCCGCCGGCGAGGACGCCGCGGACCTCATCCTGCTCGACCTGATGCTGCCCAAGCTCGACGGCTTCCGCGTGCTGCGCGAGCTGCGCGACGCCGGCGTCGCGACGCCGGTGCTCATCCTCACCGCGCGCGGCGAGGAGGCCGACATCGTGCGCGGCCTGCGCCTCGGCGCCGACGATTACGTCACCAAACCGTTCGGCATCCTCGAGCTGCTCGCCCGCGTCGAGGCGCTGCTGCGCCGCACCGCGTCGACGGCCCCCTCGGAGCCGCCGCGCTTTGACACCTTCGGCGACGTCCACATCGACCGCGCCGCCCGCGCCGTACGCCGCGCCGATCGGCCCGTCGCCCTCACCCCGAAGGAGTTCGACCTGCTGATCGCCCTGCTGCAGCGCGACGGCGCCGTCGCCACCCGCATCGAGCTCATCCGCGAAGTGTGGGGCTACCCCGGCTCGGTGGTCACGCGCACCGTCGACACCCACGTCGCCGAGCTGCGCCGCAAGCTGGAGGACAATCCCGCCGAGCCGCGCTACATCCTCACCGTGCCGCGCATCGGCTACCGCCTCGAGCGCGAGCCCCCACAGGGATAGCCCGCCGCGGCGCCGCCAGCACGATCACGATCGTCGACGGGTCCCCCCGGGTGACCACGAGGCCGATGCGCGCGATGAGGTCCTCGAAGCGCGCCGAGCTCCGGCAATCCCCTATGAATCGCCCAGCAGAGTCATGCCGCCTTCAACATCGACCCGGCAAAAGCGCCCGTTTTCAATCAACAGTCCCTGGACCGTGCCGGCGTCGGTGAACGTCACATCGATCCCGACGACCAGGCCGCCGTGCAGCACTT
>JASFRZ010000419.1:0-4419 GCA_050114655.1 Acidobacteriota bacterium
GCGGCAGCGCGCGCCTCCTGCTCGAAGCGCGCCAGGCGCTCGGGATCGATCGCGAACTCCTCGGGCAGCACCTTGATCGCCACCTTGCGACCCAGGCGCGTGTCTTCGGCCAGGTAGACCTCGCCCATGCCGCCGGCGCCGAGCTGCTCGATGATGCGGTACGGCCCCAGCGTGGTGCCGATCATCGCGAGCCCGCCGTCGGTACCCGTTGCTTCAACTCTTCGAACCAGTTGAGCACGACGTTGACCTGCGCAGCAGCGCGAACGGCAGAGAGGTCGTCGCGCGCGACGGCGAGAAGCCGGTCGCCGGAGAGGGATACGTCGAAATATGCGCCGACGTCGAAATCTCCACCGCCGCTGGCCTCGATGAACGGAACGGGTCGGGAAAACGACAACCCGCCATCGGTCGTCACGTCGGCCACGAGTACCCCGCCGGAGGTGACGCCGGAGGTGCTATAGAACAATCGCTTGCCGTCGCGCGACCACACGGGATTGCGCCCGCCGCTGTTGGACACCGTGCGGTATTCGCCGCTGGACAGCTCCAGCACGACGATCTCCACACGGCCGCTTTCGTCCGATTGAAAGGCGACGAAGCTGCCATCGGGGGAGATTGCCGGATTGCTCACCCTGCCGGCGCTTTGAACCAAGGTCACGGAGGTCGGCTCATCGCCGAGCGGCAGCATCGCGATTTCGCTCGCATCCGTGGTGTAAAAGAGGCGCGAGCCGTCCTGCGATATCGAGTAGGGAAACTGGGAGCCCTCCTGCTGCAGGACCGGCTCAGCGTCCCCCCTTCGCCGCGCCGGCTTGCGCCAGATAGCGAAATCGCCCGACCTGTCGGAGGTGAAGTAGATCCACTCACCATCGGGGGACCAGACGGGGTCGCGGTTCGAGCCCTCGAAGGTCAGTCGTTGCGAGGTGCCGACGGCGACGTCATAGATCCAGATCTGGTTCTCATCGGCGTAGGTCGTGGCCGCGACGCGCTCGCCGTCGGGAGAGAGGCGCGGCTGACCGAATTGTGCTGATTCAAAGGGCAGTGCCTCGACACCGCCTTGGCGATCGACCCAGACGATCGAAGCCGTGGCGTCGCCTGCCTCCCCCGACAAATAGATGAGTGTGCCGTTGTCGGAGAACCCGATCTGCGTCGCGCCACCGCCCTCCGTGCGCACCCCTTGCAGCACCGGCGTGGGTTCGCCGAGCGCCTCGAGCCGTTGGGCATCGAACGGCACGGCGAACAGCGTCGCGCCGCGCGCGTACACCACGTGTCCGGTCGGCACGTAGGCCGGGTCGGTGCCCTCGGCGGCGATCTCGCGAACCTCCCCCGAATCGAGCGACAACACGCCGATCGCGATCCGCCCGTCGGCGCGCTCTACCTCGACCAACACGGCCTTGCTGCCCGGCAGCCAGGAGGGTCGGTAGTAACTTTCGATTCCCTTTTCGCTGTCGGGCTCGGCCGTGAGCTTCGGATCGCCCCCCGCCGCGGGGACGGTGTAGAGCGCCCGCTCACCGACAAAGATGATCGTGTCGTCGTCGCCCCAATCCGGGTACGCGCTGCCCGGCGCCTCACACAGCTCGAACGGCTCGCCGCCGGAGAGCGAGACCTTGTACAGCTTGCCGCCGCGGGTGAAGACGATCCACTCACCGTTGGGCGAGAACGCCGGCCGCAGGCCGCCCCCGGTGCCCGGCAGGAGAGTGAACTCGAGCCGATCGATCGGGCGGTGGTACAGACCGGCTTCGGCGCGCACGACGATGTGCTCGCCGTCCGGGGAGATGGCAACCGCTTGGCCGCCACCGGCCGAGATGGGACCGAGCTCCGAGATGTCGATCGCGAAGGCCGACAGCGGCGCGCTCGGAGGTGCGGTGCCGGACAGGAACCAACCGGCGAACACCGCCAGCAGGGCAATCACCAGGGCCGTGGGCAGCGCCACCTTGATCGGGACGCCGCGCCTCTCCGCCACAGCGGTTTCCGCTGCCGCCGGCCTCTCCGCGCTCGCCGCGCCCGATTCCACGTCGGCTGCCAGCGCCTTCAGGTCGACCACCAGGTCGTCGGCGTCCTGATAGCGCCGCGCCGGGTCCTTGGCGAGGCATTTCCTGATGATCCAGTGAAGCTGCGCGGGCAGGGCCACGGGCAAATCGTGCAACGATGCCGGTTCCTCGTCGGCGATGCGGTGGAGGGTGTCGAGCATGCTCTTGCCGGCGAACGGCTGGCGGCCCGAGACCATCTCGTAGAGTACGCAGCCGAAGGCAAACAGGTCGGCGCGGCGGTCGATATTGCCGTCGCCGTGGATCTGCTCGGGCGCCATGTAGCCCGCCGTGCCCATGATCTGCCCGGCCACCGTGCCGAGCACCGTGGGCGATTTGCTCACACCCGCGAACGCCGTGCCCGCCGAGGTGCCGGGCGACATCGGCGCCGCCATCTCGGTGAGCTTGGCGAGGCCGAAGTCGAGAACCTTGGCGTGGCCGTCCTCGCTGACGAAGATGTTGTCGGGCTTCAGGTCGCGATGGATGATGCCCGCCTTGTGGGCGGCGACCAGCGCCTCGCCCACCTCGGCGGCCAGATCGAGCGCTCGCGCGAGCGGCAGCGCGCCCCTGTCGAGTCGCTGCCGCAAGCTCTGACCGGTGAGATACTCCTGCACCATGTAGTGCACGCCGGTCGCCGCGTCCGGTGCTGATGTTGCGCCCGGCTCGGCACCGCCGTCAGGCGCGCCGGCGTCCGCAGCGAAGCCGACGTCGAACACCGCGGCGATGTGCGGGTGATTGAGCGCCGCCGCGGCGCGCGCCTCCTGCTCGAAGCGCGCCAGGCGTTCGGGATCCGCGGCGAACTCCTCCGGCAGCACCTTGACCGCCACTTTCCGGACCAGGCGCGTGTCTTCGGCGAGGTAGACCTCGCCCATACCGCCGGCACCGAGTGGTTCGAGGATCTTGTAGGGGCCGAGCGAAGTGCCGATCACAGCGCGCCGGTCCCCTCGGCGAGACGCATTTGTTTGCCCTTTTCCTGATTGCGCAGCCGGGTGGCCTTGCGGACCCGGGAATCAACGAATCACGGCCATCGAACTCTAGTGGAAGCCGGGCATCCGGGGCAACGACCCGTCGCCGACGGGTGTTCGACGTGCACATGGGCCCGAGCCTGCTGCACCAGGGCATGCGCGCAATGCTACCGGCGAGGGGTGCGGTGTTTCGCGATCGGCCTCCGGTTGGTTAGGATCGATATCGCTTTCCGCGCAACGAGAAGGGAGGTTGCGCATGGTCCCCTTCCGTGCCGGCGTGCTGTCGATGGTGCTGGTCCTCGTGCCGCCGACGGCGATGGTGCCCGAAACGTCCGCTGCGTACTCTGCGCAGTCGACGCAGAACACGCCGCTGCAGCGCGGTATCGCCGCGCTCCGAGAGGGCGACCTGCGCACCGCGAATGCCGCGCTGGAACAGGCCGTGGCGCTCGACCCTCTGTCGATTGAAGCGCACTTCTGGCTTGGCCTGGCGCGGCTCGACAGCGGCAACGCGAGCGGTGCCGCGGCGTCGCTGGCGCGCGCCGAGGAGCTCCTGGGGCATTTCGACGAGCGCATCGTCTATCAGCTCGGCGTCGCCCTGATGCGCAGCGGTGAGCTCGAAGCAGCGCGCGCGCGCTTCGCGGCGCTGGTGCAACGAGATCCGCATGGGGCGCTACCGCGACTCAACCTGGGCTGGATCGAGATGCAGGAAGATCACGGCGGCACGGCGCTGGAGCTGTTCGAAGCGGTCATTGCCGATCATCCCGACAACGCCGCGGCCTACTACTATGCCGGCGCCGTGCACGAGGGCAACGCGCGCTTCGACGAGGCCCGCGCGGCTTACGAGCAAGCGCTGCAGCAGGATCCGAACATGCTTCCGGCGCTCGTCGCGCTCGGCAAGCTGGAGACAGCGCGCGGCCGGTCTGCGCGGGCGCACGAGCTGCTCGAGCGTGCCGCGCAGCGCTATCCGCAATCCGCTGCGGTGCAGCGCCAGCTCGGTATCTTGGCGTTGCGCGACGGCGACGTCGAGACCGCCATCGACCGATTCGAACACGCGCTGTCGATCGACCCCTCCGATCAACCGTCGCGCTACAACCTCGGTCTGGCCTACGCGCGTGCCGGACGCGCCGACGAGGCGCGAGCAGCACTCGCCCGCTTCGACGCGGACCTGGCCAGCGCCGGAGAGGCGGAGCGCGACGCCCGCCGAGCAATGGCCGAGAGCCGCGTCGAATCGTTGCAGCGCACGGCGCGCGCGCGCCTGGAGGACAACGATGTTTCAGGTGCCATCGCCGCCCTCGAGGAAGCGGCAATTCTGCAGCCGACCGATGTCGATACGTGGGCCCTGCTTCTCGAGGCCTACCGCGCTGCAGGCGACGACGACGGTGTGGAGCGGGCACGGGAACAGTTGCGCCTCCTGCGTGGTGGCCCGGCGTGAGGCG
>JASFRZ010000420.1:0-4410 GCA_050114655.1 Acidobacteriota bacterium
GAAAAAGTTGCTGGAGCTGTCCGCCGGCTGATTGATACGCTCGTTACCGGCGGAGAAGGCGGACCTTGATGGACCTCGAGACGGCGCGTGTTCTGGGGCTGGCGCTCGCCATCGGCGTGCTGGTGGGAGCGGAGCGCTATCGCGTGCGCGAGCCCGGGCGTCAGGAGCCCGCGGGCGTGCGCACTTTCGCCGCAATCGGCCTGCTGGGCGGGGTCTGCGCGGTTCTCGGCCACAGCGCCTTCGCCACCGCCACCTTCGCCGCCATCGCCCTGATCGTGGTCATCGCGTACTACCGCCAGTCGGACAAGTCCCTCGGCGCCACCACCGAGATGGCGGCGCTGCTGACCTTCTGGCTCGGCTACCTGGTCAAGGAGCACGAGGCCGCGGCGCTCGGCTGCGGCATCGTGCTGGCCATCCTGCTGGCCGCCAAGCGGCCGATGCACGATTTCGTCAAGGGGCGCATCAGCGACATCGAGTTCTGGGACACGCTCAAGTTCCTCGCCGTGGTGTTCGTGGTGTACCCGCTGCTGCCCGACCACGCGCTCGGCCCCTGGGGCTTCTTCAACCCGCGCCAGGCATGGACCTTCGTGGTCATCTACTCGGCGCTCAGCTACGCCGGCTACTTCCTGGTGCGGGTATTCGGCTCGGGTCACGGCCTGTTTGCCTCGGCGGTGATGGGCGGGCTGGTGTCGACCCCGGCGGTGACCATGTCGCTGGCCAACCGCGCGCGCAATTCTCCGGATCATTCACGCCTCATCGCCGCGGCGACGGTGATGGCCAACACGATGCAGTTCCCGCGCCTGCTGTTCCTGGTGTTCATTGTCGACGGCGATCTCGTCGAGCAGCTCGCTCCGATGCTGCTGTCGATGTTCGCGGTCGGCGCGCTCGGCGCCTGGGCCGTGCGCAGCGTGGGTCGTGACGACGGCGAGGACGGAGAGCTCGAGCTGGTGTTGCGCAACCCGTTCTCGGTCACCGCGGCGCTCATCTTCGCGGCGCTGCTGGTCACCTTCCTGTTTTTCTCGCACTTCGGCCTTGCGTACCTCGGCAAGCGCGGCGTCTACGCGGTTGCCTCGCTCACCGGCCTGGTCAACGTCAGCGCGATCGCGTTGACCCTGCCCACGCTGGCCCGGGTCGGCAACCTGTCGGCCGGCCACGTGGGTATGGTGCTGTTTTTGGCGATCGGCGCGAATGCGCTCGCCAAGTGGGTGCTGACACTCCTCAACGGAACCCGCGAGATGGCGCTCTGGCTGGGCGCAGGGTTCCTCGCCATGCTGGCGACCGGGCTCGGCTACCTGGCGATCAGGCTGCTCTGAGCGGTCGAGGGTGAAGGCGGACAAAAAAATGCCACGTGGACGGGCGGCCTGCGTTGCTCACCCTGAAGACCTACACGTCCACGTGGCGATGAGAGCAAGGCGAGCTGCGTGGAGGGCGCGCCCTGTCTCAACGACTCTCCGCTTCAGGGGCGGTACCATGGCACGGAGAGGCGAAAACCGGGATGGGAGGCGGGGTCGGCGCTGTTCCGGGAGGGACTCGGAAAACCGGAATCTCGCGCCGACCCCCGCGCATGATCGTGATGTAAAGGTGGACCCGGTGGCCTGCGGCAGTCGGGATCACGGGCTCCCACGCAGGCCACCGGCTCCTCAACGTCCGCTTCCGCCTTGTCCGCCTTGCCCCGTTGTCGTCGCCGCCGGCATGGGCTCTGCCGTATCGATCACCAGCACGACGCGGCGGTTCTCGCGGCCTCGGCTGTGCCCGTACTCGCCCGGCGCCACCAGACGGTCACGCGACTCGCCGTAGCTGACGGCACGCACGTGCTCCGCGTCGACGCCGGCGACCTCGGTGAGATAGCTCTTGACCTCTTCGGCGCGGCGCATGCCGAGGCGCTGGTTGTAAGCCTCGCTGCCCGCTTCGTCCGTGAAGCCCTCCACGGTCAACAGCTTGCCGCCGTAAAACTCGTCGTAGACACCGGCAAAGCGATCGAGTGCCGGAGTCTGGGCATCATCGAGCGTGGATGAGTCGAACTCGAAGAAAAGCGGAACGCTGAAGGCAATGGCGCCCTCGAGCCGCTCGATGGTGATACCGACCTCACTTTCGAGCTCCTGGAGCGAGCGCTCGAGCTGCTCCATCCGCTGCTCCGTCGCGGCCTGGCGCTGATCGAGGTCGTTGACCTGCGTCTCGAGCGCGCTGATGCGGCCGGCGAGCGCGGCGTCGCCGTCGGTCTGCTCCTGACGGAGCTGCGTCGCCAGCGTATCCAGCTCGGTGTTCATTTCGTCACGGTTGACGTGCGCGCAGCCAACGCTGCCGGCGGCGAATACAACCACCAGCGACAACACTGCGGCACGGCTCGCATGGCTCCAATGCATGACTTCCTCCCGTCACCAGGTGCATTTGTATGAAGGCATCCGTCAGGACGCTCGCTAGAAAGTAGCTGCAACCATTGTGCCAGTTCGACACGACCGGGTTGTCGGGCGGTGCACCCGGCCCGTTGAGCCCCGAGGCGGCCGATTGGCCCCGTTACAGGGTCTTCGCCAACAGGAAGGGGGGTGGGCTCGGAGCGCCGACTGTCGGAAATTCTTACTGGTGCCGGTCGATTTTACCGGGTTCAGGTGCGCGGGCCCTCGGATACTCCGCGCCCCGCACCGGCGTCGGGATCGGCCGGCCAGGTGAAGAAGAACGTCGTGCCCTGCCCCTGCCGGGACTCGATCCACATACGCCCGCCGTGCCGTTCGACGATACGCTTGCAAACCGCCAGGCCGATGCCCTCACCGGCGGTGTCGCCGCCATCATCATGGCGCCAGAAGAGATCGAATGCGCGACGGATATCCTTATCGCTCATGCCGCGGGCGTTGTCGGCCACCGAGAACACCCACTCCTCGTCGCTCTTGACCGCTTCGACGGTGACCTCCGGCGGTCGCTCAGCCCGATACTTCAGAGCGTTCGACACCAGGTTCTGGAAGAGTCGCGTCAGCGCCGCACGGTGTGCAATCAGGTTCGGCAGGGTGCCACGGCTCACCGAGGCTTCGTGCCGCACGATGAGCGCTTCGAGGTTCGCCACCGCGTCGTCGAGCGCCTCCTCGGCTGCTACCAACTCGAGGCTGTCACCACCTCCGCCGGCGCGGGCGTACTCCAGCAGGCGACCGATCATCGTGTCCAGGCGCTCGACTGCCGTCGCCGCCTGCCGCAGGCGGCGGCGCTCTGTCGCCGAGGTCTCGTCCTCCTGGGCCAGGACCAGTTGGAGATTCAGGTGGATCGTGTTGAGCGGGTCGCGCAGGTCGTGCGAGATGGCATAGGCGAAGCGCTCGAATTCCTGGTTGGAGCGCGACAGCTCACCGACGCGGCGTTCGAGGAGCTTCTCCGCCGCCCCGCGAGCGCGCACCTCATCCTGCAGCGACGCAGTCATCCGCGCCTCGATCGCCCGGCGCGCGGACACCTGTGCGAGGCGGATACCGAGTGCCAGCACCACCGCCGCCATGATGCCGCCGATCAGCACCATTTGCGGCATACGGGTGCGGAAGCGATCGAGCGTCACCGGCCGCGGCCACACGTGCAGTTGCAGGTCGAGGCGGTCGTACTCCAGGTCGACGGTGCGCTCCCAGCCGGCGGGCAGGTCCGCCTCCTGCTCGTGGCTGGCGAATACCTCGCGACCGTCGGACAGCAACGCCATGGCAAAGCTGGCGTTGGCGCCCTGCAAGGTGAAGCGCAGCACGCGCCCGAGGTCGTACGCGCTGACCACCCACTCGGTCGCGTCGCCGCGCTCCACCGGCACGATGGTCAACGAAACCGGATGGCCGTCGCCGAAGTAGTAGGGCCCGGCAAGCACGACGCGATGCTCGGTGGCTGCGGCGTCGAGATCGTCGCGCCCGACGACATTGGCCAGCACCGGCTTCTGGTTCGACGGCCAGAAGCGCGGCTCCAGATCAGCACCGATCCACTCGACGGTCTCGAGCTCCGGATGAAGCCAGCGGCGGCTGAACAGGTCGTAGTCCCATTCCGGCTGGTCGCGCGGATCCCGCAGCAACCAGCGGTTGCCGGAGCGCGCCGACATGTCGGCGTGGCCCTGCAGGCGATCGAGAATCACGTTGACGGCGCGAGATGCTTCTTCGTCGGTGAGCAGCCGGATGCGCTCGCCTTCCTGTTCCATCGACCACTGCCACAGAAACAGCGTCACGCCGACAAACAGCAACGGCAGCACGTACACCAGGTTGGTGACCGCCAGCCACGCCCTCAGCCCGCCGGCGCGCGAGCGCGCCGGACGATCCTCGCGGGAACGCCTATTCGTCTTTCTCTTCATACGCCTTGAGGCGGTTGTAGAGGGTCTTGACGCTGATGCCGAGCTTCTTGGCGGCCCGAGTCCGGTTGCCTTCGCATTCGTCGAGCGTGGCCAGAATGAGCTGCTTTTCAGCCTCTGCA
>JASFRZ010000421.1:0-4409 GCA_050114655.1 Acidobacteriota bacterium
CGGCCGACGCCGGCGTCGGCTCGGCGCCGAGCTCGAGGTGGCGGTAGATGTTCTCGATCACCACGATGGCGTTGTCGACCAGCATGCCGGCGCCGAGCGCCAGGCCGCCGAGCGTCATGATGTTGAGCGTCAGGTCCTCGAAGTACATCAAGGTGAAGGTCGCCAGGATCGAGATCGGGATGGCGACGCCGATCACCAGGGTGGCGGTGACCGAGCGCAGGAAAAGCAGCAGCACGGCGACCGCCAGGATGGCGCCAACGATGGCTGCGTTTTCGACCTCCTGCACCGCCGACTCGATGAAACGCGCCTGGTTTTCGACCACGGTGAACTGCACGCCCGGCAGGTCGAGGGCGAGGCGGTCGACGTCGGCCATGACCGTTTGCACCACGCTCACCGTGCTGGCGTCGGCCTCCTTGTAGATGGCGACGCCCAGGCACTCGACGCCGTTGAGCCGCACGATGGTCTCGCGCTCGGCGTACTCCAGCTCGACCCGGCCGACGTCCTTGACGTACACCGGAACGCGCAGGCTGTCTTCTTCGGCGGACGCGGTGCCGGCGGCGCTCGTACCGCCCGCCGCGGTCCCGGTAGTGCCTGTCGCGCTGCCGGTCGCCGCGCCGGTGACCGCATCACCTGCGCGCTCGCCGACGATCAGGTTCTCGAGGTCGGCGATGCTACCGAGGCGCCCTAACCCCTTGACCTGGTAAGCCTGATCGCCCTCCTCCAGCCGCCCGCCCGAAACGTCCTGGTTGGCGGCGGTGATCTGTTGCACCACCGCGGTGTCGGTCAGGCCGAAGGCCTCGAGCAGGTAGGGATCGAGGATGACGCGCACTTCCTTCTCGGCATCGCCCTCGATCTCTGCCGAGGCGACGCCGTCGAGCGCCTCCAAGCGCGGCTTCACCAGCGTGTCGACCGCACCGAGCAGCTCGTCGAGGTCGGCGTAGTCGCTCGACGACACCGCGATGCGCGCCACCGGCAGCGCCTGCGGATCCTCCTGCGAGACGTCGAGGCTCTGGATCTCGTCGTCGGTGGCGTAGGCACCGGTGCGCTTCTGCACGTCGAGCAGCGCGAAGTCCATGTCGGTGTCCCAGGCGAACTCGGCCACCACCACCGATTGACCGGCGCGGGTGATCGAGTACACGCGCTCGACGCCGCTGACCGTCGAGACGTCGCGCTCGAGCCGACGCGTGTAACGCTCCTCCATCTCCTGCGGCGACTTGCCCGGCACCTGCAGGTCGACAGTGATGACCGGCGTCTGGACGTTGGGCAGCAGGTCGGTGCCGAGGCCGTCCAGGGAGATCCAGCCGAGCAGGACCACGGCGAAGGTCGCCATGGCGATGGTCACCGGATAGCGGGTTGAAAACTGCGGTAACGACATGTCAGCTCACCACGCGCCGCACGCCCGTGTTTCCGGGGTCGTCAGCTGCCGGATCCGCGCGGGCCGCTCTCGCCGGTGACGCGGACCTGGGTGCGCGATCGCAGGGTCTCGAAATTGCTCGTGATCAGGCGCTCTCCCTCCGACAGCCCGTCGGTCACCTCGACCATGAGGTCGTCGGAGAGGCCGGTCTCGATGAAGCGCTGCTGCGCACGGCCTTCCTCTTCGACGAAAACGACGCTGCGGTTCTGCCGGCTGAGCACCAGCTCCTTGGGGATGACGATGATGTCCTTGCGCTGCTCGACGACGATATCGGCCTTGATGAACATACCCGGCCGCAGCACCAGATCGGGGTTGTCTACGGTGACCTCGATGCGGAACGTGCGCGTCGCCGCGTCGAGCGCCGGGTCGATCACCGAAACGTGGCCGATGAAGGTCTGGTCGCGAAAGGCGTAGTTGGTGACGCGCACCTCCTGCCCCTCGGCGATCACCGGCATCTGCGAGTTGGGGATCTTCAGGTCGGTCAGCACGCGGCTGTAGTCGACCACCTGGCCGATCACCGTATTGGCCTCGAACACCGTCTCCTCGGTGGTGTCCGCCAGGTTGGTCAGCCAGCCGGTCAACGGGGCGAGGACCTGCATCTTGCCGAGCTGGATGCGGGCGTCGGTGATGTTGGCCTGGGCGTCGGCGACGGTGCGCTGGGCGGCCGCGACCTCCGACTGCACCGCCAGCCCTTCATCGAACAGCGCCTGCTTCTCGGCCAGGGTGTTCTGCGCGTTCTGCAGCGCCAGCTCGAGCGACGGCATGCGGATGCTGTTGACGTACTCCGGGCTCTCGATATGGGCGATCTGCTGGCCGCGCTCGACGCGCACGCCCTCGACCGCTTTGCGCCCGTTGGGCAGGTTGTCGTAGAAGAGGTCACCGCGCACCTCCACCAGGATGTCGGCGCTCTTCGAGGCACGCAGGCTGCCGGTGGTCGATACGAACGATTCGATGGTGCCGCGCGATACCGGCTGCACGGTGACGGGGACGACGAGGTCCACGACGCGCTCCTCCGGCGCGTCCTGGCATCCGACGGCCGCCAGCGCCACAACGGCGACGGCAACGAGCTTCCGCAGCTTCATGTTCAGGGGCTCCGTTTTGCTTTCACCGGTGGGGATGGGAGCAGTCGCGCTCGCGCGCCGATGGGCGTCTTCAACCAGCGCACGGTGCCATACTCTTACATTGCCCCGGTATGGCGACAACTCGGCTTTTTCGCCCTATTACAATTCTTTACAGACGGTTTACGGACACGGAACCTTCCCGCAGGAAACAATAAACTCGGTTGCGGTATGCTGCGCGACGGAATCTCGGCAGCGTACCGCGCGTACAATCCGGGGAACGAGCAGCCCCTGCAACCATCCCCGTCTGTGCCATGGACATCCGAATCTCTTCGCTGACGAAGATCTACGACAAAGCCGCGCGCCCGGCGCTGGACGGCATCGATCTGCAGATCAGCACCGGCACCTTCGGCCTCCTCGGCCCCAACGGCGCCGGCAAAACGACACTGATCAAGATCCTGTCGACGCAGATGAAGCAGACTTCCGGCGAGGTGACCATCGACGGCATGCGCATCGACGCCGATCGTGACCAGGTCCGTCGCCGCCTCGGCTACCTGCCGCAGCACTTCGGCGCCTACCCCGACCTCACCGCCTTCGAGTTCCTCGACTACATGGCGCGCCTGGCGCACATCCGCCCGGGCAAGTACCGCAAGCAGGTGGTCGAGGAGGCGCTCGAGGCGGTGGCTCTGACCGAGGTGCGCGACAAGCACACCGGCGCCTTCTCGGGTGGCATGAAGCGGCGCCTCGGCATCGCCCAGGCGATCCTCGCGGAGCCCGACTTCCTCATCGTCGACGAGCCCACCGTCGGGCTCGATCCCGAGGAGCGTATCCGCTTCCGCAAGATCCTCGGCCGCCTGTCGCGCGATCGCGCCATTCTGATCTCGACCCACATCGTCGGCGATATCTCCAGCACCTGCGAGGACATCGCGGTGCTCAACTTCGGCCGCCTGCTGTTTCACGGCGGACCCGAGGAGCTGGTGCGCCACGCCGAGAACAAGACCTGGACGCTGCACGTCGACGACGCCGGCTTCGCGCAGGTGCAGAAGGAGTGGCACGTGGTCACGGTAACGCCGATGGGCGATGACCTGATGGTGCGTATCGTCGGCGACCAGGAACCGCCGTCGGGCGCCGAGCCCGAGCCGCCCAATCTCGAGGATGCCTACATCTACTTCATGGCGATGGACGGCCATTCTCCCGACGGGGTCGGCGAATGAACGTGCTCCGCAACGTCTTCGGTGTGGCGCGCTACGAGCGCACGATGCTGATGCGCACCACCCGCTTCCGCGTCCTCGGCCTGATCGGCATCTCGATCCCGCTGTTCTTCGGCGTGGTGCTGTCGATCGCCGAAACGCAGGGCGAGCTCACCGGACGCTCCGAGTCCCTCGGGCTCAGCGCGTTCATTCCGTTCTACTTCTACACCTACATCCAGACGGTGCTGATCGCCTTCGTCGCCGGCAACTTCCGCGCCAACGACACCAAGGCCGAGGTCGAGGAGGTCATCGCGGCGCGACCGCTGTCGACCGCCGAGCTGGTGGTGGGCAAGTACCTCGGCGTGGTCGAGGCGCTCACCGTGCTGAGCCTCGCGGTGCTGACCCTCAACCTCGCCATCCAGGCGGCCAAGATCAGCATCACCGGCGAGCCGTTCCTGCTGACGCCGTACCTGGCGTACTTCCTGCTGATGACCATGCCGGCGCTGATCTTCATGTCGGCGTTCACGTTTTCGCTCGGCGCCACGCTGCGCAACACCACCGCGGTGGCGCTGGTGTCGATCGCCTACATCATCGCGGTGCTGTTCTTCCTGGGGACGCGCTACGGCGGCATCTTCGACTTCGGCGCGTTTTTCGCGCCGCTCTACTTCTCCGACATGATGGGGCTCGGTGACGTCTCGCGGGTGCTGGAGTTCCGCGTCTTCTACCTCGCCATCGGCGTCGCCCTGC
>JASFRZ010000422.1:0-4408 GCA_050114655.1 Acidobacteriota bacterium
CGACATGTTCGAGTTCCCCGACCTGCCGTGCGAGTACCCCGTCGTGTGGGTGCGCGCGCGCGAGGCGGCCGAGATGTGCGCCGCCGTTGGCCGGCGGCTATGCGACGCGCACGAGTGGGAGGGCGCTTGCGCCGGCAGCCTGGAGCCGCCCGACTACCCCTTCGACCTGGTCGACGGCCTGACGCCGTCCGCCGCGGTGGAGCGCATGCGCGCCGTCCACAACGCGGCGCAGCGGGGCAACGAGGTGTGGGCCTACGGGCCCGAGTACCGCACCGGCATCTGCGCCACGGCGAGCGCCAAGAGTCCCGGCTGCGACGGCGGCGGCTGGGACAAATGCGGCTCCAACACCTATCCGACCGGCATGTTCCCGGAATGCCGCAGCGCGCTCGGCGTGCTCGACCAGCACGGCAACGCCGCCGAGCACATGAACCTGCCGCTGGCACCGGACCAGATGGCGAGCGCCGGCAGCACCACGCTGGGTGTCACCGAGATGAAAGGGAGCTGGTTCATCTTCGACAGCTTCAAGGCACACGAGGACGCCTGCCGCTGGCGCGCGCCCTACTGGCACGGCGGCGCGGTCATGTCACCGGACAGCCACCACAACTACCACCTCGGCTTTCGCTGCTGTAAGACGATCGAGTAGCGGATCAGCGCGCCGGGAGGAGGCCGGACGGCACCTGAATCGTGCCTTCGCGGGTGAGGATCGGGCCCAGGCGGGCGTCCTGCAGGACCTCGAGCAGCGGCCGCTCGACGCCGTTGACCGTCAGGACGTCGCTCACCAGCCGCAGCCCGTGGCTGTAGTCGGCGTAGGTGGCGCCGTGCACCAGGCTGAGCGGCTGGATGGGATCGCCCGGCGCGCGGTGCCAGCCGTAGATCGCCACCCGCCGCGTGCGCTGCTGCTGCAGCCGGTTGGTGATGACCAAGTCCTTCTTGTGGCCCGCGACCAGCTCCCCGAGGGTGTGCTCGGCCCACTGGCGCTCGATACGCTCGTTGTGCGCCAGGAAATACTGCGCCGAGGTCATGCGCGGCCCGGGCGTCATCGGCTGCGGCGTCAGGTGCACCTCGGACTGTGCGTACACCGCGTCGACGATCTTGCGGGTCGGCAGCGACATGGCGAAGCCGCGCGCGATGCGCAGCGCGCTGTAGTAGTCGACCGGCACCCGCACGAAGTCGTCGTCGGAGCCCACCGCGAGGTAGTCGGGCATGACCCACACCACGATCGTCATCGCCCGTCCCCCGACGCGCCCGCGCAAGGTGATCGGCTTGAGGGAGCGCAGGAAATCGGGGATGTTGCCGCGCAGCACCTCGGCCAGGATCGCCGCTTCGCGGCCGGCGCGGTCGAGCTCGGCGATGCGCAGCACGAACTCGCTGCCGCCCGGAGCGTCGGCGGGGCGCGGCGGAATGGTGTCGAGGGCGGCACGGACCGTCGTCCCACCTTCCGCACGCGCGGGGCGTTGCTCCGCCGCCATCCCGGAGCCCTGCATCAGGGTCAACAGGCCGACCAGCGTCAGAACCGGTAGCGCGCGCATATAGCAGCCGATATTAGCTCGCCGCCGAGCGGAAAGCAGCGCCGCCGAGCGACCACCGTCGCACACTCTTTCGGTCGCTCACGCGAGACGGGTGACGCGGGACACGCCGTCGAAGCCGCGATGGAACGACATGATGTGCTCGATGCCGTGGCGTCGCATGACCGCCACGTGCACGGCGTCGCGCGCCGACAGGCTCCGCGTCGCGAGGAGCAGGTCCCGTGCGGCGAGCACGTCCTCGCGCTCGATCGGCAGGACTTCGTCGACAACGGCGAGCAAGGCCGCGAGACACGGCTGGATAGCATCGCGCCGTTCGATCGCCGCGTACCGGTGCAGGATCTCCTGTAGTGACTCGGCGTCGGTTACCAATTTGCGGCCGTCGGCGATCGCCCGCTCGAGCACGCGCTGCGCGTCCACCTTGTGCGGATGATCGGCGCCGACGAGATACATCGGCACGTTGGAATCGACGAGGATCACGAGAACTCGCGTCCTCGCGCGATCTCGCCCAACATCTGGTCGATGTCGGCCGTCGGGAACTCGTGCCGTGTCGCCTCCCGGACGGCGGCCAGCTTGCCCTCGCGGTCAGCCGAAGGCGTTCGTCGCGCTGCCTCACGCAGGGTCTGCCGGACCCACTCGGACAGCGTCATGCGGTTGCGCTCGGCGCACTGACGCATCTCTTCGAGCTCCTCCTCGTCGAACAAGACCTGCATTCTCTTACTCATGCCATGAGTATGATTCACTCAGAAATATGAAGCAACAGAAGCCCCCGACTCCACTCGTTCCACGGAGACGGCCACCGCCGGCGGAATTCCGAAGCGCGGCGCTCGGATGCACCGATGGGGGCAGCCGCGGACGACCTCAGAACTCACTCGGCCACAGGCGCCGGATGTAGCGCTCGGCGCCCTCGCTACGCGGCGGCAGGTCGATGCGCACGACGACGCCGTCGTCGTTGACGTAGATCGGGCCGGCGTGGTTGTTCATCTCGATCAGCCAGGCGTCGACGGTGCGGCTGCCCAGCCGCACCGCGACGCGCTCGAGGAAGCGCAACCGCTCGACCTCGTTGTAGGTCGCACCCGTGGTCGGCACGTCGTAAGCGCGCGCCGGGAAGCCGCCGCCGGTCCCGGGGCCGATGCCGGTCGGCACACCGCCGGTCCCCATCGGCGGCGCACCCCCCATGCCCGCGGAAACGCCGCTGCGCGGCTGGCCTGTCGGGCCGATCGGTGTGAAAAAGACGTACTCGCGATCCCCCTGCGCCTCCCAGAAGGCCGGCATCGCCAGGTTGAGCAGGCCGGGATCGGCGAACAGCGACTCCTCGCAGTCCTCGTTGTCGGCCACCCTGACGGTTTGGGGCACCTGCTGGTTGCTCGCCGGCGTGCCGGCGGAGCGTGGCTGCGCCATCGGAGCGCCCTGCACCTGGTAGGTGCCGACGAAGCGGTCCATGCAACCGGGAGCGGTGGGCAGAAAGGCGAACAGGCCCGACGGTGGATTGCGATGAACGGTGCCGTGGCTGCGGATCGGCGCGGTCTGGTACCAGCGATCACCGTCCATCGTGGTGCGCTTCTGGTAGGCCCGCTGGTCCTCGTCGAGGACGTACTCGATGGTGTAGGCCTCGTCGCCCATGCCGGCGAGATGGCGCACGGTCTGATACTGGATCGCCAGCGGGAAACCGTAGGCGTTCACCCGCAGCGTGCCCTCGCTCTCCACCCGCATAATGGTGCGCAGCGGCGGGTCACCGATCGGCTGCGGTGCCTGCCACTGGTGACGCAGGGCGAACTCGCCTTCGGGGCCGCCGTCCTCGCCGGCGTAGACCTCGTCGAGCCGGATCGACCACATACCCATCTCGCCGCGCAGCAGGGACTCGGGCGGACCGAGGACATAGCGCAGTTCCTCGCCGATTTCGAAACCGAGGAAATCTCGCGCCTGCGGCCCGCTCGCCTGCGCCGCCGGCGCCTCCCCTGCCCCCGACGTGGAAGGCGCGCCGTGCAACGGCGGTGCCGCCATGACGAGAGCGAGGACGATCAGCAGGTAGCGCGCGGCGCGGCTCATTCCCTGAGCATGACAAACCGGCACCCGCCGTACCAGGCGGTCGGAGACGCGGCCGGGCGGGCCGCCGTGCAAACAGCGCCGGTCAGGGCGAAGGTCAGGCGCGCAGGCGCTCGGGGCGGAAGTGGGCCAAGTCGGTCACGCGCGCCGCGACGCGCTTGCGGCGGAAGTTCACCGTGACCTCCATCTCGACCTTGCTGCCGGAATCGGCGTAGCGCGCGTCGACGGTGGCGATGCCGATGTACTTCTTGAGCAGGGTCGACCAGCAGCGCGTCGTCACCCGACCGACGTGGTGGCCGTCGCCATACACCGGCACCGGCTCGCGGCAGGCGGTCTGCGGCAGATCGGGCATCAGGTCGGCGTCGGCGTAGACCTGCTCGAGCGGCTCCCAGTCGATCTCGATGCCGACGACACGGCGCGGCGAGCCCTGCGCGCGCTCCGCGGCGAGCGCCTCACGGCCGACGAAAGGTCCCTTGTCGGACTTCACTGCCCAGCCCATGCCGAGCTCGTAGGGGGACACCGCATGCTCGGGAAGGAGGGCGTGCTCGGCGCCGATGTAGTCCACCGCGAGCAACACGAAGCCGGCTTCGACGCGCGCGACATCCATCGCCAGAATGCCGCAGGGGGTCACCCCCCAGGGAGCACCGCGTTGGATGACGGCGTCCCACACCTCGACGGCCCGCTCCGCGGGAAGCCACAGCTCGTAGCCCAGGTCGCCCGTGTACCCGGTGCGCGACACGGTGACCGGAACACCGGCAACGGAGCCTTCGGCGATGCGGAAGAAGGGCAAGCCCACCACCTCGCCGTCGAAGCACGACCCCAGGACGTCGCGCGACGTC
>JASFRZ010000423.1:0-4408 GCA_050114655.1 Acidobacteriota bacterium
CGCGGTGCGCAACTACCAACCCAGCGGACGCATCGGCTTCCGCCCCGGTGGCGACGTGGTGCGGCGGGTGTTGGCCCGCGCCCTGGCCGACTTCACCTACGACCACGAGGGCACGCTGGTGACGCGGAGTAGCTGGGCGCAGGGAGTGCTGCTGTTCGACAGCGACGACCAGATCACCGTCCAGGTCGACGATCGCTACGAGCTGCTCGACCGGCCCTTCGTGGTCCACCCGGGAACCATCATCCCGGCGGGCGAGTACCACTTCACCGACCAGTTCGTGCAATTTCAGATGAGCCAGCGCCGGCCGCTGTCGGGCTCCTTCCGGTACTTGCGGGGTGGCTTCTTCGATGGCAACCGCACCACCATCGACGTCGGCGCCAACCTCAAGGTCAACTCGCACCTGGCGTTGCTGCCCGCCTACCAGCGCAACGACGTGCGCCTGCCCGAGGGCGACTTCGTCACCAACCTCGGCGGCCTGCGCATCAACGTCACACCGATCAACGCCCTGGTGGTCAACGCCTTCCTGCAGTACAACGACACCGCCGAGCGGGTCAGCACCAACCTGCGCCTCGACTACATCTACCGCCCCGGCTCCGACCTCTTCGTCGTCTACAACGAGACCCGCGACCTGTACGGCACCGGCGTGCCGATCCAGGACCGCCAGCTGGTGTTCAAGCTGACTTATCTGTGGCGGCGGTGAATCACTCGACCGGTCCCACAATAGGCGGAACCAAGTGAGGCGGTCGCGGGCGCGGGGCAGCCTGTCGAGCGCGACCGTTCCCTCCACCCGGCGAGTGTGGGAAGGTACCGCCGCGGCTGATTCTTCCGTCGAGGGAAGGCAGAAGGGGTTCGTGGCACAGGAGGGCTTACAAGCGGATGTGCCCGACAACCGAGTCGTGGAGGAGGCAACAGCGGCGCGATGAGATGCCCTGAGTGCTCGAAGGAAACGCCGGAGGGGAGTGCTTTCTGCCCCCATTGCGCAGCGCCGCTGACGTCGGACGAGGCGGTCACCTCGATGCCGACGCAGCCGGCCGCGCCGGACTCCGCGGCGCAGGCGGCCACGTCCGTCGATCCGAGCGATTTGGCGGAGGCGGCGACCTCGCTCGATCCGGGCGGATTGGCCGAAGCCGCCACCTCGATGGCCCCCTCGGCGGATAGTGCAATCTCCGGCGCGGCGCGCGGGTCGAAGCCGTCCTCGCCGCACCCGTCGTCGGACCCGCAGTCCGACGCCGATCGCCACGGACGCTTCCTGCCCGGCAGCATCGTCGCCGAGCGCTACCGCATCGTGGGGCTTCTGGGGCGCGGCGGCATGGGAGAGGTGTACCGCGCCGACGATCTCAAGCTCGGCCAGCAGGTGGCGCTCAAGTTCCTGTCGCGCGAAGTATCGGCCGCCGAGATGCAGGTGCAGATGCTGCTCGACGAGGTGCGCACGGCGCGCAAGGTGTCGCACCGCAATGTGTGCCGGGTGTGGGACGTAGGGGAGGCCGAAGGGCAGCACTACGTGTCGATGGAGTACGTCGACGGCGAGGACCTCGCATCGCTGTTGCGCCGCATCGGCCGGCTGCCGGAGGACAAGGCGGTGGAGATCGCGCGGCAACTCTGCGCGGCGCTGGCGGCGGCGCATGATGAGGGAGTGCTGCACCGCGACCTGAAGCCGGCCAACATCATGCTCGACGGGCGCGGGCGGGTGAAGCTGACCGACTTTGGCCTCGCCGCGGTCGCCGAGGTGCGCGCCGGCACGCCGGTGTACATGGCGCCCGAGCAGCTCGAGGGCAAGGAGGTGTCCGTGCGCTCCGACATCTACTCGCTCGGCCTGGTGCTCCACGAGCTGCTCACCGGCAGGCGGGTGTTCGAGGCCGACAGCTTCGACGAGTTGTCGCGCCTGCACAAGAGCTCGATGACCACCTCGCTGACCCGCACCGGCGGCCTCGATCCCGCGGTCGATCGCATCATCCACCGCTGCCTCGAGAACGACCCCGCCAAGCGGCCGGCCTCGGCGCTGGCCGTGGCGGCCGGGCTGCCGGGTGCCGACCCGCTGGCCGCGGCGCTCGCTGCGGGCGAGACGCCCTCGCCCGAGATGGTCGCCGAGGCGGGCGGGGAGGGCACGTTGCCGGTGCTCGTGGCGCTCCCGTTGCTGCTGGTGGCGCTGCTCGGGACCATCGCCGTGGGCGTGGTGCAGGCCAACGGCAGCCTGGTCGGCTGGGTACCGTTCGACCGGCCGCCGCAGGTGCTCGAGGCGCGCGCGGAGGAGATCGTCGGCGATCTCGGCTACGAGACCGACGGGGCCGACAAGGCCTCCGGGTTCTCGTCGGATCTCAGCTACATCCGCTGGCTGCGCAGTGAGGACGCACCGCCCGAGCGCTGGGACACGATTGCCGGGGGCCGCCCGGAGGTGATCCATTTCTGGTGGCGGAGCTCGCCGTCCACGCTCATTCCCAACGCGCTCACGGGTCCGTCCACGAATGTCGCGGTATCGCTTACCAACCCGCCGCGCACGACGCCCGGGATGATTTCCCTGCAGCTTGATACCCTCGGCCGGTTGGTGTGGTTCGACGCCGTGCCGGCGCGCGTGGCGGAGACACGGGAAGCGGGCGAGGTCGACTGGCAGCGGCTGTTCGAGCGTATGGGCCTGGAGATGGGCGACTTCACCGCGGTCGAGCCGCGCTACTCGCCGGATCATTTCGCCGACCGGCGCGCCGCGTGGGAGGGGAGCTACCCGGAGGACCCGGAGTCGTCGTTGCGTATCGAAGCCGCCGCGCTCGATGGCCGCCTGGTTTCGCTGAGGCTTTTCTCCGATTGGGCGCCGCTGGAACCGGCGGCACCGTCGGCGGCCACTGCAACCTCGCGGCTGACCCTGGCGGCAATCATCGCCGTCCTACTCGCCGTTTCGATCATGATCCTGACGGTCATCTTCGGCGGGCTGTACGTTGCTCAGCGCAACGTGCGCACGGGCCGCGGTGACACCCGCGGCGCGCGCCGCCTCGGCTTCGCCATCGCGCTGGCGGCAGCCCTGACCTGGGTGCTGGGGGAGCACACCTACACGCCCAACGACATCAACGAGTTCATGGATATGCTGGTGTTCGTCGGTGCGGCGGGCGGCCTCACCTGGGCGCTGTACCTGGCGGTGGAGCCGTTCATGCGGCGTCACGCTCCCGAGGCGTTGATCGGTTGGACGCGGGTCGTCGACGGTCGTCTGTCGGACCCCCTGGTGGGGCGCGACATACTGCTCGGCTGTGCCATCGGAGCGCTCATGCGCTTGCTCGACGTCTTGCCGCTGGCGGTGCAGGAGCGCAGTGTGACGGCGGGCACTTACGTCGGGTTGCCGCTCCGCTCGCTCACCAAGGTGCTGCAAACGTTCATCGGCGGCGCGATCGGCGCCGTGATCGTTGCCCTGGGGGTGTCCTTTCTCTACGGTCTCACGTTCGTGGCGCTGCGGCGTCGCCGTGGGCTCACCTACGCAGTGTGGCTGTTCTTCCTCGGCGGCATCGGCTTCATCCCGGGCCTCACGCTCAACGCGTCACGCCCGTCCGCGAGCCTGCTCACCGAA
This sequence comes from Acidobacteriota bacterium, assembly GCA_050114655.1. Classification (GTDB taxonomy): domain Bacteria; phylum Acidobacteriota; class UBA890; order UBA890; family UBA890; genus JASFRZ01. The sequence goes on from JASFRZ010000423.1 coordinate 3,548, forward strand.
ATCTTGTGGGTCGTCGGAATAGCGCTGTGGCTGTTCGTGCTCTTTCGTCTCGGCCTACTGGTGTTCATCGCCATGACCACCAGCGCAGCGCTGATGATCAGCACCTTGCCTACGCTCGATTTCTCGGCGTGGTACTCGTCGAGCATCGTCGCCGGGCTGGCGATCGTTTTCGCGCTGGCCGCCTACGCCTTCTATCGCTGCGTGGCGTGGCGCGGTGGGCTGGCCGAGGCTTTGATCAGCGACTGAGCGCCCGGTCGCCGCGCCCCTCACACGGCGCGTGTCCCGTACTGGGCGCCGCGCTCACCGACCTAGTACTCGCTGGGCGCCAGCAGCCGTATCCACCGCGGCAGCGAGGTGATCGGATGTGGTCCCAGATCGACGCGCAACACGCGGCCCGCGTCGTCGAGGTAGATCCGTTCGATCGCGCCCTCCACCGCGATCTCCAGCGCCGTCAATCGCTGCTCGCCGATTTCGGTGATGGAGTAGCCGACCGGTTCGAAGCCCTCGCGCACGTAGTAGTGCGACTCGTCGCGCGCCTGCGCCGACGGCGATGCGCCACCGCCCGGCGGTCGTCCCGTGCCGGGGTTGCGCAGCAGGGGGCCGCAGGGGGTGAAGAACCAAAGGTGTCGCATCTCCTCGTCGACTGCCCAGGGCTGCGCGAGCGCCAGCGAAAGGAGTCCGGGATTGGCGAACAGCAGCAACGGCGTGTCACAGGGAGGGGTCAGCGCCGATTGGTCGGCGAGGTAGTGCAGGATGCTGCCGCGGCCGAGGCAGTGCATGTCGGTGGGGAAGAAGACGTACAGGCCGGCGGGCGGATCGCTCTCCGGATTCACCTCGATGCCGATGGGGATCTTGATCGAC
>JASFRZ010000424.1:0-4399 GCA_050114655.1 Acidobacteriota bacterium
GTCGGGCGGCTCCAGGCTGCCGGCGCAGGCGCCCTCCCACTCGTGCGCGTCGCATAGCCGCCGGCCAACGGCGGCGCACATCTCGGCCGCCTCGCGCGCGCGCACCCACACGACGGGGTACTCGCACGGCAGGTCGGGGAACTCGAACATGTCGATGCAAACGGCGGCGTCCTCGGGCTGCTGGCTGGAGGGGTCGTACAGCGGCGCCATGTAGGGGGCGCCGCAGATGCGCTCGAAGCGCTCGTTCTCGTACGTGATACCGAGCGCACCGAGTTTGTCGCGGCACTGCTGCGGGGTCGCCGGGTGAACGGTGACTGCCGGGTTGCCCTGGCCGATGTAGCGCGACCCGGCGAACACCGCGCGCAACGCGGCGTCTTGCTCCGCGGTCAGGCGCAGGCCGATGCTGATGCGTTGCAGCAGCGCCTCGTTGGCGTCGCGCAGCGATTGCGCCGCTGGGGCGGCGAACGCCAGCAGGGCGGTGAGCGAGGCCACGGCGGCCAGCGTGGCGACGAGGCGCCGGGAGGATCTCGCTCGCTTCACCGGTCACCCTCCGCGGTGCCAGTGAGCGCGGGCTCGCGTCGCAGGATGTAAAAGAAGTCGCGGTTGTCGGCGTAGCCGAGGAAGCGCGGCAGCAGTTGATCGCCGGCGCTCTTGTCGAGCACCTCCATGCCGCGCACCAGGTGCTCGACCGCCAGCTCGGAGCCGTTCAGCGAGTACACGGCCAGGTAGGTGTGCTCGAGGGCGTTCATGTCGAGCAGCATGGCGTAGGTGCAGCCGTAGGCCTGAAACACGCGAGCCATGGCCGATGGGGTCGCCGACGAGAAGTAGGCGTAGATCAGGAAGCGGCGGCTCTCGGTCTCCTGCAGGCAGGCGCCCGCGCGCACCGTACGGTAGTTGCCGTCCTGCGAGCCGGACCAGTTGCCGGCGCCGTAGCGTCCCAGCATCACTCCGGGTACGCCGGGGCCGCCGCCGGCCGCGCGCTCGATGATCGGCACGCCGTTCTGGCGCGCGTAACGTATGCGCTCGAGCAGCGTGTCGTCCTCAGTGCTCCAGGTCTTCATCTCGAAGCCGCCGTCGTCGAGGACGTAGATGGTCGCCAGGCCCGGTTGCAGCTTGCTGAACACCACGCCCTCCTCGATGAAGCCGTAATGGCTGCCGTTGTTGACCAGCGCCAGGTCACCGTAGCGGAAGCCGCCGTGGGTGCGCTTGAAGCCTCCGGTGAAGGCGGCGACCGAGCGCGGCGCGAGGGACGCCGGGATGATGCCGGTGGCGACCAACGGGTCGCGCGAGGCGATCCCGTCGGGACCGTCGAGATCAGATACCCGGCGCTCCTCCGGTACGCGGTCCGACCAGCCCAGCCGCGGGTGGTCGGTGCCGGTGGCGAACGCCACGTCGAACCTGGCGAGGTCGAAGGCCACCAGGTAGGCGAGCGCCTCGGCTTCGACCTCGTCGAGACGAACGACCCTATCCGTGTGGCCTGCCAGGATCTCGGTGGCGGCGAGCGACGGCTGCATCGTGCCGGCGAACACCCCCGGATTGTCGCGCACCGGGTACCAGCGGCCGACCAGCTGGCTGGCTGGCGCCACGGCGAGCGACAGCCCCAGGTCGGTGCCCTGCAGGCTCTTGCCTTCCGCGAGCGACGACAGGCGGGCGGGGCGGGGAGCGGTGGCGTCACGCGCCTGTTGTGCCGACGGGTCGGCGGCATCGGCGAGCGCCCCGGTGCTGAGGAACGCGTCCTGGAAGAACGTCTGCCGGACGAACACCGTGATCGCCTCACCTCCCCATACCGAATCGCGCAGGAAATCGGTGACCTTTTCGATGGTGGTGCGGTGGCCGGTGGTCTGCAGCCGCAGGACTACACGCTCGTCGCACAGCATGGCGTACGGCGTGTCGCGCGCGGCGGCGGCGGTGAGGTTGCGCGGGTTGTCCCGCGACCACAGATCACAGGGGGTGGTCCCGGCGGTGTTGGCGACGCCGATGCCACGCGGGAACTCCTCCTGCAGCACCAGGCTCTGGCGCTGCGGCAGGGCGTTGGCGAGGTGGTAGTGGCGTGCCTCGAGCTCGTCCTGCCAGCGCAGGCGCAGCAGGTACCAGGCGTTTATTTGCGGGTTGAGGTTCAGCAGTGTGGCGCTGCCGCGCCGTCCGCGACCGTCGTCGATGTCGATGGTGACTGCGTCGCGAAACTGCTGCAGCTCGAGAATCGACTTGTTGCGCGCGGCCGCGTACTCGGCCGCCTGGCGCGCCTTCTGGTCGGCGTCGAGCGGGCGCACCGGTAAGCGGCTGGCTCCTGTGAGCTTGTCGGGCGCGCTGTCGTCGGCGTTTCCGGAGGCATGGGGCTCGCTGCCGGGAGGTACCGCTGGCTCGTCGTCCGGCGGGGCCGAGGGCCCGGCGGAGAAACCACGGGGCGCGGGTCGCGCAGCGGGAGCGGGGGGGCGGTCGGCAGCTTGCCGGGCCGACGGGGCGGCGATGGGCGTGGCGCGTAGGCGCATGCGCTGGACCACGCGCTGCCACTGCGCTTCGCTGAGGGTGGTGCCGTCGCCGCCGCGCACCACGGCGTAGGCGGCCACCGCCGTGATCGCCGCGAGGCAAACCAAGAGCGTCGCCGGCAGGCCCGCAAACAAGCGCCTGCGGCGGTCTCGCCCCCTCTTTTCGTCGACCGGGGACGCTGGCTGAGACGCGTTCATGGAGCCGCCCCTCCGAATCGGTATGCCCCCATGACGGTGGCGGCGCGCTGCCGGGGGCCGCCACCGGGAACCGCGGCCGGCACCTCTTCCATGATACGCCGCAGCGGCGGGCGAAAGCAGTGCCGTATGACCGTGGGCTCTGCTATCGGCGGTCCTGTCGTCCGTGGATGCGCCCGCGCGGCGGGACTCTACTTCGACGAGCTCAACGCCGCGGGCGGTATCGACGGCACTCCGGTCGACTTGGTGGTGTACGAATACGACGTCGACCTGCCCGCCGGCGCCCAGCCGGAGGAAGCCAGCGCGTGGGGAGAACGGGTGCGCGCGGCGGCGCGCGAGCGAGCGCAAGACATCGTGCAGGGTAACGCGTGGCTGGTCATCGGTCCCGGGGACAGCATCTCGGCGAATGCGGTGGCCGAAGAGCTCGGCGGCGCTGAGTCCGGCCCGATACTCGCCGGGATCACGCCGACCGCCACCGCGGTCGAGGTGACCGCCGGTCATCCGGGTTACTTCCGCACCGCCCCGAGCACGCGCGCCGAGGGGCGGGTGCTGGCGCATTACATGCTGCGCGTGGTCGATATGGACCAGGTGGTGGTGCTGAAGGACCCGGCCGACGACTACGCCACGGCCTTCAGCGACGACTTCGTGCGGCCCTTCACCGCCCTCGGCGGCGAACTGGATGTGGAGCTGTTCGAGGACTCCGCCGCTCGCGAGGTCGATGTGCTGCTGGGTAACCGGTTGTTCCGGCCCGACGCCATCGTGCTGGCCCTGCAACCCCCGGCCGCGGCGGCCGCAATCGCCGAGCTGCGCCGCCGCGGTGCGACCCTACCGATCGTCGGCGGCGATTCCCTGGTCGGCGAGCGCTTCCACGAGCTGCTGCAGCAGGAGCCCGAAGAAAGAGCGCAGCCCGGGGTGTTCTCCGACGGCGTCTATGCCGCATCGCCGTTTCTCTTCGATACCGCGGACGCGGCCGGGCGCAGGTTCCGGCAGAGCTATCTGCAGCGCTACGGCGAGGAGCCGGGGTGGGGAGCGGCGACGACCCACGACGCCGCGCTGGTCGCGACCGAGGCGATCCGCAGCGCGTTGCGCTCCGGAAGCGACTCCGCGACCGTCGACGGGCGCGCCGCCGTGCTCGCCTACCTGCAGGGGCTGACCGACGCGGAGGCGCCGCGCGGACTGCTCGGGCCGGTCGTGTTCGACAGCGAGGGAGACCCGCCCGACCGGGTCTGGATCACGCGCATGCACGGCAACAGACAGCTTTCGGCGCCGGTTCAGCTGGTTCCCGCCGGTCGTGTCGCCGACAACGGCGAGCTGCCCGAAGATCTCGGCAGCGAGGTGCTCGCGGTCGGTGGGCGCTACATGCGCAAGGCGCGCGTCGTGTACACCGGTATGGACTTCAACCAGATCAGCAACTTCGACGGCCTGGGTGGCTACACCGCCGATTTCTACCTCTGGTTCCGCTACCGCGATGTCGACCCGGCGGTCGACGGAATCGGCCCTGCGGATATCGCCGACGTCGAGCTCCTCGAAGTGGCGGAAGGCACCAACTTCGCGTTGTCGGAGGAGCCGCTGGAGTCTCGGCGCGACGGCGGCATGCGCTACGAGCTGTACCGCATCAAGGCCGACTTCAACAACGCCTTCGATTTCCACGACTACCCCTTCGACCGGCAGGCTATCGAGATCAGCCTGCGCAACCGCACGCTGACCCGCGACCGGTT
>JASFRZ010000425.1:0-4391 GCA_050114655.1 Acidobacteriota bacterium
CGCCCGCGTGCGCACGCTCGGCGAGGCGCCCAGACCGTTGCTGTACGTGCCCTTCGCGCAGAGCTACGAGTCGGCGATGGAGCTGATCATCGCCACCGACTCCGATCCGGGCGCGTTTCTCGCCCCCGCGCAAGAGGCCATCCTGCAGGTCGATCCCGAGGTCATGCCGCTCGAGCTGATGACGATGGCGGACGGCAACGACGTCGTGATGCTGCCGGTGCGCGCCGCCGCCTGGGCCATGGGCACGTTCGGCGCCCTCGGCCTGCTGCTCAGCGCCGTCGGCATCTTCGGCACGCTGGCCTACTCGGTGGCGCAGCGCTCCCACGAGGTCGGCATACGGCTGGCGCTGGGCGCGACGCCGGAACGGCTGGTCGGCATGGTGGTCGCCGGCGGCATGCGCCGGGTGGCGATCGGCATGGCCCTGGGTCTGCTGCTCGCCCTCGCGACCGGCCGGCTGCTCGGCGGGCTGCTGGTCGGCATCAGCCCGGCCGACCCCGCCGCCTTCACCGTCATCACCGTGCTGCTGGCGTCGGTCGCCGTGCTCGCCGCCTGGTTGCCGGCGCGCCGCATCACCGCCACCGACCCGCTCGCCGTGCTGCGCCGCGACTGATCAGCGCGCTTCAGCCTACTTCCCACCGGGTCGAATCAAGGGCAGCGCGGTCATTGCGGCCCTTGCGCGCGTGCAGCCGCGACGCCGATGAAAGGTCGGTTCAGCGGCAGGTGTAGCCGCCGTCGACCACCAGCTCGCTGCCGGTGACGAACTTGGCCTCGTCGGAGGCGAGGTAGACGCACGCCCAGCCGATGTCGTCGGCCTCGCCCATGTGACCTAGCGGGTGCGCCTGGTCGGTCGCCGCGCGTGCCGCCTCGGGGTCGTCCATGGTGTTGAGGTACCTCTCCACCATCGGCGTCCAGATGAACCCCGGGTGAATGCTGTTGACGCGGATTTTCTCCGCGGCGTACAGCAACGCGTCGTTCTTGGACATCAGGCGCACCGCGCCCTTGCTGGCGTGGTAGGGCGGCACGTCAGCCCCGCCCACCAGGCCGTAGATCGACGACAGGTTGATGATGCTGCCGCCGCCGGCGCGCCGCATCTGCGGAATGGCGTGCTTGGTGCACAGAAACACGCCGGTGACGTTGACCGCCATAACCCGCTCCCACTGCTCGCGGGTGATCTCGTCAGTGGGCTTGTTGGTGCCCGCGATGCCGGCGTTGTTGACCAGCACGTTGATGGCGCCGAGCTCCCGCTCGACCGCCTCGAACACCTCCTGCACCTGCGCCTCGTCGGCGACGTCGAGATGCCAGTAGGCGGCGGTGCCGGACGCCGCGCGGATCTCCTCGACCGTGCCGTTGCCGGCCTCGTCGTCGACGTCGGTGACGGCGACCTTGGCGCCCTCGCGGGCCATCAGCAGGCAGGTGGCCTTGCCGAGGCCCATCGCGCCGCCGGTCACCAGGGCGACTTTCCCTTCGAGTCGGTTCATACGACCTCCCTGTCGGGGGCGAGCGGGTGAGCGGGCTCACCCGCGGCAATGACCTGTTGCTCGATTCCAGCTTCCTGCCGCAGCGATGCGGACGCAAGCTGCGTCGGCGCTAGCGGTTGAGCACCAGGCGGTAGCGGTAGACCACGATCTCGTCGGTGTCGGGATCGCTGCGCAGCGCGTAGACGTAGTCGCCGCGTGCGTACTGCCAGCCGCCTTCGGCGAGGCCGGCGACGATCAGCTCGCCGTCGGGCGAGTAGATGTCGACCGGACTGCCGCGCGGTCCTTCCTCCTCCGCGTCCTCCGGGGGCGCGTCGTCCTCGGCCTGCCGGTCCTGGTCGTCCGCGTTCTCCTCGAGGCCGCGCGTGTACGGGAAGACGTAGAGGCGGCCCTCGCCGTCGACCAGCATGGTCGAGGAGATCGCGTTGGTGAACTCCGGCCACTCGAAGTCGTCGACGCTGAGGTCCGGGTCCTCGCTGGCGAACATCTCGACGCGCCTCTCCTTGCCGCTCTCCGGGTAGGGCGGGCGCGGCCAGGCGACGCGCAGCGCCCACACCGTCTCGCCGTCGCCGTTCATCGCCAGAACCTGATACTCGCTCGCCGGGGTAACGTAGACGATGTCGTTGCGGCCGACCGCGAAGCGCGGCATGGGGACCTCGCCGACGTCGATCAGGAACTGGACGCGGTTCCTGGGATCGCTCATCAGCTCGGCAGGGTTCCCCATCGGCGGCATGCCCGACTCGACGAAGCGGTGACGCTGTTCTCCCTCGGCGCTGTAGCTCGCCAGCACGTTGGTCATCTGAGGCGGCGCCCCGGCGCTCACCGCGCCGATGTTGATCTCCGGCCCCAGGATCATCATCCCGCCGCCAGCCAAGCCCTCCATGTCCATCGCCTGAAAGCCCAGCGATGTGTTGTGCTCCCCGACGTGCTCGCCCTCGTCGGTCCACACGCTGAAGCGGCTGTTGCGCATGTCCGAGACCACCAGCCGGTCACCGGCCATCGCCGCGGTGGTCGGCATCTGGAACTCGCCCGGTCCCTGGCCGCGCTGGCCGAGCGTCTTCAGGAAGCCGCCGTCGGGGCCGAACATCTGCACGCGCGCGTTGCCGCTGTCGATCACGAAGATGTTGCCGTTGTCGGCCGCCACCACCCCGACCGCGCGATAGAAGGAAGTGTTCGGGTCGGCGGGGTCGCCGCCGATGACGAGATCCTCGACCAGCTCGAACGCGTCCTCCTCGCGCTCCTCCATGGGAACCGGGGCATACTCCCTGACCGGCGTGCCTTCGTCGACGGGGAAGACCCAGTCGGCGAACTCCAGCTCGGGCGGTCCGTTGCATGCAAGCGAAGTGACGCAAAGGAGCGCTGCGACGACGGAAGCAACGAGTTGTCTCATCGGCTTTGCTCGATCTGTGGTGATGGCCCCCGAACGCCGACGTTGCTTTACCGGTCGAGAGATACCACGACCGCCTCAGGACTACCAAGGCAGGCGGAACGACGCAGTTGCCCGAGCGGGGCGTCGCAGCCCCTGTAGCTCGAGCATCAGCGCGTGGAGCGCTACGAGACGTTCCTGCGCGGCGACGGTCCCTGAGCGCCGGGCACCTTGGCGGCGGAGCAGTTCTCCGACACAATCGGTCGGTCGATTGCTTGACGGTCGGCAACTTCGAGCCGGGCCTCGCCCGCGACAGCGACAGGTGCTCCGATGAAGAGAAGATACGGCTGGTTGGCAGCGATTCCCGCAGTGCTGATGTTCGTCAGCGTCGCCGTAGCGGCGCCCCCTGGGATGCAGAGCAGCGGCTCCGCGCCCGCCGCGGGCGCCCTTGCGCCGGCCGTCGCGGCGCAGGAGGCAAGCAGCGAAAAGAAGCCGCTGACCCTGGCCGACTACCCGCGCTGGAGTCGGATCAACTCCGTGGAGCTGTCCGCCGACGGCGCCTGGATGAGCTACGCCTACGATCCCAACGAGGGCGACAGCACGCTGTACGTGCGCGAGCTCGACGGTGATCGGGTCTACGAGGCGACCAACGGCTCCGGCCCGGCCTTCTCCGACGACTCCCGCTGGGTGGCGTTCATCACCTCGCCGCCGGAGTCGGAAGGTGGGCGTGGTGGCGGCGGTGGTCGCGGCGGTCGCGGCGGCCGCGGCGGTGGCGGCGGCGGGGCGGGGCAGAGCCGCACGCTCGAGCTCATCGAGCTCGCCACCGGCCAGGAGCAGGAGATCGCCAACGCGCGCGCCTTCGAGTTCGCCGACGGCTCCCACTGGCTGGCGGTGCACAAGAACCGCGCCGACCGCGAGGCCGAGCACGAGGGCGCCGACCTGCTGCTGCGTAACCTCGATACCGGCGCCTCGCTCAACCTCGGCAACGTCTCGCAGTACGCCTTCAACGAGGGCGCCTCGCTGCTCGCCTACCTGGTGGACGCCGCTGACATGAGCGGCAACGGCCTGTACGCGATCGCATTGGCAGACAACCGCATCACGCCGCTCGACACGTCGGCCAACCGCTACGCGCAGCTCTCCTGGAGCGACGACGGCACGGCGGTGGCGGCGCTGCGCGGGGACACCGAGGAGGGCTTGGAGCAGCGCGCCAACACCTTCGTGGCCTTCCGCGACGTCGCCGCTGGTTCGAGCGCGCAAAAGATCGAGTACGACCCCGCCGGGGCGAGCGACTTCCCCGCCGGCTTCGTCCTCAGCGAGCACTCCGGCATCGACTGGAGCGCCGACGGCTCGCGTGTCTTCGTCGGCATCAAGGAGCAGCGCGAGGAAATCGAGGAGCGCGACGGGCCGCAGCCCGACGTCGACGTGTGGCACTGGAAGGACGAGCGCGTGCAGTCGGTGCAGATGGTGCGTGCCAACGCCGACCGCAACTTCACCTACGAGTCGGTGCTGCTGCTCGCGCCGACCCGCTTCGTGCGCCTCGCCGACGACGC
>JASFRZ010000426.1:0-4383 GCA_050114655.1 Acidobacteriota bacterium
CGCGCAAAGGCCTCGTTGACCAGCACGACACCGGGCGCGCCGGCGCGGTCGCGCTCGTCGAGCTCGCGCCCCGCCGCGAGAGGCACGCCTAGCGTGGCGAAGTAGCGCGGCCCTACGAGGCTCTGCGCCGCCGTTCCCGGCGGCAGCGCAACGCCATCGACGAACAGTGGGCCGGCGCCCGCAACGCCGCCCAGAGGGATGTCACTGCCCACCGCCACGGAGCGGACACCATCGAGATCGGCGAGGCGGGCGCTGATCGCACGTAGCAGCTCCGCGCCGCCTACCTCGTCGTAGCCCGCTTGATCCAGGTTGAACGAGGCCGCCAGCAAGCCTTCGGCGTCAAAGCCGCGTTCGACCGAAGAGAGATTGAGTACGGTGCGCGCGAGCAGCGCCGCGCCTACCAGCAGGACGACGGCGACGGCGACCTGGGTCACCACCAGCACCGCGCGGACGTCGAAACGACGGCTGCGCGCCGGCATCGTCGCACCCTGCAGGACGCCGGCTGCCCGCCTCCCGGCCGCTTGCCACGCCGGTGCCACGCTGAACAGAACGCCGGCCGCGCCAGCCACCGCAATGTTGAACAGCAGCAGGTGGCCATCGAGGGCGAGATCCGGATCCACCGCGGCCGGCAGGCGCAGCGACTCGAGCAACGGCAGGGCGGCGAGCGCCACCAGTACGCCGCCGATCCCACCGGCGGCGGCGAGCAGTAGCCCCTCGCTGACGAGCTGCTGCACCAACCGCCCGCGCCCGGCGCCGAGGGCACGGCGAACGGCGATCTCGCGCCGGCGCGCCGCCGCCCGCACCGCGAGCAGGCCGGCGATGTTGATGCAGGCGATCACCAGCAGCCCGGCGCTCACCCCCAGCAGCAAGGCGGTGTATCGACCCACTTCGCCGCGCGCCGTCGGCGCGAAGGCACTGCGCTGCGCCGGGACCAGCAGGAAGGCACGCGGCCGGTCGAACATCCCCGGTGCGGCCTCCTCGATCGCCGCGGCACGCAGATCGACCGCCGCCTGCGCGGCCGCGAGGTCTACGCCGGGGCGCAGCCGCGCCACCATCGAAAACGCCATCAGGCCGCGGAAGTCGAGCACGCTGCCGGCCAACGGCAGGTCGAGAAAGGTGTCGATCTGCTCGATCGGAAGCCACAGGTCGGGGGCGCCCTGCAGGCCGGTGCCGCGGAAGCCGGCGGGCGCAACGCCGATGATCCGGAACGGCGCGCCGTCGAGACGCACCGTCGTGCCGATCACCCCGGTATCGGCGCCGAAGCGTCGCGTCCAGAGCGCATGGCTCAGTACCACCGTCGTAGCGGCACCACCGTCCTCGCCTGCGGCGGAGAAGGAGCGACCGACCGCGGGATGCACGCCAAGCACGCCGAAGTAACCCGCGCTGACGAGTTGCGCGCTCAGGCGCTCGACCTCGCCGCCGTGATCGAGGACCGCCGGCTGCGTCGACACCGCGGTGAGCCCGGCGAACGCCTCGACCTCACCCAGGTCACGGTAGTCGGGATACGAGGCGGCGCCGTGTCGCCCGCGGGTGAACTCGTACACGGTCACCAGGCCGGCGGGATCGGAGACCCCCGGCAGCGGTCGCAGCATGGTCGCGTCGAGCAGCGCGAACATGCCGGTGGTGGCACCGATGCCGAGCGCGAGCGTGGTGGCGGCGACGGCGGTGAAGGCAGCGGTGCGGCGCAGCACGCGCAACGCCAGCCACAGGTCCGCCGCCAGACGCCGGGCGAAGTCGGTGCCGCGCCGCGGCGGTGGAATCGGCGCGCCGCCAACAGCGCCGGACCCGCTTCGCTGGCGCCACGCGGCGCGCAACGCGTCGGTCGTCTCGCGCGCGAACACGGCCAGCAAGCCGCGCAGGTCCCCGCGTCGCTCGCGACACAGCGCGGCGAACGCCAGCTCCATGTCGCGACCGAACTGCGCGCGCATCGGGCGCGGATAGACGTACAGAAGCAGGTGATAGAAGCGTCGGGCCACGCGGCGTCGGTTCCTTTCGAAGGTGCGTCGAGCTACGATGCGTCAACCATCAATGCATCGAAATATGACATACTGCCCCGATCGGCGCAACTCCCGTGTCAGGCGTCGCGTCATCGGGCCTCGGCAACCGACCCTTAGCGCCGTCCGCCCTTGAACTCGATGGTCGTGTCGACCACGGCGATCTCGACCCGGCGGTTGCGCGCGCGCGCCTCCTCGGTGGTGTCGGCGACCAGCGGCATGCTCTTGCCCATCCCCCGCATGCTGAGGATGCCGGGGTCGACTCCGGCCTCGATGAGGTAGTCCATCACCGCCTGCGCACGCCGCTCCGACAGCGCCTGATTGTACGCGTCGGTGCCGACGTCGTCGGTGTGGCCGAACACCTGGATGTGGAAGCCCTGGTCGGCGCTGGCGATGAGCACGCCGGCGATGCGCGCCAGCAACTCGCGCTCCGGCGGGCGCAGCTCCGACTTGTCGAACTCGAACTCGACGCGATCGCCGAGGTTCATCACCATGCCGACGGCGGTACGCCGGGTCTCGACGAAAGACTGCAGCGCCTGCTGCATACGGTTGAGCTCGGCGTCGCGCTGCAGCCGGATGCTGGCCGCCTCCTCGCGCGCCTCCCGCGCCGCTTCCTCGGCCTTCTCCTGCGCGTCGATCGCGGCGTGGGCGAGATCCTGCGCCGCCCGGCTCTCCATCTCGGCGATCTCCTGTGCCGCCTGCGCCTCGGCGCGCGCCTGCTCCGCCGCCTCGCGGTCGGCGTCGGACAGCCGTGCCTTTTGCTCGGCCTGGTCGGCACGCGTGGCCGCCTGCTCGGCATCGACGCGCGCAGCGGTGGCACGCTGCTCGGCGCTGTCGGCACGCGACTGGGCCGCTTCAGCGGCGGCCTCCGCCGATGCAGCGCGGGCCTGGCTCTCGCCGAGCAACTCCTCGGTGCGGGCAAGCTGGCTGTCGAGATCGCTCACCTGCCCCTCGAGCTCCGTCAGGCGCCCGTTGACCAGATAGCCGGCGACGACGAGGAGCAGGCTTCCGACGACGGCCGCAATGATGACGATTCGCTTGTCCATGAGCAATCCTCGCTCCGCCCCTGCGATGACAACGCTGCATTCGATGGTACCGCGAGGGCGCCCCCCGCCGGCAGAGCAAAGCGCCGCGCCCCCAGAGCGATGCGCGACGAAGACAACGCGCCTCGCCCGGCGGCGCATGGCGTGAGACGGCGCGCAACCGCTACAATCCGCGCTCCATGGGAAATCACCGGCATGCAACCGTTCAGCGTCGCAATGCGCCTCCCGGTGCCTTCTCGGGGCCGCTGTGGGGCGTGGCGCAAGTCGCCACGCTGGCGATCACCGTCGGCCTCGTCGGCGGGCTGGTGCTCGCCCCCGAGCCGTCGCTGAACCTGCTCTGGGGGGTGCTGATCCCGCTGCTGCCGGTATCGTTCCTGCTCGGCACCGGCATCTGGCGCAGCATCTGCCCTCTCGCCACGCTCAACATGCTGCCCAACCCCTGGGCCGGGCGGCGACGCGTGTCGGCGCGCGGCGCACGTACCGCGGGGGTGGCGGGGATTGCGAGCTTGCTGTTGCTGGTCCCTGCGCGGCGTTTCCTGCTCAACAACAACGGCCCGGCGCTCGCCGCCGCGATCGCCATCGTCGCCCTCATCGCCACGGCGCTGGGCTTTCTGTACGACTCCAAGGCAGGTTTTTGCAACGCCGTGTGTCCGATGCTGCCGGTGGAGCGGCTCTACGGCCAGTACCCGTTGCTGAAGACGGACAACCCACGCTGCCCTTCGTGCGCCGCCTGCACGCCGGGCACCTGCATCGATCTGGCGCCGGCGCGCTCGCTGGTCGAGGCGATCGGCCCGCCGCTCACCGAGCGGCGCTGGCTCGGTCGCCCGCTGGGCGCGTTCGCCGCCGCGTTCCCCGGCTTCATTGCCGGCTACTACACACTGGGCGACGTCGCCGCATCCCGCGCCGGTGGCGTCTATCTGCATGTGCTCGGCTTCGCCGCGGGCAGCTTCGTCGTGGTCGGGGCGATCACCATGCTCACCGAGCTCGACGCGCGCGTCGCCCTGCCGCTGCTCGCCGCCACGGCGGTCGGCCTGTACTACTGGTTTTCGGCACCGCTCATCGCCATCGCACTGGCACTACCGTCGTGGGCGGCGACCCCGATCCGCACCGCCGCTCTGCTGCTGGTCGCCGTCTGGCTGTCGAGTGCGCTCACCTCCGACAACCCGGTCGTGTCGCGTCCCGGCGAGGCTGCTTAGCGGATCCGCAGGAGGCGCTCGCCGATGGCGCGGGTTGCCCGCGCTGCGCTGTGATCCGACGGCAGGTTCGGGCTAACATGTCGACGTAGCGGCGACGCTCGGGACGCGGCACCCCTACTTCAGGTTTTCCTCAATGCGCGAGGCTCCCGC
>JASFRZ010000427.1:0-4363 GCA_050114655.1 Acidobacteriota bacterium
GCTGCAGCGCCACGTCTGGATGAACAACCAGGCGCCGGTCAGGCGGGTGACCTCGGGCTCGCCCCGCGGCACACAGCCGGCGGGAAGCTGCGGCGTCGGCACGGCGCGTGCCGGCAAGATGTCGGGCACCCGCCAGCGCACCGAGAACACGCCGGGCTCGCGCTCGGAGATCTGCAGGTGGGCGGGTGGTCCGATATCGGCGGCCAGCGGTGACGCCCACCACGCCGCGGCCAGCATCATCAACGCCAGCACGCCGACGATCGGGCGCAACGACACTGCGCCGCGATATCGGCGATCGATCCGCTGCGGGCTGCTGCGCGGGCAGTTGTTCATCCGCGTCACGATAACACCGCCGCAGTCGCTAGAATGGTCCCCTCAGGGAGGCGCGATGATCGCGATTCGCAACCTGCAGTTCGACTACGGATCCGCTGCGTTCGAGCTGCGCATCCCCCGTCTCGACGTCGCACCCGGGGGCCACGCCGCATTCATCGGGCCGAGCGGCTGCGGCAAGACGACACTGCTCAACCTCATCGCCGGGATCCTCTCGCCGCGCGCCGGCTCGATCCGCGTGGGGGAGACCGATGTCGCCGCGCTTGACGACGTTCGCCGCCGCAACTTGCGCATCAGGCGCATCGGCCTGGTGTTCCAGGAGTTCGAGCTGCTCGAGTACCTCAGCGTGCTCGACAACATCCTGCTGCCCTACCGCATCAACACGGCGCTGAGACTCGACGCCGGTGTGCGCGAGCGCGCCGCGGGGCTCGCCGCGAGCGTCGGGATCGGCGACAAGCTGGCGCGACACCCCGCCGAGCTGTCGCAGGGTGAGCGCCAGCGCGCAGCCGTGTGCCGCGCGCTGTTGCCGGCGCCCGACCTGCTGCTCGCCGACGAGCCCACCGGCAACCTCGACCCGGAAAACAAGCAGCGCGTGCTGGAGTTGCTGCTGCAACAGGCCGACGCCGCCGGCGCGACAGTGCTTGCTGCGACCCACGACCACGATCTGCTCGAGAGCTTCGACGAGGTGTTCGACTTCAAGCAGTTCCTCGCCGCGGGCAGCTCGTCATGAGGCACGTCGCGTATCTCGCCGGCCGCTACCTCGCCTACCACCGCCTCAAGACGGTGATCCTGGTCACCGCCATCACATTGATCCTCTACGTGCCGGTCGGCCTGCGTGTACTGGTGAATCAGAGCGCCGCACAGCTCACCGCGCGCGCCGCCGCCACCCCGCTGGTGGTCGGCGCGAAGGGCAGCCCGCTGGAGCTGGTGCTCAACACCCTGTACTTCGCCACCGACGTGCCGGCGCCGTTGCGCTACGTCCAGCTCACCCGCATCACGGAGGGCGGGCGGGCGCGGGCGATCCCGCTGCACACCGGATTCCGCGTGCAGGGCTACCCGATCGTCGGTACCTCGCTCGACTACTTCGACTTCCGCGGCCTGTACTTCGCCACCGGCCGGCAGGTGGCGCTGCTGGGCGAGTGCGTCGTCGGCGCGGGTGCTGCCGACGCGCTCTCCGTGGCGCCCGGCGACACGCTGATCTCATCGCCCGAGAACGTCTTCGACCTCGCCGGCGCCTACCCGTTGAAAATGCATGTGGTCGGCGTGCTGGCGCCCACCGAGGGGCCCGACGACGACGCGGTATTCGTCGACGTCAAGACCGCCTGGGTGATCGCCGGCCTGGGCCACGGCCACGAGGATCTGTCGGCGCCGGAAGCCGCCGAGCGCGTGCTGTCGCGCGAGGACAACGACATCGTCGGCAACGCCTCGGTGCTGGAGTACAACGAGATCACCCCCGACAACATCGCCTCGTTCCACTTCCACGGCGACCTGGCGGACTTCCCGCTCACCGCCGTGATCGCGGTGCCACCCGACGAGC
The DNA here is from genome assembly GCA_050114655.1 of Acidobacteriota bacterium. GTDB lineage: Bacteria > Acidobacteriota > UBA890 > UBA890 > UBA890 > JASFRZ01. The sequence goes on from JASFRZ010000427.1 coordinate 1,868, forward strand.
GCAGTGCCGCGCTGCTGCGCGGCGACTACCAGGCCGACGACGACCCGGCGCAGATCGTCGTGCCCACCGACGTGATGGACGAGCTGCTCGGCACCATTCTCACGGTGCAGCAGTTCGTCGTCGCCGGCGCGATCATCCTCGGGTTGGCGACGCTCGCATCCGCCGCCCTGGTGTTCCTGTTGTCGCTGCGGCTACGACGACGCGAAATGGACACGCTGTTCAAGATCGGCGGCTCGCGCCGCGCCGTCGCGATGGTGATGGCGTCGGAGATCGTCGTGGTGCTCGCCGCCGGCGCGGTGCTGGCCGGAGCGCTGACGATGGCGACCCGCCAGTTCGGCGCGCTGCTGGTGCGCGTCCTGGTGACCATGTAGTGGCGGCGCTCGGCGACGGCAGCCAGCGGGCGCGCGGTTGCCGATGAAAGGATCGAAGAATGAGACCACTCTCCGGTAGTTCGAGCCACCTCGTGTCGTCGTCCGCCATCTTCCTGTTGCTCGCCGCCGCTGCATGTGGCGGAACGAGCCCGGGCGAAGGCACGCAACCGGGGGCAGGCACGTCCGCTGGCGATGCTGCGCTCTCCGTCTACACCGTCAACTACCCGCTGGCGTACTTCACAGGACGCATCGGCGCCGATGAGGTCGACGTTGTCCTGCCCGTCGCGCTGACCGAGGGCGACCCGGCCTATGCCGAGCCCGGCGCCGAGGTCATCGCCGAGATGCAGGGTGCCGACCTGATCGTGCGCAACGGCGCCGGCTACGCGCAGTGGTTCGCGATGGCGACGCTGCCGACCGACAAGGTCGTCGACACGTCAGCCGCCTTCGCCGACCGCGTCATCGTCGAGGAGGGCGCGACGACCCACAGCCACGGCCCCGAGGGCGAGCACACCCACAGCGCCACCGCCTTCACCACCTGGCTCGACCCGCAGCTCGCCATCGCCCAGGCCGAGGCAATCGAAACAGCCCTGGCGACCCGGCGGCCGGCAGCGGCCGCATCCTTCGACGCCAATCTCACCGCGCTGCGCGCCGATCTCCTCGATCTCGACGAGAGCTTCGCCGCCGCCGCCGCGGCGATCGGCGACGCTCCCCTGCTCGCGTCACACCCGGTCTACCAGTACTTCGCCCGCCGCTACGACCTCGACCTCGAGTCGGTGCACTTCGAGCCCGGCATCATGCCCGACGAGAGCCAGTGGCAGGGGCTCGCCGAGCTGCATGCCTCTCACCCGGCGCGCTGGATGATCTGGGAGGCCCAGCCCGCCGCCGACATCGCCGCGCGCCTCGAGGCCATGGGCATCGGCGTGGTCGTGATCGACCCGTGCGCCACACCGCCCGCCGCGGGCGACTACCTCAGCGTGATGCGGGACAACGCCGCGCACCTCGCGTCCGCAGCCGCTCGTTGACCTCCCACTGTTGGCACCTCGCACGGCCGCAGGAGCCCCTCGGCTGGGGATTGCGGTTCATTCGACCTCGGGGCAGCATGACCCGATTAGTCGCCCACAAGGAGGTCGAAATGCAACGCCGTGCCCTGCCGCTCCTGCTCATCTCCGCCACCGTGCTGACTGTCGCTTGCGGCACGCAGGAGAGCCCGCCGACCCCGACCCCTGCTGCCGGCGCGACAACAGCGCCGCCCGTGCCGACCAACCCGCTGCGGGAGGCGTACTTCGGCAACCTCCATGTCCACACGCGCTACTCGTTCGACGGCTACACCAACGGCGCGGTCACCGAACCGGACGACGCCTACCGCTGGGCCCAGGGCGAGGCGATTCCCGGCGGCGGGGGTGGTGGCGACCTGCAGATCCTGAAGCCGCTCGACTGGTACGCCGTGTCCGACCACGCCGAGTACCTCGGCGTGTTTCCGTTGATGGAGGACCCGAGTAGCCCGATCAGCCGGCTGCCGATCGCAAAGCGGGCGACGTCGGACGATCAAGCCGTCGCGTTTGCCGCCTTTGCCGAGATCCTCAACGAGATGAGCGCCGGCAAACCCGATCCCGGCCTCTCCGACCCGGAGATCAGCAAGACCATCTGGCAGGAGGTCGTCGCGACCGCCGACGCGCACTACAAGCCGGGCACCTTCACCACCTTCGTTGCCTTCGAGTGGAGCTCGAACCCGCAGCAGCAGAACCTGCACCGCGTGGTGCTGTTTCGCGACACCGAAAACGTCCCCGACCTGCCGTTTTCGGCCCTCGACTCGAGCAAGCCGGAAGACCTGTGGGCGTGGATGGACCAGACCCGCGCGCAGGGCGCGCCACTGCTTGCCGTGCCGCATAACGGCAACGCCAGCGACGGTCTCATGTTTCCCGAAACCACCAGCTACGGCGGCAGCTCGCTGACGCGCGAGTACGCCGACACGCGCATGCGTAACGAGCCGGTGTACGAGGTCTCGCAGATCAAGGGCACCTCCGAGACTCACCCCGATCTCAGCCCCAACGACGAGTTCGCCGGCTTCGAGCTGTGGGACTACACCCTCTCCGCCGATGCACGGCGCCCGACCCACCGCGTCGGC
>JASFRZ010000428.1:0-4362 GCA_050114655.1 Acidobacteriota bacterium
GACGCGCTCGACAAGGGGTCGGTCGACGTCACCCTCGACTCCGAGCCGTTTCTGACCTTCCACCGAGCCAACGAGGACACGGTGGTGCTGGCGCGCGGTGAGGACCTGGTACCGAACTTCATCATCACCATGCTGATGTACGGCCCGACGATGCTCGACGAGCGTCCCGAGGTGGGGGAGCGCTTCGCCACCGCGATGCTCGAGGCCATCCGCGTCTACCGGGAGGGCAAGACGCCGCGCAACCTCGAGATCGCCGAGCTCGGCACCGGTTTGACCGAGGAGCAGCTATCGCAGGCCTGCTGGCCGGAGATCCCCGCGGACGGGCGATTCGACCCGGCGCAGCTGCGTGGCTACCAGGAGTGGAACGTGGCGCACGGCTACGTCGATCGCGTGCTCGCCGCCGACGAGCTCTTCGACCAGCGCTTCATCGATGCGGCCAATGCGGCGATGGCGCGCTGATCGCCGCGGCCGTCCACGACGCGGGCACCATGACGCGGGCGCTCGTTTGGCGTAGGGTATGCGCAATCTTTAGCGAACCGGAGACCCGATGGATTCCCTCAACGTTGCCAAGATGTACGCGCGCTTCGTCACCAGCATGCCGGGATACCTGCGTCGGCGCCTGACCGTCGAAGACGCGCGGGAAGCGATTCGGCGCGGGCTTGCGGAGCGCGAGACCAATTTCCTGCGCATCGCGAGGCGCTGCATCTACGACAACCCCCGCAGCGCGTACCTGCCGCTCTTGCGTCACGCGGGCTGCGAGCTCGGTGATCTCGAGTCGTCGGTGCGTGACAAGGGACTCGAGCCGACCCTGGACGAGCTGCGCGCCGCCGGCGTGTACTTCACCTTCGAGGAGTACAAGGGCCGCGCCCCGGTACGACGCGGCAGCCTGGAGCTGGAGATCGATTCGAGACAATTCGACAACCCGCTGACCGCGCGCGCCTTCGAGGGACAGACCACCGGCTCGACCGGCGCCGGAACGCGCGTGGAGACCGACGTCGACAACCTCTTCTCGCAGGTCCCGCACCTGATGATGGTGCGCGTCGTCAACGGCATATACGGCGCCCCGACCGCGGTGTGGTACGGCGCGCCGCCCGATCCCACCGGCCTGGGCATCTACCTGCGCACCACGCCCTACCGCAACACGCCGCGGCGCTGGTTCACCCCCTGGATGCCGGGGATGCCGAAGCCGGCGCTCAAGTACCGCATGGCCCTCTGGTACGTGCTCGCCGTGAGCCGCCTGTGCGGCGTGCCGTGCGCCCGCCCGGAGCCGACCTCTTTCGAGGACGCGGTGGTGGTGGCGCGCTGGGCCGCCGACGCGGTACGCGAGCACGGCATGGCGCAGGTCATCTGCACCGTCAGTTTGGCGGTACGCGTGAGCGTCGCGGCAGTCGAGGCCGGCATCGACCTGAGCGGCGTGGCGTTCTTTGGCGGCGGCGAGCCGTTCACCGCGGCCAAAAAGGCGGCGGTCGAGCGCAGCGGCGCGCGTTACATTTCGTTCTACATCAGCGAGGACGTCGGTCCCATTGCCCTGACCTGTGCCCACCCGATCGAGGAGGGCGACAACCACCTGGTCGAGGACGGCCTGGCGGTGATCCAGCACCCGCGCGAGGTGCCGGGCACCGACATCGTGGTCGAGCCGTTCCACTTCACCTCGCTGCGCCCGCACTCGTCCAAGGTGTTGTTGAACGTGCAGAGCGACGATTACGGCATCATCGAGGAGCGCTCCTGCGGCTGCGGCTTCGAGGAGCTCGGCTACCATCGCCACGTGCGCCGCATCCGCAGCTTCGGCAAGCTCACCGGCGAGGGGGTGACGCTGGTCGGCAGCGAGATGATCAAAGTCCTCGAAGAGGTTCTTCCGCAGCGCTTCGAGGCCACCCCGCTGGACTTCCAGCTCCTCGAAGAGGAGGACGAGAACGGCCTCAGCCGGTTGAGTCTGCTGGTGCATCCGCGCGTGCAGGTCGCCGATGAGCAGGACGTCATCGACACGGTCTTCGGCGCGCTCGAAGAGAGCAGCACCGCCGCCGGGCTCGCCGGCGGGATGTGGCAGCAGGCGAAGGCGCTTCGGGTGCGACGCCAGGAGCCCATCTGGACGGCCACCGGGAAGTTGATCCCGATACGGGTCGCCGGTTTGCATGGTCCCGCACCCGCCGACGGCCGGGTCGTCGCCGCACCGACCGGCCAAGCAACGCCGTGATGGCGGCGCGCCAGTGCATGGCGGCGAAGGCCCCGCTGGCGTCCGCCCTGTGCGCACTGCTGGTGCTGCAGGCGTGCGCGGGCACCACCACCGAGTCCGGCCCGGCGCCGGATGTCGTGACCGTCGTCGTGCTGCCGTTCCTGACCCAGGTGCCATTCGACATCGCCATGAAGGAGGGTTACTTCGCGCAGGAGAACCTCGACGTTCGCACCGTGCGGCTGCCGCGCGTGCAGGACCTCATGGCGTCGCTCGCCAACGGCGACGTCGATGCCGCGGCGGGCTGGATCGGCGCCAGCCTGCTCAACGCGATGGTGCAGGGGGTGCGCATCCGCGCGGTGATGGCGCTCGGCGAGCTCGACCCGCAAGCGTGCCCCTTCGGCGCCTTCGTCGTACGCCGCGAGACCTTCGAGTCCGGCGCGCTCGACGATCCCGCGCAATTGCGCGAGATGCTCTTCGACATCGACCCGTTGTTGCCGCAGGGCTATTGGTTAGAGCGGCTGCTGCTGCCCCTCGGTCTCACGGTGGACGACGTGAGAACCATCGACGTCCCGCCGCAGCCGAGCATAGAGGCGTTGCGCAACGGCGCGGTCGACATGATCACGTTCTCCGAGCCGCTGGTCACCAAGACGATCGAGGCCGGCGACCTGGTGATCTGGCGGTCGGTCGCCGAGGTCGCCCCGGGATACTCCGATTCGGCATTGCTGTTCGGCGGCTCGCTGCTCGACCAGCGCCCCGAAGTCGGGGAGCGCTTCGCCACCGCGATGCTGCGCGCCGTGCGCCGCTTCCAGGAGGGTAAGACGCCGGCCAACTTCGCCCGCGCCACCGAGTTCGTCGGCTTGACCGAGGAGGAGCTGCAGACGATCTGCTGGCCGGTGGTCTCCGCGGACGCACACATCGACGCGGCCGGGTTGCTGGCTTATCAGAGCTGGTCGGTCCGACACGGCTACCAGGAGCGCGAGCTGCCGGCGGGCGAGATCATCGACAATCGCTTCATCGACGCCGCCAACGCGCGCTTGGGGCACTGAGATGCGTGCCGCGCGCGGGCTGCGGCGCGGGCTGATCCCGGCATTGCTCCTCGTCGCTATCCTGACGGCGTGCGGCGGCAACGCCGTCGCTCCGGGCGAGCCCGACCACGTGCGCGCGGTGGTGCTGCCCTACCTGGCGCTGTCGGCGTTCCACGTTGCCGCCGAGGAGGGCTACTTTGCCGAGCGTGACCTCGACGTCGAGTTCGTCCGCCTGGGGCGCATCCAGGAGATGCTCACCTCGTTGACGCGCGGCGAGGTCGACGTCGCTGCCGGCTTCCTGAGCGTCACCACGCTCAATGCCATCGCCGGCAACGCGCCGGTGCGCGCGGTCGGCGCGCTGGGATATTTCGACCCGGATGCCTGCGCTTACAACGCCTTCGTCGCGCGCCGCGAGCTGGTCGAGTCGGGCGCCATCCGCGACCCCGAGCGCGTGCGCGGCCTGCGTGCCGATCTCGACGTGACCATTCCGATTGCCTACTGGTTCGACGTCTGGCTCGAGCCCATGGGACTGACGCTCGACGACCTCGACGTCGTCAATTTGCCATCGCCGGCCGGCGTCGAGGCACTGCGCACCGGGGTCATCGACATCACCCACGAAGCGGAGCCCTACCTCAGCGTGCTCGAGGAGTCACCCGAGGTCGACGCCTGGCTGCCCACCAAGGACCTGCTGCCCGGCTACCCGTACTCGGTGTTGCTCTACGGCGGCCGCCTGCTCGACGAGCGCCCGGACGTGGGGGAGCGCTTCGCGGCCGCGATGCTGGAGGCGCTGCGCCAGCTACGACAGGGCAAGACCGAGCGCAATGTCGAGCTGCTGCGGGAGTTCACCGGCCTGAGCCGTGATCAGGTCGAAGCGGCCTGCTGGCCGGTGGCGCCCCCGGGCGGACGACTCGACGGCGAGACGCTGCGCGGCTTCCAGGAATGGGCGCTCGCGCGCGGCCTGGCCGACCGCGTCCTTGCCAACGAGGAGTTCATCGACCCGCGCTTCTTCGAGGCCGCGAGCGCGCGCTGACCGCCGCGAAGGAAGCGTCGAAAAAAGACCGCGCATTGGCATGACGGAGATATAGGTGTGTCATACAATCATTCGGACGCGGATCTCCGTATCCCGATTTGGATAACTGCCAGGCCCCCCCTCATACTGGCTTA
>JASFRZ010000429.1:0-4359 GCA_050114655.1 Acidobacteriota bacterium
GGCGCAGCCTGGGGCAGAGCGTGGCCATTGACCGCGGCGAGCGCGCGGATGCCGGAGACGCTCGAGCTCAGGATCACCTCGTCGGCGCCGAACAGCTCGTCGGGGAACAGCTCGCGTTCCTCCCACGCGCGCCCCGCGGCGTCGAGCTCCGCAACGATGAAGGCACGCGTGGTCGACGGCAAGATGCCGCGGCTGAGCGGTGGCGTTGCCACTGACCCGTCGGTGACCGCGAAGACGCACGCAGTGTCAGCCTCGCCGATGTCGCCATCGAGGGTCTTCAGCAGCGCCAGGTGGGCTCCCTTGCTGCGGGCGTTCTCGTGCGCCAGCACGCGCCACATCGACGACGTCGTCTTGTGCCCGGACAGCAGGTTGCCGGGATCGATACGCGGCTGATCGACGATCCACGCGGTCTCACGCTCCGCGGCGGAGCGCGAGCGCCGCTTGGCCGCCGTCAGGCGCAGCAGGATGGTCGGTGACAGCGCCTCCGGCGCGTCGAGCCCGTACGCCGTGCCGCCGCCGCGCGTCACGGTGATGCGTAGCGAGCCGCGCGCCCGCGCGCCATCGGCAGCGTGCTCGATGAGCGCTTCGCAGCCGCGCCGCGCGGCGCCGGCGAAATCATCCGGCGTGGGGAAGTGCAGCACCCGCGCAGTGGCGGTCAGGCGCTCGACGTGCTCGCGCCACAGGATCGGCTTGCCGTCGCGCACCAGCAGCGTCTCGAACAGGCCGTCGCCGAGCACGAAGCCGCGGTCGTGCAATACCGCGGCGTCGGGCGGAGCGACTTCGTCGTCGCGCCATACGTGTCCATTGAGCCAGGTGACCCCGGCCGGGTGCGGAAGAGTGCCCATACTCTCAGTATAGGTGTTCGGGGAGATGTCGGTTGGCCGTCGCCGAGTCGCCGGGCGTCGGCGCAATCACGTCAGGGGTGCATGGGATCTCGGGGTACCCCGCTCAGCCTCGCGCCGTCGTATCGACGGCGTCGTTGCGCCCCCATCCGGTGGCGATCGCCGCCAGCACCACCGCCAGCAGCGCCCAGGAATGGAAGTTGTGCAGCCCGGCCTGCAGGGCCGAGACGCGCGGCAGGCCGACATCCAGTCCCGCCGCCGTGGTGGAGGCGATCAGTATCGTGGGGATGAAGAAGGGCAGCAGGAAGGGGTAGGTGCACACCGTGATGTCGAGGATGTTGGCGCGGCGATAGCGGCCGATGCCGAGGGCCGCGCCGGTCTCCGAGGCGAAGCGGCCGACGGTGAGGATCGCCACCGCGGAATGGGTGGTCAGCACGACCACCGCGCTGACGGCGGCGAAGATCCACGCCTCGGCGCCGCGCGGCGAGTGGATGCGGCGGCGCGCGCCATCGATCACGCGCTGCGTCACGCCGGTGGCCTCGATGCCGCCCACCAGGCCCATCAACAGCAGGGTGAACACCGACACCCCGATGCCGCGCTCCATGCCGTCGAGGATCAGGCCGCGGGCGATGAAGGCGTCGGCGTCGATCGACATCAGCTGCGCCGGCGCCAGCAGCCCCAGCGTCAGGCCGATGACGACCGCCGTGACGCTGCCCCACATCAGTCCCTCGACCAGGTGGCGGCGCGCCAGCAGCAGGGCCAGCGCGACGGCGGGCGCGAGCAGCATCGGCAGGCCGCGCGGGCTGCCCGGCAGCGCGACGCCGCCGGCGGAGCCCGCAGCGGTGGTGGCGGCCGCCGCCACGCCGTAGGCGACGAGCGCCAGTGCGGCGGCCGCCAACGCGTACTTCAGCCGGCTGCGCACGACGCCGCCGAGGTCGGCCCCCTGGGTCATCGCCGAGGCGATGGTGGTGTCGGACACCGGCGAGACGTTGTCGCCGAAGGTGGCGCCGCCGATGATCGCGCCGACCAGCACGGCGGGCTCGGCGCCGAGCAGTCCGCCGGCCGGATAGAGCAGGGGAGCGCACAGCAGGATGGTGCCCAGGCTGGTACCGGTGGCGGTCGACACCACCGCGCAGACGACGAACGAGGCCAGTACGAAGCCGGTGCCGCCGAGCCCCAGGCCGCCGGCGATCCACAGCAGCGCGTCGATCAGGCCGCCGGCGCCCATCAGGGTGCCGAGCACCCCGGCGAGCAGCCAGGCCATCACCATCAGCATGACGATCGGCCGGCTCATGCCGTCGATCACCGCCTCGGCGTAGCGGTTGCGGTCGCGCGCCAGCAGCAGCCCGAGGGCCAGCGCCGCGAGCAGCACCGGCCAGAAGCCGCGCTCGTCGGGGGCGCCGGCGAGGCCGAGCCAGCCGACTCCGGCCAGAAAGAGCGCGAACGGGGCGAGCGCGCCAGCAGTGCCGCCGTAGAATTGCAGCGCGTCACGTTCGCTCATGAGCAACAGGAGAGGTCGAGTGGAAAAGCCAGCCGACGAGTTTACGCTCTACGATCTGCGTGTCGAGGTGGTGCGCTGCCGCGGCGAGATGGTGTGCAACCATAGCATCGGGGACTACTTCGAACTGTCGGGCGAGAACCTGTCGATGCCCGACGGGCAGACGTTTCCGATCTACCCGCTCGCCGCGCTGCTGGTGTTTCTGCCCGCCAAGCAGCGCGAGACGCACCCCAACGACTGGATGACGACTGACAGCGAAATCGCCTGCCCCGACCCCAACTGCGGCGCGATCTTCCGTGTCACGCGCACGGGCAAGACGACCTTCCGCCACAGCGAGGTCACCCGGGTGTCGCGGGGAGACTGAGGAGATTGCCGATGCCGACGGGATGGCTGGGCGAGGCCGCGCGATGAACGGCGTTCCACGGGTCGACATCGCCCCCGGCTACAGCGTGCCGCGCATCATCAACGGCGCCTGGCAGCAATCCGTCGGCCACGCGGCCGAGCCGATCGACCGCGAGGACGCTCTGGCGGCTTTCGACGCGCTGCTGGCGCGCGGCTTCACCGCGTTCGATTGTGCCGACATCTACACCGGCGTGGAGGAGCTGCTCGGCGAGCTCCTGCGCCGCCTGCCGGCGAGCCGGCGGCAGACGGCACAGATCCACACCAAGCTGGTTCCCGATCGCGATGCCCTTGCCACGCTCGACCGCGACTACGTCGAGCGTATCGTCGACCGCTCGCTGCGCCGCCTCGGCGTCGAGCGCCTCGACCTGGTGCAGTTCCACTGGTGGGACTACGACGTGCCGGGATACGTCGAGGCGGCCGGCTGGCTCGTCGAGCTGCAGGCCGCCGGCAAGATCGGCCTGCTGGGGGGCACCAACTTCGACACGCAGCGCTTCGACGAGTTGCGCGCCGCGGGCATCCCACTGGTCACCAACCAGGTGCAGTATTCGTTGCTGGACGCGCGTCCCGAGAGCAGCATGGTGGCCTGCTGCGCCAACCACGATGCCTGGCTGCTGGGCTACGGCGCCCTCGCGGGCGGTTTCCTGTCGGACGCCTGGATGTGCGTGAGTGGCCCGCCGGCGCGGCCGGCCAACCGCTCGCTGGTCAAATACGGGCTGGTCATCGAGGAGTTCGGCGGCTGGGAGCTGTATCAGGACCTGCTGGTGGTGCTCGCCACCGTCGCTCGCAAGCACGGCGCGACCATCGCCCGCGTGGCGCTGCGCTGGCTGCTCGAGCAGCCTCGGGTCGCCGCGGCGATCGTCGGCGTCGGCCGCCGGGACCGCGTCGAGGACAAGCTGGCGGCGTTGTCGTTCTCGCTCGATGCCGGCGATCGCGCGCAGATCGACGCGGTGCTGCAGCGCCGCGCGGGGCCGCGCGGCGAGGTCTTCGGCCTCGAGCGCACACCCGGCGGCGAGCACGCCGCCATTATGCGTTACGACCTCAACCGCGAAGACTAGCCCCGGCCGCGACGCGCGCAGGAGCATGCGGCTCGGCGCGCTGCACCCGACGGGGTCGTGCTCCGGCGCTTCACTCCGAGCGCAAGGCGAGCATCGGGTCGATGCCTGCCGCGCGCCGCGCCGGGATGAAGTTGGCCAAGAATGCGATGCCCAGCAGCAGGCCGATGGCGCCGCCGAAGGCGATCGGATCGAGCGGGCTGACGCCATACAGGATGGTCGACAGCACCTGGCCGACGAACCCGGCGAGCACCGTGCCCAGCACCACGCCGATCACCACCAGCGCCATACCCTGGCGCACCACCAGCGCCAATACGCGGGTGGAGCGCGCGCCGAGCGCGACGCGGATGCCGATCTCGCGCGTGCGGCGGCTGACCGAGTAGCCGATCACCCCGTAGAGGCCGACCGCGGCGAGTGCCGCGGCGAGCAGCGCGAATGCGCCGATGAACCACGCGCCCATGCGGATCGGTAGCAGGCGCACGTCCATCAGGTCGCGCAGTGGCCCGGTTTGCAGGAACACGATGTCGGGATCGAGGTCAGTGAACACCTGCTCGAGGCGACGCAC
>JASFRZ010000430.1:0-4358 GCA_050114655.1 Acidobacteriota bacterium
CTGTTGCTCGCCAACTTCGGCATTTTCAGTGTCATGAGCTACACCATCAGCCAACGCTCCCGGGAGATCGGCGTCCGCATGGCGTTGGGCGCCCGGCGCGCCGACGTGCGCCTGTGGGTCCTCAAGGAGACAATGCGGCGGGTGTCATTCGGTCTACTCCTCGGCGTCGCCGGCGCCTGGGCCCTCGCTCGACTGCTGGAGAGCTTGTTGGTGGGTGTCACGGCACGGGACCCGTGGGTTCTTGCCGCGGTGCCCTTCGTCCTCATCGCGTGTGCCCTGCTCGCCGCCTGGCTGCCTGCCCGTGGCGCGACGCAGATCGAGCCCATGAAGGCGCTGCGGCGCCCCTGACGCTGGTCCTCGGTCGCCGCGTGACGCACGGGCGTCGAAGCCTCAAGAGGGGGCCAGTTTTGGATGCTCTTGCATGCTCCTGCCTGCTCCTGCGCAGGGAGCCCTTAGACGCTGGTTTTCGTATTGCGGTAGATTGCGGGCGCAGCCAGGTCCGTCAACCGAAGCCAAGGGGACTATCGATGCACCTCTCGCGTCATGCCGTGCTGCCTTTGCTCGCCGTCGCAGCCCTTGCGTTCACCGTTCCGCAGGCCAGCGGATATCCCGCCGGCATCGTCCCGCCGCAGTCACCTTCGCTGCCAGCGATGTCGCCGACCGCGGCGGCGGTCGCCGCCAACCAGGCAGTCCGCTTCGAGCCCAACCGCGGCCAGGCGCCGGACGGCGTCCGCTACGTCGCGCGCGGCTCGGGCCGGGCGCTGGTCTTCGATGACACGAGTTTGGCGCTGCGCGCGGGCGACGAGATCGTGCGCATCGACTTTGCCGCCGCCGGAGCACAGCCGCGCACCACGTTGACCAATGCAACGCCGGGGGTCAGCAACTACCTGCTCGACAGCGACTCGCGCACCTGGGTCACCGGCGTCGAGCGCTACGCGCGCTTGCGCTACGAGGGCGCGGCGAACGGCGTCGACGTCGATTTCTACGCCGCCGGCGCGGGACACGAGCTCGAGTTCGACTTCATCGTCGCCCCCGGGGCCGATGTGAGCGCCGTCGCACTGCACGTGCAAGGGGCCACCGACGTCGCGCTCGATGACTCCGGCGCGCTCCAGATCACCGCCGGCGAGGAGCCCATTACCTTGCAGGCGCCCATCGCCTACCAGCAGATCAACGGCCGGCGGGTCGCCGTGGAGAGCAGCTTCCGGCTGCTCGACGACGGCGGCGTAGGCTTCGCCGTCGGCGCCTACGACCGTGCCGGTGAGCTGGTGATCGACCCGGTGCTGGTGTACTCGACCTACCTCGGGGGGGCGGGGTACGCCGGTAGCATCGGCGACTACGGGCAGGGCATCGACAGCGACGCGGCGGGAAACGCATACGTCGTCGGCTTCACCGACTCGGCGTCGTTTCCGACGACCCCGGGCTCCTACCAACCATTGTGCGCCGGAACGGATTGCCGCGACGGATTCATCACCAAGCTGGACCCCTCGGGGACACTGCTGTTCTCGACCTTCATCGGCGGCCCGCTGAGCGACGGACTGCAGGGCGTGGAAGTTTCCGAAACGACCGGCGTCATCAATTTCGTCGGCGCCGGTAGCGCCGGCTTCCCGCTGACCGCCGGCGCGTTCCAGAGCGTCTACGCCGGCGGGGGCGACCTGGTCGCCGGCGCACTCGATCCGAGCGGCACGGTACTGCTGGCATCGACGTTCCTGGGCGGCAGCCTGACGGAGGGGACCGTCGACATCGCCGTCGACGCGGCGGGCTACATGTACGTGACCGGTCAGACCTCGTCGTGTGACCTGCCGACCACCGCCGGCTCCTTCCAGCCCGTCGACCCCATGTGCGGCCTGTTCGACGCCTTCGTCGCCAAGATCTCACCGGATGCCACCTCGGCCGACTACGTGACTTACCTGGGTGGCGCGTCCGGCAGCGACGTCGGCTTCGGTATCGACGTTGACGCCACAGGGCACGCCTACGTCGTCGGCTTCGCCGGATCGACGGACTTCCCCACCACCGCCGGCTCGCTGCAGCCGGTCTGGCCCGGCGGCTTCAACAGCGCGTGGGTGACCAAGCTGCTGCCGGACGGCTCCGGGTTGGCGTATTCGACCTTCCTCGGCGGCAGCAACAGCGAGGAAGCCCGCAGCGTAGCGGTGGACGCCGCCGGTAACGCGTACGTCGTCGGCAGCACCTCTTCACCGGACTTTCCGACCGTGGCTCCCTGGCAGCCGGTCTTGGCAGGCCCCGGCGATGCCTACGTGGCAGTACTCGATCCCTCCGGCGCCACGCTCCTGTCGTCGACCTATCTGGGAGGCACCGACTTCGACGGAGCGGTGCGCATGCAGTTGGAGGGCCCCGGTGTCGTCTGGGTCATCGGGGCGACGTCGTCGACCGATTTCCCGGTCGTTGATGCGCTGCAAGCGGCGAACGCGGGCGACAACGATGCCTTCGTCGCACGGTTCGAAACCGCCACACCGGCCCTGACCTTCTCCACCTACCTGGGCGGCAGCCTCAACGACTTCGGCCGCGACATCGCGGTCACTGCTGCGGGCGTGGTCGGCACCGGCTTCACCAGCTCGGGCGACTTTCCCACCGTCAATGCCCTGCAGCCGGCGTACGGCGGCGGTATGTTCGACGCCTTCGCCTTTCGCATCGGCGCCGGCGCCGGCGCGACGGAGGTGACCGTCTCCGCGCCGTCAGCGGTCAACCCGCGCTCGCGTGGCGTCATTCCGGTGGCGATCCTGACCACCGACTCCTTTGACGCCACCACCGTCGATCCGGCATCGGCCACGTTCGGGCCGTCGATGGCTTCCATCGCACACGGTGGTCATATCGGCGACGTCGACGGCGACGGCGACGCGGACCTGCAGCTGCACTTCGCAGCCCGCGACACCGGGATCGCCTGCGGCGACACCGAGGCAACGCTGGCGGCCGAGACCTTCGGCGGTACGGCCGTCTCGGCGACGGTGCCGATTCGTACCGTCGGCTGTCACTGACGGGAAAGCCGAGGGCAACGGCGGCACGGCCGCTCCGCGGCCCCGGGGCCGCCGAGCAGAAGATCCCCGTCCGACGCCTTGACCGTCATCTCTTATATAGGCATAATGCCTATAGTTATATTGCCTATTGAGCTGATGGGGGAGGCAAACGTCCATGGCGACACGACAACCGGCCGCGGAAGGGCCGCTCAAGCCCCACATCCTGTTGATCCTGATGGCGCTGATGAACGGCCGCACGCACGGCTACGAGATCCGCAACGAGGTCGAACGGCTATCCGAGGGGGACGTGCGTCTCGATCCGGGGACGCTGTACCGCCACCTCGGGCGCCTGCTCGACGAGGGCCTGATCGCCGAGAGCGATGACCGCCCCGAGGACGACGATCCGCGCCGTCGCTACTACGTCCTCACCGACACCGGCGCCGCGGCGCTCGAGGCCGAGGCGGAGCGCATGGAAGCGCTCGCCGCGGCGGTGCGCGCGAGCGAGCTGGCCCGCGCGCGCAGCGCGCAATGATGCCCTCCCTGACGGCCCCCCCCACCCTGTTGCTGCGGCTTTACGCGGCAGCGCTGTGGCTCTACCCGCGCAGGCATCGCCGACGCTTCGCCGCCGAGCTGCTGCTCCTCCTGGAAGAGGACTGGCACGCGCGCCGGCTCACCGGCGCGGTGCCCGCGTGGGCCTTCTGGGGCAGAGCGTACCGCGATGTCCTTTTCAACGCGCTGCTGACCCGCACGACGCGGGCCGGCATCCGCGAGCGCAAGCCGCGTGCTCTCGCCGCCCCCCGCCAACCCGATGAGAACCGCTCCCCTGCACACCGCCTCGAGGTTCTCGTGATCAACACCCTGCAAGACATCCGCTACGCACTGCGCATGATCCGCCGAACACCGGGGTTCGCCGCCGCCGTGGTGCTCACTCTCACCCTCGGCATCGGCGCCAACGCGGCGATCTTCAGCGTCATCAACGGCGTCGTGCTGCAGCCCCTGCCCTACCCGGCTGCTGACCGGCTTGTTGACGTGTGGACGCAGTTCCCCGAGCAGAACATCGACAAGTTCGTCGTCTCGCGTGCCGAGTTCCACGACTACCGCGCGGAGAGCTCGCTGTTCGAGGAGATGTTCGCCTACCAGGTGCAGAACATGACGCTGACCGGCGTGGGCACGCCGCAGCGGGTGCGCGCGGGCGTCGCCTCGGCGGGCATCTGGGAGGTACTCGGAGGGCGCGCGGAGCAGGGCCGGCTGTTCGGCGCGGAGGAGGACCGTCCCGGCAACGACCAGGTCATCGTGCTCGATCACGGCTTCTGGCAGCAGACCTTCGGCGCCGACCCGGCGGTCATCGGCACCACCGTCACCCTCGACGGCTTTCCGTTCCAGGTTCTC
>JASFRZ010000431.1:0-4347 GCA_050114655.1 Acidobacteriota bacterium
GCTATGCTGGCGGCGGCTTCGTTCAGCGTCTTGCCGAAGGGAGCCTGTTCCCCTGGGGTACCGCCGCGGTCAACCTCGTCGGTTGCGTCGCTATCGGCTTCGTCGCCGGCCTGGTGGAATACCGCGGCATGTTCTCCTCCGACGCCAGGGCCTTTCTGCTGATCGGCATGCTCGGCGGATTCACCACCTTCTCGACCTTCGGATACGAAACCTACGAGCTGATCCGCAGCGGGCAGATGACGGCGGCGACCGCCAACGCGCTGCTGCAGGTGCTCGTTGGCATCGCGGGTGTGTGGCTGGGACACAGCGCGGCCCGCTTTCTGTGAGGTGAGCCATGGTCCTACCGGAACAAGGACATCTGCTGCGCATCTTCATCGGTGAGGATGACCGCCACGACGGCCAGCCGCTGTTCCACTGGATCGTCCTGCGCGCGCGTGAGGCCGGCCTCGCCGGCACCACGGTGATCCGCGGCATGGAGGGATTCGGCGGCAGCAGCCGTCTGCACGCGGCATCAATCCTGCGGCTGTCCGAGGATCTCCCGATCGTCATCGAGATCGTCGATACCGCGGAGAAGATCGAAGCCTTCCTGCCGGTCATCGACGATGCCATCAAGGAAGGCCTGGCTACGCTGGAGAAGGTGCAGATTCGCCTGTACCGCAGCCGCTCCACCGACTGAGCGCGGCCCGAGCCGGCCACGGGCGCCGCCCGGACACGCCGTCCGCCGCCGCGCAGCCCACCTTCCTCGCCGGGTGCCGCGGGGCAATTAGCCTTCGGCCGCCCCTGCGGACGACCAACGGAAGGCATGACGGGCGATCAGCACGGTGTTGACGCCATTGCAGAGGAGCGCAATGAGCAGCGCTCCGGCGGCTACGGAGACCAGCGACCAGCGATCGAAGCTCAACCCCCAGGCCAACGCCGGCACCCCGACCGTCCACAGCAACAACCCGGCCGCCTGCAGCGCTCGGCTGTGCATGGTGTACTGCGACGGTGGGATGTCCTTGAAGTCGCTGCCGACGAAGTAGTGCGTCCACGAGAACATCGGCAGGATGCGCGCCGCGATACCGATGACCATCTGGGCGAGGAAGCCGAGCAGCGCGAACACGCCGTAGACCACCGCGGCGCGGATCTTCCAGGCGCCGAAGGGGGCAAAGGCCAGCGCCGTGCCGATGGCGGCGGCGAGCACCAGGTATGCGATGCCCTGCATCGCGTGCAGCGTGCCGAGGTCGGGACGCTGCAGGTCCTTGGGCGTCGGCTTCGGATGCCGTTTCATCCACACGACCTGCAGGAAGAACCAGGCCAGCCCGCCCAAGAGCGCCAGCGTGGCGATGCGGATTCCCGCCGCCGAGCTCGCCGGCAACGCCAGCAACAGCAGCAGCAAGCCGCCTTCCACCAGCACGGCGCTTGCCCAGGTACGCTGAGGCGGCGGCATCGCCGACGGCAGCACCATGGGAAAGAGCCTGTACCCCACCCCCATGACCATCATCGTCGCCCACCCCAACGCCGCCAGGTGCGCGTGGGCGTAAACGGTGTGCAGCAGGTATCCGGGCAGCACGTGGACCTGCTGCTTCTCGAGCCCTATCAACATGCCGAGGACACCCGCCCCCAACAGGTTGAGAAACGCCAGCACGAGGTGCAGCCTGACGCCCGGCTGGATCTTCGCGCCGAGCACCGTGCGAATGGCACGCGCGGCGACGAAGGCGAGGCCCAGCACCAGCGTGCCTGCCGACCACACCATGCCGCTGTACTCGTCGATCCAGAAGTGCGACACCAGCCCGGAGATGCCGATCACCACCAGCGCGTACGCCAGATAGTCACGCCAGCCCGGGCGCATCACGGTGCGCAAGGCAATCGGTCCGACGAGATGGAAGTACCCCAGGATCGACGCGCTGATCCATCCCAGCGTCACCAGGTGGACCACCGCCAGCATCTTGGGCTGGTAGAAGAAGCCCCCCACGGTGCGCGGCAGGAAGATCAGCGCGGTGCAAGCCAGCCCGAGGCACAGGTAGGCGTAGCCCAGGTACATCAGGGTGAGGGCGCGCGGAGCGAGCCGCTCCTTGTGCGGAACCTGCGGGTCGGGGCTCACGCTACTGCGATCGGGTCGGTCATGGATGCGCGCAGGTCTGTGCCCGGGGGGGCGGGCAGGATGCTACCGGATAACGGCGTTGTTTTCAGACGCAATGCACGCGACCGGCCGCGGGCAAACGAACAGCCGCCGTCGGCGGCGCCGGCGGCGGCTGCCCTGGCTACGGTGCCCGGCTGACGCCGGGTGAATGTTTCACATCATCGTCAGTCGAACCGGAACCCGGCCGCCAGCGTGAAGATGGCGGCGTCGTAGTTGTCCAGGCCCTGGACGAAGACGTTGTCGTCCTCGTAGTTGATGTACCTCCCCTGAGCGTCGATGAAGAAGCCGCGCACGAAGGTGTAGCGCACGCCGCCGATCAGGTCGTAGAAGTTCAGCGCCACCACCGCACCCGGGGTGCTCGGCGTGGTGAAGCCGAACTCGTCGGAGTTGGAGCTCACCACGCTGGCCGAGCCGTAGACCGCCAACGGCACGCTGTCGCTCAATGTCACGTCGGCGGCCGCGGTGAACACGTTGGTGCCGAGATCCTGCAGCGCGGTGCTCAGCGTCGGCGACGCGAAGCCGATCCAGAAGGTCACCGGGATCGACCGGTCGACGTCCTGGCGCGTGTAGCTGGCGCTGAAGAACCCACGGGTGTCCATGGTGTAGGTCGCGTGAACTCCGAATCCCTGCAGCTTGAAGTCGTAGTCCGAGACCGTGTTCTCGACCTTGCGGTAGGTGTAGTTGGCACCGGCGATGACCCCGTTCCGCGGGCGGCTGTTGACGCGCACGCGAAAGACGTTGACCTTCGTCGGCGAGATCTGCGTGAACGGGTCGTCGATGTCGCCGTAGTCGTAGCTGGCCTTCACATCGACCATGCGGTTGGGCCGCAACGTGCCGCCGACGCGGAACGCCACTGACTGCGTGTCGGCGGACTCCTGATACGCGTCGTTGTCGAACGCCTGGTCACGACTGTCGAAGCCGATCTCGCCGTACACGCTGCCGGCACCGAAATTACCCTTGGCGCCGACCAGGAACTGGTTGTCCGTGATCGTGTAGTCGGTGAAGTAGCGCTCCTGGGTCAGCGTCGAGTCACCCGAACCGATGAACCGCGTGGCCGCGGTGAGCTGGTTGAACACGTTCTGGTCCCAGCTGCGGTAGCGGTAGCGCGCCGTCACGCTGGCGGCACGGTTGACCGCGAAGCCGGCAAAGACGTTGCCGTGCAGGACCTCGCGGTCGCCGCTGCCGAGCGCGCCCTCGACGTTGGTGACCGGCAGCCGCTGGAAGTTCAAACCCTCCCAGTAGCTGTCCCAGGCGAACGCCAGACGCTGCTTGCTGTACATCACGTCGCCGTCGAGCTGGAGCCGGTTGTTCAGCAGGTTGCTGCTGAAACCACCCTTGGTGGTCGGCGCGTCGATCCCCTGCACCTGCTGCTCGCTGAGGAAGTCGACCTCCGCCTCGTCGGGGGTGAGGCCGGGGTTGTTCTCGGTGCTACGCGGAACGTTGTTCTTGAAGTTGTAGTGCTCCTGCTGCACGTAGAACGATTGCCCGCTACGGCTGTAGCGCGCGCCGACCTGCCAGCTCTGCGTTCGCGAGTCGATCGGTATGTCGACCTCGAACTCGTTGCGCGAGATGTCCATCTCCCGCATCGAGTCGCCGCTCTCCGCGATGTGGTTGAAGCCGGCGTAGAGCTCGAGCGCCTGCGTGGCGTTGAACGACGTCGACACGTCGGTGAACCAGCGCGTGGTGTCCCACACTGCAGGGTCACCGGTGACCGCGTACTTGTAGTCCGCCTTGCGGGTACGGGCGTCAAAGCGGTACTTGCCCATCTTGTAGACCTGGGCGTGGTAGTTCTCGTACGGATCGCCGTAGGCGCCGTTGACGTCGAACACCATGCGGTCGTACCAGGTGTCGACCGAGCGACTGGCGGGCGACAGCACCCAGTGGGTGTCGAGGATGCGGACGCCGCTGTCCAGGTCGATGTCCTTGTCGTAGCGCGTCGTCGAGCCGTTCTGGCTCACCGCGCGCACGCCGATGGCGATCTGCCCTTGCGAGCGTACCGAGCCCCACACCTGCCCCGGCATCGCCGGCTCCTGCAGGATCGGCAACGCGGTACCGCTCGCTGTCGAGGGCTCGTCCTCGGTCTTCGCCGGGGCTTCCTCGGCGCCGTCGACGGGATCATCCGTGGCCGGAGTCACCGCCGAGGCCGCCGACTCATCGCCGGCCGGCGTGGTCGCTTGCTGCCCGGAAGCCAGGGCCGGCGTCACGACCAGCAAGAGCGCCACCAC
>JASFRZ010000432.1:0-4318 GCA_050114655.1 Acidobacteriota bacterium
GCCTTCTTCGAGGGCAATGTGGAGATGCGTCGCGCCAAGAGCAGCACGCCGAGCGACGCGGAGAAGAGCGACTCGGCCGGCGACAAGCCGGCCGCGAAGGGCGGCGGCAGCGCCGCTTCGTGACGATTCGAGGGGAAAAATGCTGATCGGCGTCGTCAAGGAAATCAAGGCTCAGGAAAACCGCGTCGGACTGACGCCCGCCGGCGTTCTGGCGCTCACCGCCGCGGGCGCGAAGGTGATCGTCGAGGCCGGCGCCGGGGTCGGCAGCGGCATCATGGACGAGGAATACCACGACGCCGGCGCCGAGATACTCGGCACGGAGACCGAGGTATGGTCGCGCGCCGATCTGGTGGTCAAGGTCAAGGAGCCGCTCGAATCGGAGTACCAGTACCTGCGCCCGGGGCTGCTGCTGTACACCTACCTGCACCTGGCACCGCTGCCGGCGCTGACCAACGCCCTGCTGGAGCAGAAGGTCACCGGCATTGCCTACGAGACCATCGAGCGCCCCGACGGGTCGCTGCCGTTGCTCGAGCCGATGAGCGAGATCGCCGGCAAGATGAGCGTGCAGGTGGGGGCGCACCTTCTCGAGGCCGCGCACGGCGGGCGCGGCGTGCTGCTCGGCGGCGTGCCGGGCGTCAATCCGGCCGACGTGGTGATCATCGGCGGCGGTATCGTCGGCCGCAGCGCGGCGCGCGTCGCCCTCGGCATGGGGGCGCACGTCACCATCCTCGAGCGCAGCCCGCGCCAGATGCAGGTGATCGACGACATGTTCCTGGGCCGCGTCACCACCATCATGTCGCAGCCGGTCACGGTCGACGCCTGGACCCGGCGCGCCGACCTGCTGATCGGCGCGGTGCTGATTCCCGGCGCCGCCGCGCCCAAGGTGATCAGCCGCGAGCTGGTCGGGGCGATGAAGGACGGCAGCGTGATCGTCGACGTGGCGGTCGACCAGGGCGGCTGCGTGGAGACCACCAAGGTCACCACGCACGACGAGCCCACCTTCGTGGTCGACGGCGTGGTGCACTACGGCGTCGCCAACATGCCCGGAGCGGTGCCGCGCACCTCGACCTTCGCGCTCACCAACGTCACCCTGCCGTACCTGCTCGACATCGTGCACAAGGGCTTCGAGCAAGCATGCCGTGATGACGCCGTGCTCGCGGCCGGGGTCAACACCCACGACGGGCTGGTGACCTGCGCGCCGGTGGCGCAGTCCCAGGGGCTGGACTACACGCCGCTCGCCGACCTGCTGTAGCAGGGTGCCGCTGCTGCGCGTCGTCGTTCATCCGGGCGCCGCGGGGCCCTGGAACATGGCGGTCGACGACGCTCTGTTGCGCGACCCGCAGGGCGGTTGGACGCTGCGTTTCTACAGCTGGGAAACGCCGACGATCTCGGTTGGCTACGCGCAGCCGTTGCAGCGCGCCGTCGACGAGCAGCTCGCCCGGCGGCGTCACATTCCGTTGGTGCGCCGGCCGACCGGCGGGCGCGCGGTGCTGCATGCCGACGAGCTGACCTACGCAATCGTCGCTCCCGCGGATCGTGGTGTCCTCGCCGGCGACATCTCGGCGTCCTACCGGCGCATCGCCGCCGGATTGCACGCCGGCCTGCGCCGGCTCGGCGCCGCGGTGGAAGTCGAGCGCACCGGGGTCACGCCGCCGTCGGCGCACCGCGGCGCCTGCTTCTCGGCCCGCACCCGCTCCGAGCTGTCGGTCGACGGCCGCAAGCTGGTGGGCTCGGCGCAGCGTCGTCTCGGCGGCCGGCTGCTGCAGCACGGCTCGCTTCTTCTGGGCCCGCCGCAGCCACGGCTGTGGGCGGCGCTCGGCGAGGGGGCCGACGAGGCACTGCGCGCCTCTGTGGGCCTCGAGGAGGTCCTCGGCTGGCGTCCGGGCGCGCGCGCGTTGATCGCCTCCCTGACCGCGGGGATCGCCGCCGAGCTCGGCCTGACTCCGCGCCGGACGCGGCTTTCGCGGCACCAGCGCCTTCGGGCCGCGGCACTGTACCGGCACTATCGCTCGGCGGAATGGACCCAGCGGGCTTAGGCCTCCCGGCATGCTGGCGGCGCTGCGGGTACGGGAGGGCACCGTGCTATCCTCAACATTGGCGAGGTCCACCCTGGTTTCTTGTGAGATCCCATCCCAGACTGCTCCCCCTTCCACCCCGCGACGGGTGGTCTATCCCCGACTGAGTTCGCCATGGCACGGGAACGCCGGGAACGGTACGGCAACGAGCGCATCACGCTGCGGCAGACGCTCATCATTGCCGTCATGCTGCACCTGATTCTCGGCGGCGTGGTGCAGTGGAAGCCCGACCTGTTGTGGTCGGAGCCGATCCAGCCGACGCCGGAGTCGCGGCCGATCGAGTTTCGCTTCGTCGACGTGCCGCCGACGCCCACTGACGAGACGCCCGATACCGAGGTCATGTCCGACGTCGACCGGGTGGCGGCCGATCAGTCGGAGCGCGACGACGCGGTGGATCCCTTCTCGGAAGGAAACACGCCGCAAGAAGTGCTGCGCAGCGAGCCCGACACCGTCGAGGTGCCGACTCCCGAGACGCAGCCCGCTGTGACGCCGGAGCCGGTTGCCGCGGCGGAGCCGGAGACGCAGCCGACCAATGCCGATCCCGCCGAGGCCAGCGCCAGCGAGACGCCGGTCGCCGAGACACCCCCCGCCGAGGAGACCGTCGCGCAGCCGGAAGCCGCCACAGCGGCAGTGCAACCACTCGCCAACTCGGCGCCGGTGCTGCCGCCGCCGCGCAACCGCACCCTGCGCGATTCGCTGGTGCGCGGCATGGAACAGTTCGTCGAGCCCGAGGTCTTCGCCAATCCCGACGGTGGCGCCGACGGCTCGCAGGGTCTGGTGTCATTCGACACCAAGGGCTACGACCTCGGCGCCTACATCAACCAGGTGCTGCGCATCATCGAGCGCAACTGGAAGGGCAACATCCCGCCTGCGGCGCGGTGGCAGGGACAGGAGGGCGCGGTGTTCACCAACATCTCGATCGTACGTAACCCGGATCGTGGCGACCAGGCATTGCTGGTCGTGACCCGCAGCTGGAGCTCGGGGAAGCCGGCGTTCGACCAGGCGGCGCTGATCGCCCTCGAAATCTCCAGCCCGCTCCCCCCTCTGCCCAACTTCTTTCCCTTCGACCAGCTCGACGGTCGACTCGGCTTTCTCTACAACTTGGATCCGTCCCAGGTTACCTTTCCTCGGCAGCAGTGAAGCGACGCGCCGCCCTCTGAACAGCACTCCCGTCAGGTTCCCTTTTCATGCTCAATTTCATCCGACAAGGCGGCCCGGTCATGTGGCCGCTGCTCATCTGCTCCGTTCTCGCGTTGGCCATCATCGTCGAGCGCATCATCAACCTGCGGCCATCGAAGGTGGTCCCCGACGACGAGGTCGAACACCTGCGCTCGCTCATCGACGGTGGCCTGCTGCCGCAGGCGGAGGATTACTGTGACCGCCACCCGGGCCCGCTGACCAATATCGTCGCTGCGGCGCTCGACGCGCGCACTGAATCGCCCGAGGGCATACGCCAGGTGGTCGAGGACCAGGGCCGGCAGGAGATTCCGGCGCTGCAGAAATACCTCGGCGTGCTCGGTACGGTGGCCTCGGTATCGCCGCTGCTCGGCCTGCTCGGCACTGTGCTCGGCATGATCGAGGTATTCCGCGTCGTCTCCACCCAGGGCATCGGTCAGGCGGAGTCGCTTGCCGGCGGCATCGCGCAGGCGATGATCACCACCGCCACCGGCCTGACCATCGCCATTCCCGCACTGGTCGCCTACAACGCTTTCTCCGACAAGGCCAACGCGCTGATCCTGGAGATGGAGCGGCTGGCGATCGCGTTCATCAAGCAGATCGTCCAGCAGCGCTCGCGCGCTGATGCGGCGCCGGTGGCGGTCTCCTCGGAGATGGGAGAGTAAGCCATTGTTCGCCTCGCGAGGTACCCAGCGCCGGGTAACGGTCGATCTGTCGCCGTTGATGGACATCGTCTTCCTGCTGCTGATCTTTTTCCTCGTCACCACCACCTTCCTGCCCGACGCGGGCATGGATCTGGAGCTTCCGGAGTCGACCACGGCGACCCCGTCGGAGATCGCTCCGACGGTGATCTCCGTCGCCCAGGACGGCGCGGTGCAACTCGATGGGCGGGCGGTCTCGGTAGAGGAGCTGGAACAGGCGGTACGCGCGTTGCCCGATGACGAGCGGCAAAAGATCACCGTGCGAGCCGATTCGCGCGTCGACTACGGCGTCGTCGTGCGTATCATCGATGCGCTGCGCAACGCCGGTGTCGACGGCCTGTCGCTGCCCATGGACGCAGTGCAGGG
>JASFRZ010000433.1:0-4286 GCA_050114655.1 Acidobacteriota bacterium
GCGGTAGGCGAAGCCGAGGTTGTCCGAATAGCGCAACGGAATGTCGCGGTAGATGCCCTGGAACGAGCCGTCGAAGCGGAAGCGAATGGTCTCCTCCACCTCGATGTCGGCGTCCGGGCTCACCGTGATGACGGCGGCGAAATCCTCGATCAGGTACGAGCGGGCGGGAAGCGGGCCGGCGCCTGCCGGCAGCGCGGCGACGGCGGCCGCAAGGAAGGCGAGCAACGGAACGATTCGGCGCATCGCGCCGCGTGGTGTGTGCAAGGGCAACCTCCGTGGCTGAGCAGCCCGTGGTGAAAAGTCCCAATGGGTCTGCCGGGGCCGGCCGCGCGCGCTCGAGCGGCGGGCATCGCGCGCCACGCAGCAATTCGGCGGAACCGGGGCAGGGGAGATGATGTCAGGAATCGCCGTCGATATCGACGGCGACGGCGGCGCGCTCCAGCGGGCTGTCGAGCTCGAAGAAATCGCGCCGCCGGAAGCCGAGGGGGCCGGCGACCAGCATGGCGGGGAAGCGCGCCAGCGCGGTGTTGTAGTCGCGTACCACGGCGTTGTAGTAACGGCGCGCGTTCTGCAGGTCATCCTCGATCTGTGCCAGCTCCTGCTGCAGGTGGGCGAAGCGGTCGCTTGCCTTGAGGTCGGGGTAGGCCTCGGCGAGCGCGAAGACGCCGCGTAGCGCCCGGGCGAGGAAGTTCTCCACCTGCGCGCGGCCGGCGCTGGGCGTCATCCCCCCTTCCATGGCGCTGGCCTCGCTACGCCGCTGCACCACCTCCTGCAGGGTGCCGCGCTCGTGGCCGGCGTAGCCCTTGACCGTCTCGACCAGCGCCGGCACGAGATCGTGGCGGCGCTTGAGCTGCGCATCGATGTCGGAGAAGGCCTGCGCCGAGCGTTGTTGCAGCTGGACGAAGCCGTTGTAGGTGATCACCGCCCAGACGACGATCACCACGGCGACGATCAGCGGGCCCCAGATCACGACGAGCCCTCCCCCCAGCCGGGCTCGAGCATCACGCCGAGGCCGTCGGCGACGCGGTTGACGAAGGCGTAGTACGCCGCCACCACGACGATGTCGTGGATCGTGCGGTCATCGAAGCCGTGCTCTCGCAGCGCAGCCACGTCGCTCTGATCCATCGCCTGCGGTGTGCGGGTGAGCTTGTCGACGAAGGCCAGCATGGCGCCCTCGGCGTGCGGCAGCTCGGCGTCGCGCCAGTCGTCGCTCAGCGCCGCCACCAGCGCGTCGTCCCTGGTCAGTCGTCGGAGACCCTCCGCGTGGTGCGTCAGTCAGTAATGACACGCGTTGAGCGCCGAGACCACCACGGCGATCATCTCGCGCCGCGGGCGCGACAGGGGAGAGGGCCCCTTCATCGTGCGGATGTAGAGCTCGTAGTGCGCCTCGAGCGATGGCGGGTGAATGCCGTGCACGCGCAGGATGTGATCGACCGACCCGTCGGGCTCCGCCATGCGCTCGTAGAGCGCAGCGAGCTCACCGTCGGCGTCCCCGGGCAAGACTTCCTTGATCCATGCCATGACTCTCCTCGACCTTCCGCCGTGGCAAGAACGTTGCAGGAAGGCCTGACGGCCGCCGCCGCGGGCGTCAGGCCTGCGGTTTCCTAGGAGACGCCGGACTCGGAGAGCGTGGCGAGGAACTCCTCGTTGTTCTTGGTCTGGCTGAGGCGCTTGATGAGCAGCTCCATCGCCTCGTCGGACTGCACCGCGGCGAGCGCCTTGCGCAGCATCCAGACGCGCTGCAGCTCCTTCTCGTCGAGCAGGAGCTCTTCCTTGCGCGTGCCCGAGCGATTGATGTCGATCGCCGGGAAGATACGCTTGTCGGCCAGCTTGCGCTCGAGCACCACCTCGGAGTTACCGGTGCCCTTGAACTCCTCGAAGATGACCTCGTCCATGCGGCTGCCGGTCTCGATCAGTGCGGTGGCGATGATCGTCAGGCTGCCGCCCTCCTCGATGTTGCGCGCCGAGCCGAAGAACTTCTTCGGCTTCTCCAGCGCGTTGGCGTCGACACCGCCGGTGAGCACGCGGCCGGAGGCCGGCGTCACGGTGTTGTGGGCGCGCGCCAGGCGGGTCAGTGAATCGAGCAGGATCACCACATCGGTGCCGTGCTCGACCAGGCGGCGGGCCTTCTCCATGACGATCTCGCCGACCGCGACGTGGCGGGTGGCGGGCTCGTCGAACGTCGAAGCAACGACCTCGCCGGCCACCGTGCGCTGCATGTCGGTGACCTCCTCCGGGCGCTCGTCGATCAGCAGCACGATGACGTAGGCCTCCGGGTGGTTGGCCTCGAGCGAGCGAGCGATGGTCTGCAGCAGGAGGGTCTTGCCGGCGCGCGGCGGGGACACGATGATGGCGCGCTGGCCGAAGCCGAGCGGCGTCAGAAGGTCGAGCACGCGCGCGGCAATGTCTTCCTTACCGCGCTCGAGTCGGATGCGCTGGGTGGGGTGCAGCGGTGTGAGGTTCTTGAAGCGCTTGCGCTGCTGCGCCATGTCCGGCGGGTCGAAGTTGATGGCGTCGACCCGCACGAGTGCGAAGTACTTCTCGCCCTGCTTCGGCTTGCGGATGGTGCCGGAGAGCGTATCGCCGGTGCGCAGAGCGAACTTGCGAATCTGCGACGGCGAGACGTAAACGTCGTCCGGACCCGGCAGGTAGGAGAACTTGGGCGCGCGCAGAAAGCCGTAGCCGTCCGGCAGGACCTCGAGGACACCCTCGGTATAGAGGAATCCGTTGTCGGTCGCCTGCACCTTGAGAATCTCGAAGATGAGATCCTGCTGGGACATCTCCTGAGCGGCCTCGGCGAGGCCGAGCTCCTGGGCTATCTCGAGGAGCTCCGCCGGGCGCAGATCGATGAGCTCGGAGACCGAGTGGAGACTCTCGAGGAGCGCATCGGGCTCCTCATCGACCATCATCTCCGGGCCTTTGGATTGCTTCTGCTTCTGCTGCTGATCGTTCTTGGAGCCGCGATTGCCGCGGCGCCCGCGACGGCGACGAGGACGTCGCCTGCGCTGCTCGCTCATAGGGCACACACCTGTGTGAGGTAGATCGGGTGCATTCGGACACGAGAGTTGCCGGACTCCGAACTCGAGGGGGGGTCCGGCGGCGCGCGAGATAGTGAGAAAAGCGCGCCATCCGAACACCATTGTGGCGAAACGGCGGCGCGCCTGTCAAGACCTCCGCGGCGTGCCGCGAGCGGGTAGGGGAATCCCCTGCTTGTTTCGCGGTCGGGCTAACGGCCTGCAGACACCTTCTGACGGACGTTTGGAGCGGCTCCTCAGTGGCCCCCGTCCTTCTTGACCAGGACGTTGACGACGTAGGTGGCCACCGCGGTGATCTCGTCGTCGTTGAGCTGCCCCTCGAACGGCGTCATCCCGGTGTCGTCGACACCGCTGCGCACCACGCCGGCGACGGATTCGACCGTGCCGTCCGTCGCGTACTCGAACTCGCCGGCGCTCAGATCGCGCGCCGGAGGCTGCAGGAAGCGCGCTGCCGGGCCGTCGCCCTTGCCCTCGGCGCCGTGGCACGACTCACACTGGTCCGTGTAAACGGTCTTGCCGAGCTCGAGGACCTGGGGATCCGGCTCCTGAGCTGCCGGGCGGGCGTCGGCGGTGGCGAGAACGACGAACGAGGCGGTGACGGCGACGAGCGCGATCATTGTGGTCAAGCGCGAGGCAGTGGAGCGAAGCATCGGTTGGTATCTCCGGCTGGATGACGTTGGAAATCCGTCGGTGAAGACCCCGAAGGGCGGGGCGATTATAGCCCAGGCAGACCGCAGGACCGTAGAGCGCCGCAAATGCCGTCGAAGGGCCCGCGCGGAAGTGCGTATCAAAAAGTTTCCATAAGAATCATTATCCCAAAACCGCCCCCGAAACCGCGCTTTTGGTCCCCGGCGTGCCCGCGTTGAGCTTCACCCGCGCTTCCGCTCCCCGCAACGGACAAGTACCTAGCAGCACCGGTTCGCCCTCGCGGGCGTCCCTTGCTATAACCGGAGAAGACGGTACGAATCCCGCCCGCGCAATCGATCGACTCGCCAGCTCGAGCATGGACAGCGCCCTCAACGCCGCCAGGTTGCAGTTCGCCTTCACGGTCACCTACCACTATCTGTTCCCGCAGCTGACCATGGGCCTGGCGCTGCTGATCTTTCTCTTCAAGACCCTGGCGCTGCGCAGCGGCAGTGAGCTGTGGCAGCGCGCCGCGCGATTCTGGATCCGCCTGTTCGCGATCAACTTCATCATGGGCGTGGTCACCGGCATCCCGATGGAGTTCCAGTTCGGTACCAACTGGGCGCG
>JASFRZ010000434.1:0-4279 GCA_050114655.1 Acidobacteriota bacterium
GACCACCGCCGAGGGACCCTTATCGCCGATCAGCGCCGCCGCCTCGACCAGGTTGTACGAGCCCGACAGCTCACGCGCTTCGTCATCGTTGATCACCAGCACGTCGACGTCCTGCAGCAGCTCGTGCAACTTGTCGGGCTTGCCCTCGATCCAGAAGTTCATCGTGTCGCATGCCACCAGCTCGGGATCCTCGACCTGATCGAGCACCGACATCTGCAGCTCAGGGTCGATGTTGGCGAGGAAGACGAACGGGACCTGACGATACGCCGGCGGCAGCTTGGGGTTGAAGGTCTCGAAGACGTTCAGCTCGGTGAAGTTGGTCGTGCGCTCGTTGAGGTTCCAGGAGTACTCCCCGCCCCAGCGGAAGCTGCGCCCGGCGGCGCGCTCGATGCCTTCGGTCTCGACGCCGTGGCGCTCGAGCAGCTCGATGTGCTCGTTGCCGAAGTCGTCACCCACCACGGCGACGACCTTGACCGGGCAGAAGTACGAGGCGGCGAGCGAGAAGTACGTTGCCGCACCGCCGAGCGCGTCGACCACTTCGCCGTAGGGCGTCTTGACCGTGTCGAACGCCATCGAACCGACGACGACGATGCTCATTGCGTACCTCCGAGAATCGGGTCCAGAAACAGGGCCAGCCGCTCGCGCGCCTCGGCGGGAATTGCATCGGGGTGGGTCAATACCGCGTTGCGTAGCGCGTCGCGGCAGCCGCAGGCGCGCTGCTCGGGGTAGGCGGCGACTGCGGCCTTGATGATGTTCTGCGCGTCCCTCACGTTCTGCATCAGGTTGGCGATGATCATCTCGGCGGTGACGTGGTCGTGGTCCGGATGCCAGCAGTCGTAGTCGGTGACCATCGCGAGAGTCGCGTAGCAAATGCCGGCCTCGCGCGCCAGCTTGGCTTCGGTCAGGTTGGTCATGCCGATGATGTCGAGGCCCCACGAGCGGTACAACTCGCTTTCCGCCTTGGTGGAGAACTGCGGCCCCTCCATACACACGTAGGTGCCGCCATCGTGGTACATGCAGCCGGCGCCGCCGGCGGCGTCGACCAGCACATCGCGCAATTCCTCGCACAGCGGATCGGCGAAGGCGACGTGCGCTACCACCCCGTCGCGGAAGAAGGTGGCGATGCGGCCGCGCGTGCGGTCGAAGAACTGGCTCGGAACCACGACGTGCAGTGGCTCGATGTCCTCGCGCAGGCTGCCCACCGCGCTGGCGGAGTAAATCGCCTCGACGCCGAGGCTCTTCATGCCCCAGATGTTGGCGCGGTACGGCACCTCCGACGGGCTGTAGCGATGGCCGCGGCCGTGGCGCGACAGGAAGCACACCCGGCGGCCCTCGAGCGTGCCGATAATGAACGCGTCCGACGGATCGCCGAACGGTGTGGCGACCCGCACCTCTTCCCGATCGGTGAGCTCCTCCATTTCGTAGAGGCCGCTGCCTCCGATCACGCCGATTCTCGGCTGCGACATACTCGCTTTCTCCTCGTCGATGCGGGCGCGTGCCCTCCGGCTTGCGGATCTCGTCTGGCTTCAGCGGCCGCGGCGGCGCCCGATCACCTTCGTTCGAGCATCTCGCGTGCGTGGCGGCGCGTGGCCTCGGTGACTTCGAGGCCTCCAAGCATACGCGCTAACTCCTCTACTTGCTCTCCGTCGGCCAGCGTACGCGCCTCTACCGCCACCCGCCCGTCGCCCGTCTCGCCCTTACGGATGCCCACGTGGGTATCGGCATATGCCGCCACCTGCGGCAGGTGGGTGACGACCAGTACCTGGTGGGTGCGGCCGAGCAACGACAGGCGCTGCGCCAGGCGCTCGGCGACACGGCCACCGCCGATGCCGGAGTCGACCTCGTCGAACACCATCGTCTCGAGCGGATCGTCGTCGCCGGCGGAGAGCTTGAGCGCCAGCATGACGCGCGACAGCTCGCCCCCCGAGGCGACCTTGGACAGCGCTGCAGGTGCCTCCCCGGCGTTGGCGGCGAGCACGTACTCGACCCGGTCGCTGCCCGAGCGGCCGGCGCCGTCGGGAAGCCCGGCGGGCGCCTGCCGCCGTCGCGGACCGATGGCGACCTCGAATCGCGCCCCCTCCATCCCCAGTCCGGCGAGCTCCTCGACGACCAGCTTCTCGAGCTCACCGGCAGCGCGCCGGCGAGCATCACCGAGGTCCGCCGAGGCGCGCGCATAGCGCGCCACGGCATCGACGAGCGCCGCCTGCAACTCGGAGAGGCGCTCATCGTGGCGCTCCAGCTCGTCGAGCTCGCGCGCCGCCTGCTCGCCGTGCTCGATGATCGTCGCGATGTCGTCACCGTACTTGCGCTGGAGGGCGTGCAGCGCGCTCAGCCGCGCCTCCACACCGGCGAGTCGCTCGGGCTCGACCTCGAGATCGTCGAGGTAACGCTGCATCGAACGGCCGGCCTCCTCGGCGGTGATGCGCGCGCTCTTCACGCCCTCGACGTCCACCGGGGCGGAGGGGTCGAGGCGCGCCAAGCGCTCGAAGTCACGCTGCACGCGCGCCAGCACCGCCGCGACCGAGCGATCGCCCTCGTACAGCGTCTCCACCGCCTCGCCGGCGAGCTGGGTGAGCTCCTCGGCGTGTGCCAGGCGGCGGCGTTCCTCGTCGAGCTCTTCGTCCTCCCCGGGACGGAGCTGCGCCGCATCGATCTCCTGCACCTGGAAGCGCAGCAGATCGACGCGCTGGGCGCGATCGCGCTCGTCGATGGTGAGCTCTTCGAGGCGCGCGGCGATCTCCACCGCCTCGTCATACGCCGCGGCGACCGCGTCACGGGACTCGGCCGCGCCGGCGTAACGGTCGAGCAACTCGCGGTGGGCGCGCACCGACAGCAGCGACTGGTGCTCATGCTGGCCGTGCAGATCGACGAGGCGCTCGCCGACGTCGCGCAGCTTCTGCAGCGAGACGAGCTGGTCGTTGACGTAGGCGCGGCTGCCCGACGCGGTGATCACTCGTCGCACCACGATCGATCCATCTTCGGTGGCAAGGCCGCTGTCGGCCAGGTCGGCGGCGAGCTCCGCGTCGCGCGGCGCGGTGAACGCCGCCTCGACCACGGCGCGCTGCTCGCCGGCGCGTACCTGATCGAGCGAGGCCCGCTCGCCCAGAACCAGAGACAGCCCGCCGAGGATCATCGACTTGCCGGCACCGGTCTCGCCGGTGAACACGGTCAGCCCGGGCGCCAGCTCGAGCGCTACATCGTCGACCACGGCGAGGTTCTTGATGCGCAGGTAAGCGAGCATGTCGTGGTTCCCCCAGACTTGCGGCCGCCCGGCGGGGCGCGGCGCGCAGCGACCAGTATGCGCCACCACCGCGGGCGGTCAACCCGCTATCCTGTATTGGTTGCGCGGGGCGACGGAACTGGCGCCCGGATCCGCCGTCGATGATGACGGCTCTAGGTAGAGACGGCCACGGCACGGGAAAATGCCGCCTCACCAGGGCACGGGCGCAGTTCCGGCGTACTCATTTACAGACGACCGTCAGCGTGCTATTTTGCCGCCGGGTGGTGACAAGCGCGCATACGTGGGCATGATTGCTCGCCAGCGTCTTGTCACGTGGCTGGTAAGCTGTTGGTTTCGCGTTCCCCATATTCCCCCCGTTAATCCCCATAGGGCCCCGATTTTGGACGCTTCGCTCCTTTTGCAGGCGGGCACCGGGATGATCGGCCAGGTCCGGCAGGCCGGGTTGATGGCCTGGGTCCTGCTGGCCATCCTGGCCGTCTTTTCCGTCGTTTCGTGGGCGATCATCCTCGATCGCTTCATGTTGTTCGGCAAGGCCGACCGGCAGACCGACGACTTCCTCGAGACCTTCCGCGGCTCGGCCAAGTTCTCGCAGGCCAAGGCCGCCGCCGAGGAGCTGGAGACCAGCCCGGTGGCCGGCATGTTCCTGGCCGGCTACGCCGAGCTCGCTGTGCAGATGGAAGGCAACAAGGGCAACCCGGAGAAGGCTCCGATCAACCTCCGGCCGCTGCAACGCGGGCTGGCGCGCTCGATGCGCAACGAGCGCGGCCGCCTTCAGCGGCTGATGATGTTCCTCGCCACCACCGCAGCAGTGTGCCCGTTCATCGGCCTGCTCGGCACGGTGTGGGGCATCATGGACTCGTTCGCGGCGATCGGCAGCTATGGCACCGCCGACATCGCGGTGGTCGCTCCCGGCATCAGCGCCGCGCTGACCACCACGGTCGCCGGCCTGGCGGCGGCGATCCCCGCGGTAGTCGCCTACAACTACCTCAACACGCGCATCCGCTGGCTATCGGCGCGCATGGAGGACTTCGGCCTCGA
>JASFRZ010000435.1:0-4276 GCA_050114655.1 Acidobacteriota bacterium
GTCTGCCGCCAGCATGCGGATAGTATTGACGCACAGAGTGTCGAGATCCTGGGCCAATGGGGACGCGTTCGTAGACATGAAAGCTCCGCTGGAAAATAGGATCGGCTGTGGGCTGACAGGCGGCACCCATGGGCCACGCGGCTACGGTGCGGCGGGGGCGCGCCGTAAGATTGCGGCCCCGGCGATAAAGAGTCAAACCCGCAACCGGCGATCGTCTGCGCGCGCGCTGGCGTCGCTGCTGCTGTTGCTGGCCGCCGCGCCCCCGGCCTGCACTCTCTTCCCCGCACCGCAGCCGTTGCTGCTCGACTACAGCGTGGTACTGGTTGGCGACGGTATCGACGTACAGGTCACCGTCGCCGGCGGTCCACGGCCCGCGGCGTGGGTCGGCTTCGGCGTTAGCCCGCTGGGAGCGAACCTGTCGTCGCGCGAGATCTACGGCGTATCGGCGCGCACGGTCGGCGGCGCGCCGCTGGCGGTCCAGCCCGCCGGTGAAGATGCCTATCGTGTCGATGTCACCACCGACGAGGCCTGGATCTTCGCCTACCACGCCCGCATCGGCGCACCACCGGCCGACTTCTACCATCGTGCCAGCAGCGCCTCCGCTGACCATATCGTTCTGGTCGGGGTCGACATCTTGCCGCGGGTATTCGGCGCCGGCGACGACGTCGCCCTGCCCCCCGAGGACCGACCGCTCGAGGAGGTTGCCGAGGCAACCATCCACTTCGACACCGCCAGCCTGCCCGCGGGCTGGGTGGTGGCATCTGCAGCACCGGAGAAGGCGCACAACCAGTTCACCCTGCGTGAACACCCGGCGCGCAGCGCATTCGCCATCGGCCCGTATCGCTTCGAAGAAGTCGACGACGAGCTCGGCTTGCGCGCCGCCATCCATGCCGACTGGAACATCGCCCGTGACGTGCTGGTGACCTATGCGCACCGGCTGGCGCGCGTGCAGGCACAGGAATTCGGCCCGCCGCCAGGCGACCCTGCCCTGATGATCTTCACCCCGCTGCCCGCCTCGGCACGGCCGGTGGGGGGCGTACGCAGCGCCGGCATGGTGTGGGACCGGACACTGCTGCTCTTCGCGGGTGCCGACCCCACACTACCGCTCGATTCCACGCGCGTGCGGGAGATGATGGCAATCTTCCTCGGCCACGAGTTGTTCCACCTCTACGTCCCCTGGGGGCTGGCCATCACTCAGCCGCTGTCGTGGCTCTCCGAGGGCTGGGCCGAACACGTCGGCAGGACCTCGGCGCGCCAGGCGCTGATCCTCAGCGCCGCCGGCGAAGACCGCAGCCTGCGCGAGGCCTACAACCGCTATCTGGAGATGGGCGGCGCACGCGCTGGCTCACTGCAAAACGCCGCCGAGTACGGCGGCGAGGAGCTGCGCCCACTGCTCTACGTGCGCGGCGAGCTGGTGTTCCGCGTCCTGTCGCTGGAATGGGAGGATAAAGGGAAGCAGGGCTCATTCGACGGCGTCCTGTGGCAGCGACTGTTGCTCGAATACGACGGCTCCACTCCCCTCGAACCGGCAGCGGTGAGCCGAGTCCTGAGCGCGATGGTGTCACCGTCAACCGTGCGCAGGCTGGTCGACGGCTCTGCGGTGATCACCCTGCCGGAGCTCCGGCTCGGACGTCGCTGAGCATGCCGCGACCGTATCCGCTGGTTTTCACCGCGGCGGCGACAGGCCTGCTCCTGCTGACCGCCTGCACTCCGATCAGCGAGCGCGCGACGGATGCCGCGCAGGATTCATCGCCAGCGTCTGACGCTTCCTCGGGCGACGCGTTCGCCTACCGCCCCGATATCCACCCCGTGCGCATCGGGGAGGCGGTGCCCGACTTCACGATGATCGACGCCGCCGGCCGGCCGCACGCGTTGCGCGAGCTGCGCGGCAGGGTGGTCGTGATGACGGTGTTCACCGCGCCGGGCGGCGCCGAGGACGCCGAGATTCTCGACCGGGCGGCGACCATCGAGGCGCGCCTCGCGGCGCGCCTGGCCGCCGAGGTCACACTGGTCACGTTGCTGTTGGACCCCTCGTCAAACGATCGCGCCGCGCTGCGGACAGTCGCCGCAAGGGCCACCCGCGACGACGTCACGTGGATCGTTGCCGCCGCCGACCCCGGCGCCCTGCCGGCGATCGCCGGCGCGCTGCAGATCGCCCTGTGGCAGGCGGCAGACGGCGAATTGGGCCACAGCTTCAACACCGTGATCATCGACCGCGACGGCCGCCTGGCCGATCGCTTTCCCGGCCTCGATGGCTGGTCATCGATGGACGTGATTGCCGCGGCCAGCGACGCGGTGGAGCGGTGACCCGACACGCAGACGTGGGATCGCCGGCACGCGAGAGCTAAACGAGCTCGTCGGCGCCCACCTCCTGCCGGAACTGCAACCTGTACAAGCAGGCGTAGATTCCGCCGAGCTCGAGCAGCTCCCGGTGGGTCCCCACCTCGCGCACCACGCCGTGGTGGAGCACGACGATGCGATCGACGTTGCGAATGGTGGAGAGGCGGTGGGCGATGATGATCGCCGTGCGATCGGCGATCAAGCGGTCGAGGGCGCGCTGTATCTGCGCCTCGGTCTCCGAATCCACGCTTGACGTCGCCTCGTCGAGAACCAGCACCTGTGGGTCGATCGCCAGCGCGCGTGCGAAAGCGAGCAACTGACGCTCGCCGAAGGAGAGATTGGCGCCGCGCTCGCCCAGCCGGGTGTCGTAACCGTCGGGGAGCTCGGCGATGAAACGGTCCGCCTCGACCACGCGCGCCGCCCGCTCGACGGCCCCACGGTCGACAACGCCGAGACCGATGTTGTCGCCGATCGTCTCGGTGAACATGAAGACGTCCTGCGGGACGGTGCCGAAAGCACGCCGCAGCGAGCGCTGCTCGACCTCCCGAATATCCGTGCCGTCGACCGTGATCGCGCCCTGCTGGACGTCGTAGTGGCGCAGCAGCAACTTGATGACGGTCGACTTGCCGGAGCCGGTGGCGCCGACGATGGCGAGCTTCTCCCCCTTGTGCAGCGTGAGATCGAAATCGACCAGCACCGGGGCCGCGGTGGCAATGGCGCCGCCGGCATCGTCGCGCTCGGCCGCCCTTGCCGCCTCGGTGATGGACGGGTATCCGAAGGTCACGCCCGCGAAGCGGAAACCCTCACGCACCTCGGGCATCGGGCGGGGATCGGGCGCGTTGCGTACCTCCGGCTCGACATCGAGCAGGCCGAATATCTTGGTACTGGCGGCGGCGGCGCGTTGCAGGGTGTCGTACTTGTCGGAGAGGTCCTCGAGCGGCTGATAGAAGCGGCGCAGGTACTCCATGAACTGCACCAGGATTCCCACCGTGACCGACCCGCCGATGATGCCGAAGCCGCCGTACGCCAGCACCAGCGCGGTCGACACCGTGGTCGCCGCCTGCACGGAGGCCGACAGCCACGAGGACAACCGAACGCTGCGCAGCTCGACGGCCAGGATGTCGCCGCGCAGCTTGCCGAAGTCATCGGCGTTGCGGCCCTCCTGCACGAACGCCTGCACCACCTCGACGCCGGAGATGGTCTCCTGCAGGAAGGCGTTTTGGCGGGCCACCAGCGTGCGCACGCGGTCGTAGGTGGAGCGCAGCCTGGTGCGTAGGAGCATCAGGATGCCGAGCAACGGCGGTACGACAACGAACGACGCCAGCGTCAGGCGCCAATCGACCCACGCCATCACCGCGATGATGCCGGTGACCGTGGTCAGGTCGCGCGCCATCGACACGATGCCCTGCGACACGAGGTCGTTGAGCGTCTCGACGTCACTGGTGACCCGGGTCATCGTCTGACCCACCGGATTGCGATCGAAGAAGGACATCGACAGCGACTGCACGTGCCCGAAGATGGTGCGACGCAGGTCGTGCATGATGCGCTGGCCGGCGAGTTGCATCAGGTAGATCTGGCCGAAACGCACGGTGAGCTCGACCAGCAGCACCGCAATGAAGGCGGCGATCAGCAGGGGGAATCCCGTCATCGCATCGGGGACCCCTTCGGTTGCCGGCGTCAGGTGATCGTCGATGGCGATGCGGATCAGATACGGCTGCACCAACTGGACGGCGGCGAGCAGGGGCAGCAATAGCGTCGAGGCGAGCACCAGTCGCCCGTGACCGCGCACGAACGGCACCAGACGACGCAGCACCGACAGGTCTCGTCGTTGGGCCATTTCAGAGACGCTCCAGCTCGTCGCTCAGCCGCTGGCGCTCGAACATGTCCGCGTACAGACCGGCGCGCGCGGCAAGCTCGTCGTGGCTGCCGAAATCGA
>JASFRZ010000436.1:0-4243 GCA_050114655.1 Acidobacteriota bacterium
AGAACGGCGAGCGCAACGTCGGCCTCTATCGCATTCAGGTGTACGACACCCGCAGCGCCGGGATGCACTGGCAGATCCACAAGGGCGGCGGCTTCCACTACAACAAGGCGGAGCGGCTCGGCGTGCCCCTGGAGGTGGCGGTGGTCATCGGCGCCGATCCTTATCTGTTGATGGCGGCGGTCACCGCGCTACCCGAGGGTATGGACGAGATCTCGTTCTCCGGCCTGCTGCGCCGCGCGCCGTGCCGCGTGGTGCGCTGCAAGACCATCGACCTGGAGGTCCCGGCAGACGCGGAGATCGTCCTCGAGGGCGTCGTGCCGCCCGGCGAGCGCCGCCTCGAGGGACCGTTTGGCGACCACTTCGGCCACTACAGCCACGCCGCCGACTACCCGGTGTTCCACGTGCGCAAGATCACCCGGCGACGCGACCCGGTGTACCTGTCGGCCACGGTCGGCAAGCCGCCGCAGGAGGACAAGTACCTCGGCAACGCGGTGCAGGAGATGGTCGGTCCGCTGATCAAGCTCATCCACCCGGAGATCAGGGAGCTGTGGGCATACTACGAGGCGGGTTTTCACAACCTCCTGGTCATCTCGATGGACGCGCGCTACTACAAGGAGGCGGTGCGCACCGCGCTGGCGCTGATGGGCACCGGCCAGCTCTCGCTCACCAAGGTCGGCGTGCTGGTCGACGGCGACGTCGATGCACGCGACTTCGACGCCGTGCTGCGCGCATTGCGCGACAACTTCGATCCGGCGATCGACTTCCTGCTGCTACCCGGGGTGCCTCAGGACACGCTCGATTTCACCAGTTATCGCATGAACCTCGGCTCCAAGATGGTGCTCGACGCCACCTCGGGCGCTGCTGCCACCCTGCACGGCACTCCCGGAGCCGACGCAGAGGCGGTGGCCGCCGCCGCCGGCGGCGCCATCCCTTCCCTGGGCGAGTTCTCCGGTCTCGAGGTGCCCACTGCTCCGGCCGACTCCACCGCCTCCCCGATCCCCGACCCCGCCGACATCGATTCGAGGGTGCTGGCCCACACCGTCCTTGAAGACTGCCTCATGGTCGTCCATGTCGCCGGCGAAGGGCGTCCGGTCGTCGAGCGCCTGTTGCGCGCCGACCTCGGCCCGGTGAAGCTCGTCGCCGCAGTCAGCCCCGACATCCCGCTCGACGACCGCGAGTTGCTGGTGTGGGGTGTCTTCACGCGCTTCGATTGCGCCCGCGACGTGCTGTTTACCGAGGTGCAGCATCGTGGCGCGTGGACCACCTGCCACGGCATCATGGGCATCGATGCGACCTTCAAGCCGGGTTATCCGGCGCCGCTCGAGATGGATCCCGACATCGTCGCCAAGGTTGACCGACGTTGGAACGAATACGCGATAGACTGACAGGAGGCCGTGAGAACGGCATCCGCGGCGTTGCGCTTCCTCGGGCTGCCTCCGACGTACGGGTGTACGCCTCCGGCATCCCTCAGGGCGCGCGCCTTGCGGCTGCCGCTCTCACGGCCTCCTGTCCCGCCAGGCGTTAAGCTATCGGTATCTTCGTCAATAACAACTGCACAAGCCGACTCCTTATGGGCATCGACCGTGGTGAGTT
The DNA here is from genome assembly GCA_050114655.1 of Acidobacteriota bacterium. Taxonomy (GTDB): domain Bacteria; phylum Acidobacteriota; class UBA890; order UBA890; family UBA890; genus JASFRZ01. The sequence continues at coordinate 1,594 of JASFRZ010000436.1, forward strand.
TCGTAATCTGACGGACCCGGCGCTGGTGCGCATTGCCGACAAGCTCGCTGCGGGCGAGCGGCTCGACCGCGACGACGGGCTCGCGGTGCTGGGGACCGAGGATCTGATCGGGGCGGGGCGGCTGGCCAACGCGGTGAAGGAGTCGCTGTCGGGTCCGTACGCCTTCTTCGTGCTCAACCGGCAGATCAACCCGACCAATGTGTGCGTCATCTCGTGCAAGTTCTGCGATTACGCGGCCAAGGCCGGCGACGATGACGCCTACGAAATGTCGATGGAGGAGATCCTCGCCAAGGTGCGCGAGCCGATTCACGAGGTCCACCTCGTCGGCGGCCTGCACCCCACCTGGCCGTTCGAATACTACGAGGAGATGCTGCGCGCCATCCGCCGGGCCAACCCCGTGGCGCAGATCAAGGCGTTCACCGCCGTGGAGATCGAGTTCTTCGCCAAGATCGCCAGGATTCCCGTCGAGGAGGTGCTCGACCGGCTGGTCGCAGCCGGTCTCGATACCATGCCGGGGGGCGGTGCCGAGGTGTTCTCCGAGCGCGTCCGCGAAGCGCTGTACCGCGAGAAGATGGGTGCCGACGCCTGGCTGGCGGTGCACCGCGCGGCGCACCTGCGCGGCATCCGCACCAACGCGACGTTGCTGTACGGACACATCGAGACGCACGAGGAGCGCATCGAGCACATGCTGCGACTGCGCGACTTGCAGGACGAGACCGGCGGCTTCTTCTCGTTCATCCCGCTGGAGTTCCAGCTCGGCTACACCAACCTGGTGGCGCGCCAGGCGACCGCGATCGACGGGCTCAAGACCATCGCCGCGTCGCGCCTGATGCTCGACAACTTTCCGCACATCAAGGCCTACTGGGTGATGCTCGGTGAGGAGACCGCGTCGATGGCGCTGCAGTGGGGCGCCGACGACCTCGACGGCACCATCGGCGAAGAGAAGATCGCTCACGCCGCGCTCGCCTCCAGCCCGCTCGGGCTGACCGCCCACAAGATGCTCAAGCTGATCCGCGAGGCCGGCCGCGTGCCGGTGCAGCGCGACGCCAAGTACCGCGCGCTGACGGTCTTTCCCGCGCCGCCGGCGCCGACCCACTGGTCGCAGCGGGGCGCGCGCGACGTCGACGCCGAGGTGCCGCTGAAGGTCGACCCGGCGGCGGCCGACCTGAGCGCGGTGAGCCTGCTGGGCGAAGAGCTGTACTCATGGGACCTGGCGACGATGAGCGTCGAGGAGCTCGCCGGGCGCGGCGTCGCCGTCGCTCCGGGCCAGCTCGCCGGATTTCCCGCAGGTGCGGGGGCGCCGTCCGCCGCCATGGCATCGGAGATGCAGTGATGCGCATCCATCGGCGACCGTCGCTGTGCGGAGGGCCACGATGAGCCACATCCGCATTGCTCACATCTCGTACCTGAACTCGGCGCCCTTCTTTGCCGCCATGCAGGACGATCGCCTGGAGATGATCGATCTGCACCCGCGCGCGCTCGGCCAGGCGGCGGAGCGCGGCGAGATCGACGCCGGCCTGATGTCGATCGCCGACACCTTTCGCAACCCCCAGTTCGAGCCGCTCGGTGACCTCGGCATCGCGCTCGACGGCCCGGCACACTCGGTGCTGCTGTTTTCCGCCCGGCCGATCCGCCAGCTCGACGGTGCTACCATCGGCATCACCGGCGAGACCAGCACCTCGTATCCACTGCTGCGCCTGCTCATGGACGGTCACTTCGGCGTCCATCCGGCATCCTACGTGCGCCGGACGAAGGGCCCCGAGCCGTCCGACGACGCCATCCTGCTGATCGGCGACACTGCGCTGCGGCGCGCGGCGCGTAACGGTCTCGAGCCCGGCCGGCGCGACTACGGTGGCGGCATCCTGGAGCTCGGTACGTCGCGCTTCGACGAGCCCTACCAGCACGTCCTCGACCTCTCGGCGGCGTGGAAGCAGTGGCAGTCACTGCCGTTCGTGTTCGCCCGCTGGATGGTGCGCCGCGAGCTGGCGCGGGACGAGCGAATCATGCTCGTCGAGAGCCTGCTCGACAGCCTCGATGCCAACATGCGCCGCCTCGAGGAGGTCGCCGTGCAGCACGCCGATCGCGCCGGGCTGACGGCGCAGGCTGCGTACGCCTACCTGATGGGCTTCAACTACCGCTTCGGTGATCCCGGCGAGACGGCGATCAAGAAGTTCCGCCGCCTGCTCGAGTCCACACAGTGGTGGGAGACCGCGCCGCCGGCGGTGCTCGAGAAGGGGAACGCGTGAGCGCGCCGCAGGCGGTGCTCAAGGCGCGCGACCGCGTGCGCCGCGCGCGCCACGACGGCAGCTCCGCTCCGGGGTTGGTGCTCGAGCGGCTGGTCGAGCCGGGAGCGACCGCCGGCGTGAGCCTGACGGCGATCGCCGACAAGGTCGACGCCGGCGAGCGCGTCACCCCGGAGGAGGGCTTGTGGCTGCTCACCGAGGCGCCGCTGCTCGTCCTCGGCGAGCTGGCGACGATCTGGAAGAAGCGCTTCAACCCGGAGCCGCGCGTCACTTTCGTCATCGACACCAACCCCAACTACACCAACTTCTGCGATGCCGACTGCCTGTTCTGCGCCTTCTACCGCAAGCCGGGCGACACCGCGGAAGGCTACGCGCACTCGGTCGACGAGCTGATGGCGCTGGTCGGG
>JASFRZ010000437.1:0-4231 GCA_050114655.1 Acidobacteriota bacterium
CGCTCTCCGTCGCCGCGGTGCGGAAATACGACATGATGAACACGCGCATGCCCGCGGTGAGCGAGGATTCCCGCCGCTCGGCATCGACCATGGTGCAGATGTCGTGGATCGACACGCCCTCGCGGACGGCGATCTCGCGCAGTGCTTCCCACATTTCCTGTTCCAGGCGCACACTCGTGCGACGGCCGTCAACGACGATGTTGCGGCTGACCAGTGTGCTTTCGGCGTTGTCGCCGTTCATCCGTGATCTGGGCATGTCAGTCTTCTCCATCCGTATGCATCTTGCCCGCATACAAGAGCAAAGGTCAAGTCCCTGATTCAGCCCATTCTTCCGGGGTTCGCAGCCGCAGGCTCAGGGCATGGATACCATCCGCCAGTTCAGCAGTCAGGGCGGCATGCACCCGGCGCTGGCGCTCGACGCGGCTCAGCCCGGCGAATTCCGGGCTCACCAGAGTCACCATGAAATGGGTTTCGCCGCCCTCGCGCCAGCCGGCATGGCCGCGGTGGCGCTCGGACTGGTCCTCGACCTCGAGGTGCTGGGCCGCGAAGGCATCGCGCAGCCGGCCGGCAATTCTGTCACGCATACGCATGGTCGCTTTCCCTTGCAGGCGGCGAGCTTTTGCGCCCTCGGCGCATGGTGTCAAGCTTGTTTGCGGTGCGGTGCAAACGCATATTCGACGGCATGAGCAAGCGCGCCTGGAAACGCCTGAAACGTACCGAGCCGCAGCCGGAAATCCGGACCTGCGACTGGCCCGGCTGCACCGGTGCGGGCGAGTACCGCGCGCCGAAGGCCCGCGACCGGCTGCGCGAATACCACTGGTTCTGTCTCGACCATGTCCGGGAATACAACCGCTCCTGGGACTATTTCGCCGGTATGACCCCGGGCCAGATCGAGCGGCTCACGCGCTCGGACGTGACCTGGCGCCGGCCGAGCTGGCGCCTCGGCGGCCGTGGCGCCGGCGCGCCGCACAACCCGTTCGCCAATGCCGAGGACGTCTTCGAGCTGTTCGAGGAGGGCGGCGAGGCCAGCCGCTACGGCGGCGCCGAGGGCGCGATGATCGCGCAGCGGCTGACGCCCGAGCAACGCCAGGCGGTGGAGACGCTGGATGTGAAGCTGCCCCTTGATCAGGATGCGCTGAAGGCAAAATACAAGGAGCTGGTGAAACGGCATCATCCGGATGCCAATGGTGGTGACAAGACCGCGGAAGAGCGACTAAAACAGGTCAACGACGCCTACCGGACCTTGCGGGGCTGCCTCGAGCAGCTCAGTTGAAAACTACCAGGTATCGCGCCGCGAATGCCGGCCTGCGGGGGATGACCGCTGGCTCGCTTCGGCGCGCGAGGACACGGAAAAAACGATGACTGACGCAGCCACGACGAGCGAATACGCCGACGCGCCCGACCTGCCCGACATCAAGGTGAATGTCGGCCAGGCCTTCGGCTTCGAATCCGACATGGAGGTGCCCGGCTTCTCGACGCCGCCGACGCCGCATGTGCCGGATCTCGACGAATCCTACCGTTTCGACAAGGCGACCACGCTCGCGATCCTCGCCGGCTTCGCCTACAACCGCCGCGTCATGATCCAGGGCTATCACGGCACCGGCAAGTCGACCCATATCGAGCAGGTCGCGGCGCGGCTGAACTGGCCGTGCATCCGCGTCAACCTGGACAGCCACATCAGCCGCATCGATCTGGTCGGCAAGGACGCGATCGTGATCCGCGACGGCCAGCAGGTCACCGAGTTCAAGGAGGGCATCCTGCCCTGGGCGCTGCAGCATCCCTGCGCGCTGTGCTTCGACGAGTACGACGCCGGCCGCCCCGACGTGATGTTCGTCATCCAGCGGGTGCTCGAGGTCGACGGCAAGCTGACCCTGACCGACCAGAACAAGGTGATCCGCCCGCATCCGGCCTTCCGCCTGTTCTCGACGGCCAACACGGTCGGCCTCGGCGACACCACCGGCCTCTATCACGGCACCCAGCAGATCAACCAGGGCCAGATGGACCGCTGGTCGATCGTCACCACGCTCAACTACCTGCCGCACGACAATGAGGTCGAGATCGTGCTGGCAAAAGCCAAGCACTATCAGAACGAGCAGGGCCGCGACACCGTCAGCAAGATGGTGCGGGTCGCCGATTTGACGCGTAACGCCTTCATGAACGGCGACATCTCGACAGTGATGAGCCCGCGCACGGTAATCACCTGGGCGGAGAATTCCGAGATCTTCAACGATATCGGTTTCGCGTTCCGGCTCACCTTCCTCAACAAGTGCGACGAGCTGGAGCGGCCGATCGTCGCCGAGTTCTATCAGCGCTGCTTCGGCGTCGAGTTGCCGGAGAGCTCGCTGAACGTGGCGCTGAGCTGAGGAAATGTGTCATGCGCGGACTTGACCCGCGCATCCGTCGTCTTCGCAAGAAGGATGGATTGCCGGGTCGTGCCCGGCGATGACGCCGAGGAGAACGATGGCTTCCAATATCAAGAGCAAACCGACGGCGAAGGACAGCCCGGCCGAGCCGTTCAAGCGGGCGGTCACCGGCTGCCTACGCGCGCTCGCGCGCAAGCCGGAGCTGGAAGTATCCTTCGCGGCCGAGCGCCCCGGCATGGCCGGCGGCAAGGTGCGGCTGCCGGAGCCGCCGCGCAAGCTCGGCAAGGCCGAAGCCGCGGTGGTGCGCGGCCATGCCGACGCCATCGGGCTCAGGCTCGCTTGCCACGACCAGGCGATGCATCGCCGTCTGCAGCCCGCCGGTCAGCAGGCGCGCGCGGTGTTCGAGGCGGTCGAACAGGCCCGTGTCGAAGCCATCGGCGCTCGCCGCATGGACGGCGTCGCCAAGAACCTCACCGCCATGCTCGACGATCGTTTCCACCGCGGCAAGTTCGACCAAATCACCGAACGCTCCGACGCCCCTATCGAGGAGGCGCTGTCACTGATGGTGCGCGAGCGGCTGACCGGCTTGGCCCCGCCGCCAGCGGCCAAGAAGCTGGTCGATCTGTGGCGCCCGTTGATCGAGGACCGCGCCGGGCGCGATCTCGACCGGCTAGACGCGCTGATCGACGACCAGCATCAGTTCGGTGACGCGGTGCATGACCTGCTCGACGCGCTCGAAATGGGCGACGACCGCAGCCGCGACTCCGAAGAGGAGGAGGAAGGCGAGGAGGATCGCCGCCAGCAGCAATCGGGCGAGGAGGGCGAATCCGCCGAGTCCGACGAGATGCAGCGCATGAGCGTCGAAGACCAGCAGGCCGCCGCCGAAGACATGCCCGATGCCACCGCCGAGGCGGCCGAGGCGCCGACGGCCGACATGGCCGACGACACCGACATGGGTGACGCCGAGACCCCCGGCGAGCCGCAGCGCCCGCGTCAGTTCGGCGCCAACGAGCCGCGCGGGCCGGACTACCGCGCCTTCACCGCCAAGTTCGACGAGATGATCGCCGCCGAAGAACTGTGCGAGCCGGAGGAACTGGATCGCCTCAGGGGCTATCTCGACAAGCAGCTTTCGCATCTGCAGGGCGTGGTGGCGCGGCTCGCCAACCGCCTGCAGCGCCGGCTGATGGCGCAGCAGAACCGCTCCTGGGAGTTCGACCTGGAGGAGGGCCAGCTCGATACCGCGCGGCTCACCCGCATCGTTATCGATCCGTTCCATCCGCTGTCCTTCAAGCAGGAAAAGGACATGCGATTCCGCGACACGGTGGTGACGCTGCTGCTGGACAATTCCGGCTCCATGCGCGGGCGCCCAATCACAGTCGCCGCCACCTGCGCCGACATCCTGGCGCGCACGCTGGAGCGCTGCGGCGTCAAGGTCGAGATTCTCGGCTTCACCACGCGCGCCTGGAAGGGCGGCCAATCGCGCGAGCAGTGGCTCACCGCCGGCAAGCCCGCCAATCCTGGCCGGCTCAACGACCTGCGTCACATCGTCTACAAGGCGGCCGACGCGCCCTGGCGGCGCGCGCGCAAGAATCTCGGCCTGATGATGCGCGAGGGCCTGCTCAAGGAGAACATCGACGGCGAGGCGCTCGACTGGGCGCACAAGCGTCTGTTGGGCCGTCCGGAGCAGCGCAAGATTCTGATGATGATCTCGGACGGCGCGCCGGTCGACGATTCGACGCTCTCGGTCAATCCGGGCAATTACCTCGAGCGCCACCTGCGCTGGGTGATCGAGGAGATCGAGACCCGTTCGCCGGTCGAGTTGATCGCCATCGGCATCGGTCACGACGTGACGCGCTACTATCGCCGCG
>JASFRZ010000438.1:0-4230 GCA_050114655.1 Acidobacteriota bacterium
ACGACGTCAAGGTCGAGGCCAAGAACGCGATCAGCTCCAGCGTGCTCGCCTACGCCAGCTCCATGGGCGAGAAGAGCGCCGACGAGGGCGGCGAGACCGCGCAGGACCAGACCACCTCGCAGACGGACTTCGCCGGGTCCCGCAGCGGTAGCTCGCTGGAAAATCCGACGCCGCAGACCCAGGTCGCGGGCGCTAACGAGCGCTCGCAGGATGAGACCGGCAATCCGGGCGGGCTGGACATCGAGGAGGCTCAACAGGGGACTACCGAGACCGCCGGCGGCGTGCTGCGCATCGCGGCCTCGATAGGCGGCACGGTGATCGTCTCGGCCACGACCGCGGAGATCGTGGATGGCCTGACGATCGACTCGAGCGGCGACCTGTCGGTCAAGGCGATCGCCGACACCGACGCGAAGGCGGAGGCGATCAGCCTCGCCTTCACCCAGGGCGAGGAAGAATCGAGCAACGTGTCCGCGGCCGTGGCGTTCAACGTCGGGCTGCTGGATGCGAGCGCCTACCTGGGCAACGGCACGACGGTCGCGGGCTCGGTGAGTGTCGAGGCCGGCACGACCGCCGGTGAGATGAACGAGTTCAAGGCGTTGGCGCTGTCCGGGGCCGGCTCCAAGCAGAGCAGCGGCGGCGGCGACACCACCGGCGGCAACGATGGTGGCGGCGGCATGGGCGGCGACGACTCCAGCCTCGGCATCGCCGGCGCGGTGGCGTTCACCATCTACGGCTCACCCGCCACCAACGACCCGAACACCGTGAGCGCCGTCATCGCCGACGGGGCGACCGTGACGGCCGCCACGGGCGACGTCGCGGTCACCGCACGGCAGGACATCGGCATGCAGAACGTCGCCGGCGGCGCCGCGCTGACCATCTCCTCCGGCGGAGGTGGTGGCGGCGGCATGGGTGGTGGCGGCGGCATGGGTGGCGGCAACGACGACGTTACGGTCGGCGCTGCAATCGGCATCGGTGTGGCCGACTACCACACGGTTGCGAGGATCGGCAGCGGTGCCACGGTCGACGCAGCGGGCAGCGTTAGCGTCAGCGCCACCAGCTCGTTCAAGCCGCTCGAGATCGTCGCCCCACTCGTCGATGTCGAAACCGGCCTGGAGGTCACCACGTTGGTGATCGGCGCGGCCATCGGCTCGGGCGGCGATGCGGGCGCGGGATCGGCGTCGATCAACATCATCACCCCGACGACGCGGGCCAGCGTCGGCGCCGGCGCGCATATCGACGCCGGCGGCGACGTGACCGTCACGGCGCTCAGCGACGTCAAGATGGTCGATGCCGCGGGTGCCCTCGGGCTGACGATCGGCACGGGCGACGAAGGTGGCAGCGGTGTGGGCATCGGCGTCGTCGTGAACGTGCACATCGCCACGACGGAGGCGGTGATCGAGGGCGGCGACATGGGCTCGCCCACGACCGTCGAAGCGGACGGCGACGTGATCGTCGAGGCCACGGCGTTCGACGAGTTCTTCCAGCTCACCGCCAATGCGGGCGCCGGCGAGAGCACCTCGGGGGCCGGCGGCGCCAACGTGCTGGTGAACATCACCAACACCCGGGCGCTGGTCAACGACGACCTGGACGACGCGACCACGGGCGCCGCCACGATCTTTGCCATGGGTAGCGTCGAGGTGGCGGCCGTGACCCGCACCGATATCGAAAGCTACGCCGGCAGTCTGGGCGTGTCGTTCAGCGAGACGGCAGTGGGTATCTCGGTGGGCGTAGTCGTCGACCTCGATGACACGCTGGCGCTGGTCGGCGACGGCACCGAGGTGACCGCTTGGGGGCAGGGCGATCCGGTCGACGTCGCCTCCGGCGAGTTCACCCCCGGACCGACCGAGGAAGAACCAGACGCCCCCCGAGCGGGTGATTCCATCGATACGTCCGCGCGCGGCCTGGCGGTGACGGCCACCAGCTACGACGACATCTACATGCTGGCGATCGCCGCCTCGGCCTCGCTGGGCTTCGACAACAGCGGCGGAGATTCGCAAAACGGCGGTGGCGGAAGCCCCAACGACGGCGGCGGCACCGCCGTGGGTATCGCGGGCGCCGTCACGGTGGCGATCGTCAATGGCGAGACCAAGGCGCTGCTCGGCGACGACGTGGATGTCAACGCCGACAACTCGGGCGCGGACGTGGGCCAGGGGATCCTGGTGCGCGCCACCGACGAGACCAACGTCACCAACGATCTGGGCGGCCTGAGCTTCGTCTTGAATGGCGACGCTGCGGTGACCGGCTCTGTCGCCGTCAACATTGTCGACAGCGACACCTGGGCGCGCGCGCTCGGCAACAACACGCTGAATTCCCGCGAGGGCGGCGTAACCGTCGATGCCAACGGCAAGAACGACATAAACGCCCTGACGATTGCGGTGGCCGGCGTGGTGTCGACGTCGAGCCAAAATAACGGCGGTGGGGGGGGAGGCAACAACGACCGATCCTTCCAGTTCGCCGGGGCCGGCGCGGTGATCGTCGACGTGGTGAACAGCGAGACGCTCGCCGAGATCGCCGCCGGCAGCAACGTGGAAACCGAAGGCGACCTGAGCGTGACCGCCGACGACAACTCGGTGATCGTCGCCGATTCGGGCGGCGTGGCGTTCTCGATCGCAGCCAGCAGCGGCGGCAACGGCACCAGCGCGGGCAGCGTGGGTGCGTCCGTGGCGGTGAACGACCTGGTGATGACCACGCGGGCCACGGTCACCGACACGCCGATCGTAGCCGACAACGTGACGGTCGCGGCGACCAATGCGAGCGACATCGACACGCTGGTAATCGCCGGTTCTGCCGCCGTATCCACCAGCGACAATGCCTTTGCCGGTGCGGGCGCGGTAGCGCTCAACTACATCACGGCGACGACCGAGGCGAGCATCACCAATCCCGGCGGTCAGAAGAACGTAACCGCTGAAACCGACGTCACCATCACCGCGACGGATTCCAGCAGCATCGACGCGGATGCGGGCGCCGGCGCGCTGGCGGTGTCGACCGATTCCGATGCGGCGGCGGCGGTGGCCGCCGGTGCGGCCGTGGCCGAGAACCGGATCACGCGCACGACGATGGCGAAGCTCGAGAACGTGCGCATCTCGAACGACGGCGCCAGCGGCAAGATTGCAGGCGATGTCGATGTGAGCGCGACGGCGTCCGGCGATATCACCGCCTTCACGCTGGGTATCAGTGGCGCAGTATCGATGGGCGCCACGGTGACGGCGGCGCTCGCCGGTTCCGGGTCGGGCAACTACATCACCTCGAATACGATGGCGACGATCGATCCGAGCCTCGTCTACGCCACCGGCGACGTGACGGTGAACGCGATGGACAGCGCCGATATCAACGCCATCGCGGGCTTCGCCTTGTTCTCCCTCAGCGTCGGCGGCTCGGACGGAGGTTCGAGCGTTGGCGTCGATCTGGGCATCGCGCTCGCGATCAACGAGATCACCAACTCGGCGGTTGCCCTGGTTGATGACACCACCATCGACGCCGACGGCTCGGTGTCGGTGACCGCGGCAAGCACCAGCGAGATCAACGCGCTGGCCCTCGGCGTGTCGCTGGGGATCTCCACCTCGAGCGGCAGCGGCACGAGCATCAGCGTGAACGCCGGCGTGGCGGTGACCGCCAACACGATCACCAACACCACCCGGGCCGCCATCACCGACACGGATACCGCGTCCGTCAACACCGTAAACGCGGGCGACGGCGTGACCGTGAGCGCGATGGAAACCGGTTCGATCGTGGCCGACGCCATCTCGGTCGTCGCCGATATCTCGATCGGCTCGGGCTCCGGCACCAGCATCTCGGGCACCATCGCGGCCTCGGTGTCGCTCAACAGCATCAACAACACCACCGAAGCCGTCATCGACAGCGTCGACACGACCGCGAGCGGGCCCGTCAGTCTGACGGCGTCCTCGTCGAAGTCCATCTCGGCGCTCGTGATCGCGGCCTCGGTCGGCGTGACCGGCGGCTCCGGCGGTGGCACCCAGGTAGGCTTGACCGGCGCCGGTGCCTCGGCCATCAACAGCACGGACAACGAGGTCCGTGCGATCATCAACAACGCCGAGGTCACCACCAACGGGGTAGACGGCAACGTCTCGCTCGTTGCCACCGATTCCGCGGCAATTGTCGCCGACGTGGCGGCTGCCGCCCTCGGCGTGACGGTCAGCTCCGGCGGCAACGGCGGAAGCCTGACCGTGGCCGTGACGGTTGCCGAGAACACCATCAACAACACCACCGAGG
>JASFRZ010000439.1:0-4198 GCA_050114655.1 Acidobacteriota bacterium
GGCGCCCTCGGCGTTGGGGTCGGCCGTCGGCCGCGGCGCCGCGGTTTCCGCCGCCGGCCCGCTGGCGACCGGGTCCATCGCCGAGGGCGTGTCGCCGTGCTCGGTGTTGGCGTCGAGATCTTCAGGTGTGGGGCGGTAGTCGTTGTCCATTGCGGTTCCTCGGTTCAGTGGAGCATCGAGCAGATGATGTAGTTCATCCCGATTTTGTAGGAGTTGTTGGCCTGCTCGGGGGGTACGTATCCGGTGTTGGACCACTCCCACGACTCGCCGATGTCCTGGTTGTGGTTGACCACCGCCAGCAGGCGCTTGCTGGGGTCGTTGTCCTCGTACACACCGAAGATCACCGGATCGCCATAGCGGGAGCGGTAGTTCTGGTTGAAGATGTCTGCCTGGGTGACCTGGAAGAAGCAGTTGAAGATCGGGTGGGTGGTGTCGAGGATGACAAACTCCGACCCCGGGATAGCCCGCTGGATGATCGTATGGAAGGCCTGCGTGTCGTCCGACTCCATGTCGTCGACCATGACGAAGCCGCCCTTGAGCAGGTACTCGCCGAGGCCCTCGAGCTCTTCTTCGCTGGGATCCCAGTAAGCCGGCTCGCTGATGTAAACGAACGGGTAGTTGTACAGCTCGGGGTCGGTGAACGAGAAGATGTTGCCGCCGCGGTCGTCGATCGTCACATCGATGGTGGTCAGTTCGTCGAGCATCAGCGACAGGTGCTGCTCGGCGCGCGGGTAGTCGTGGTTCCAGCCCTGGTCGATGCCCCATTCGTAGCGGCCGCGGCTGGTGAAGGCGGTGTCGAAGCGCAGGCGCAGGAAGGTGAACTTGCCCACGTAGGGCATGTTGCTGATCGGCAGGTCCTTCGACGACATCGGCGGACCGTAGCGGCCGAAGCCGCCGAAGCCGCGCCGACGCTGCGGCATGGCGGTACTCGCCACTGCGGCGGCGGTCAGCGCCAGGACGGCGGTGGCGGCGAGTAGCTTGCGGCCCGGGATTCTCATTGCCCACCTCCGCCGCCGACGATGGTGAGCAACAGACCCTGGGCGCCGGGGAAGGAGGGGGCGATCTCCAGCGAGCGCAGCACGCTCGAACGCGCGTTGCTCATCTCTCCACCCTCGTACTGCGCGCGGGCGAGCTGGTACCAGGCCTCGGCCATGTCGGCAGGCGCAAGCGCCACCACCGCGCGGCGCTCGCGGATGGCGAGGGGATGGTTTTCGGTTTCTTCATAGAGCGCGGCGAGCCGCTGGTGCATGCCGATGTCGAGCGGGTAGATCCAGACCATGCGCTCGAGCGCGGCGGCAGCGTGTTCCGGCTCGCCGAGCTCGGTGTAGATGTCGGCCAGCCGCGAGTTGGCCTGGTACAGGTTCTCGTTGATGTCGGTGAGCGCCTCGAGTTCCTCGGCGGCGCGCCGCAGGTCGCCGCGCTCGCGCGCGACCATGGCCAGGTAGGCGTACGGGCTGTCGGCCTCGGCGTACTGCGGGAACAGCTGCTTGGCGCGTTCCAGATAGGGCACCGCGTCGTCGTAACGTTCCTCGTCGACCAGCGCTGCGCCGTAGGCGAGCTGGGTGCGGAAGTTGCCGGGCTCGGACTCGGCCATCTGGCGCAGGTACTGCGACGGCACGCCCTGGCCGCCGGCGAGCGGATTCTCGCGCCCCTCCTCGCCGCCGTCGGCGAGGGCGGCGAGCGGGCCGGCGTAGATCTCGGCGATGTATTCGTCGAAGAGGCGGTCGAAGGTCTCGGCATCGACGCCGAGTACTTCCTCGAAGGCCTCGTCGGTGGACAGGCCGCGCTTGTAGGCGTCGAGCAGCGCGAGGATGCCGTCGAAGCCCCAGTCGCGCTCGATCAGCTCGCACACCATCGACGCCTGGTAGTAGGAGTGGATCACCTGCTCGGGGTAGGCCGGCCGCACCAGGCCGTCGGTGATGCGGCTCACCGGCTGCAACATGCCGCGCTGGAAGGCGATCAGGAAGCTCGCGGTGACGTCGTCGCCCCAGCTCGGCCGTGCACGCCGCTCCTCATACACCGAAAGGCCCTCGGAGACCCAGCGCGGGATGCGGAAGTCGGTGGTCCCCAGGGTGAAGGTGTGGGCGATCTCGTGCCACAAGGTGGTACCCCAGTTGAACTCGCCGAGCGGCCGAGCCGAGGGCGAGTCGATGGCGATGACCGGGCCGAACGAGACGCCCAGGGCGCCGAGGCCGGCGAGGCCGACAGTGCGCACCGAGAAGTCCGCGTGGCTCGGGTAGACCTCGATACGGATGGGCGTCGGCGGCGAGTAACCGTAGCGTGGCTCGAAGTAGTCGTAGGCTTGCTCGGCGAGCTCGCCGACGTAGAGCGACAGCAGGTCGGCCTCGGGACCGCCTTCGATCATCAGGTTGAAGCGCTCCGTGCTCGATTCGACGTAGTCGGGGAAGGTGTCGAGCAGATCGAGCGTGTTCTTCACCCAGACGTTATAGGGTGCGCCGGCGAAGGCCATCGACAGGGTGGCCTTGCCCTCGTCGATGCGGCCGATGCGGAGCTGGTTGACGCCGAGAATGGCGTAGCCGTCCCACGACTGCGGGTCGAGGGTCACCGCCTGTTGCGCGAAGTCGACCGCCTGGGCGTAGTGACGGTTCTGCACCAGCATCTCGGCGAGCGTGTTGTACAGGTCGGCGTAGCCGGGATTGAGTTCCAGGGCGCGATCGCGGGTGCGCTCGAAAGCGGCCATGTCATCGCGCAGGTAGTGCGCGGTGGCCAGCACAGCGAGCCCCTCGAGCGACGCCGGGTTGATCGCCAGTGCCTCATCGACCTCGATGATCGCCTCGTCGTAGCGCTCGGCGGTGAGCATCGAGCGGGCCCGGAACACCTTTGCCGCGACCATGTTCGGGTTGGTCTGCAGCGCGCTGTCGATCATGGCGGTGGCGCCGGGCTCGTTGTCGAACAGCATCCGCTTGCCCATCGCCAGCAGCGCCTCGGGCTGCTGCGGGTTGAGCTGCAGCACCGCCTGCAGCTCGGTGGCGGCGTCACCGCTCTGGAAATTGTGCAGGAACAGCTCGCCGGTGCGAATGCGCGGGCGCAGGTCGTTGGGATCGGCGGCGACGGCCTCGTCGAGGGCCTTGAGCGCATCCTGGAACATCACGGCGCTGTTGATGCCCAGGTACTCGCAGGCGATGGCCACCGCGGTGAGCTGCTCGGAGGTCGTCGCCTCGCCGTTGTTGTAGTAGTCGATGAAGCGGTCGAAGCGCTGCATCGCCTCCTCGCGCCGGCCGCGGTCGAAGGCGGCGATGGCGAGGTTTACCTCGGCCGTCAGGCGATCGCCGGCGCGCCCGTCGATCGCCTGACGATAGGCCGCCTCGGCTTCGTCGAGGCGGCCGGTGGCCCACAGCACCTCGCCGAGCGCATTGTGAAGCTCGGGCGAGATCGGATTGTCGGCGATGAACGTGCGCGCCGCATCCTCGGCCTGCTCGTAGCGGCCCACCTCGGCGAGCGCGCGCACCAGGTTGCGATAGTCGGTCGGGTCGTCAGTGCCCGAGCGGATGCGCTGGCGCCACGAGTTGATCGCCTCCTCGTAGCGACCGCTGCGGAAGGCGGTCAGTGCGGCGTCGTCGCTCTGCGGTGCCGGCGCAGCGCCGGTGCCTTGCTGCGGCTGCGCCAGCGCGTAAGAGGGCGCGACCAGCAGCGCCAGCGCGCAGACGAACGCGTGCCGGGTAATCATCCGCCGCCTCCTTTGGCGCGAATCTGCTGGTCCGTGCGCGCCAGCTCGATGAGGAGCTTTTCGAGCTCGCTGTCGTACAGCTCGGGGTCCATCGTCGCCTTGAGCGCCTTGAGCTCCTCGATACGCACGCGTAACTGGCGCTGTTCTTCGTACAGGCGCACCAGCTCGGGGTCGTCGGCCGCAACGCCTTCGTCGGTCACCGCGGCGAGCGGATTGTCGACGTACAGCAGCGCCGCCATCGAGCCGTCGACCTCGCCGCCGGTGGGCTCGTGGGTGGCCTCGCCGTCGCCGTTGTCCTCGAGCTGACAGGTCTCGGTGAGCATGCGGCCGTCGTCTTCGTAGAAACGCTTTACCTCGCGGGCGGCGTAGTTGTAGGCCTCGAGGAGTGAGATGCGGCCGTCCTTGTCGAGATCGGACTCGCCGGAGGAAAAGGCTTCTACGAAGAAGCGCGGGAACACCGTCTGGTTGTTCTGGTAGGCGTCACGGGTGGCGGTGACGATGACCCGGTTC
>JASFRZ010000440.1:0-4187 GCA_050114655.1 Acidobacteriota bacterium
ACCCGTGCCGCGGCCCGTGACCTGCCAGGTGGCGTCCTCTGAGAGGCCCTGAAGATCGGTGATGGACTCGAAGCCCGAAACGTCGAGCGCACTGGCTGCCTGGCTGGTGAGCGAGTCGGCGGCCCCCTCGCCGCCGTCGATCGAGCCGGTCACGTCGCCGGTCGCCGCGATCACAAAGGTGTCGTTGTTCTCCGCGCCGCGCAGGTTCTCGATGCTCGAGAAGGCAAGCACGGACGCGGCGAAGCTGACCTGCCCCTCGTCGGTCCCGGTCACGTCCCACGCGGCGTCCCGCACCGGACCGGTGAGCTCGTCGTTGCCGGAGCCACCGACGATGCCGGTGACGCCGGTGTACACACCGTCACTCGCCTGCGATCCGCTGACCGCCACCACTCCTTCGGCGAGCACGGTGAACGAAAGGTCGTCGGTCTCGGCCGAGAGGTCGAGCACGCCGTCGAGCGCTACGGCATCGTCGGGGATCGGTGCGATTTCGATGTTCGAGGTTGCAACCGTCTGGCCATCCCCGACAACGAGTGAGTCGAGGCCCCCGGCGCCGCCGTCGATGGCGCCGCTCAGGCTGCCGCCAACGGCGATGGTGAACGCGTCGTCGACGTCGTCGGCACCCTCGAGACTCTCGATGCCCGAGAATCCGAGCGAAGCGGCGCCGCCGTCGAACTGCACCTGCCCGGCATCGGCGCCGGTCACATTCCATGATGCCGCCTCACCGGGGCCCACCAAAACGTCCAAACCGGCGCCGCCCACCACGGACGTCACGCCGGTATATGTCGTATCGCTCTCATCGGTACGGTGAACAATGACCGTGCCGGCCGCCGTCACCGTGAATATCAGGTCGTCGGTCTCCGCCGACAGGTCGAGCACGCCGTCCACCGCGATGGTCGTGCCGTTCGGGTCGGTAGACATCTCGACGTCTTCCGACGCGACCGACTGGCCACCGCGGATGACCAGCGTGTCCGCGCCGTCACTACCTCCGTCGATCGAACCGGTGAGGTTGCCGCGCCCACGGAAGCGGAAATGGTCGTCGGCGCCGTCGGCACCGCGTAGGTTCTCGATTGCGGAGAAGGCAATGGCGCCGCCGCCGAAGGAGACCTGTCCGGTGTTGCGCCCGGTCACCCACCAGGTCGCCCCTGAGGAGGGGCCGACCAGCTGGTCATCACCGCCGCCGCCGACGACGCTGGTGACGCCGAGGTATTCCCCGTCGCTTGCCGCGGAGCCACTTACCATGACGGTGTCGGCGCCGGTGATCGTGATCGTGACGTTGCCGACCTCCGCCGACAGGTCCACGACGCCGTCGGCGGCGTATCGCACGGTGGTCTCGACGCCCGCCGACATGATCGGCTGGGTGCCGACAATGACAATCGTGTCGTTGCCCGCCCCACCGTCGAGCGTTCCGGTCAACGCTCCTGCCATGGCGATATCGAAGGCGTCGGCACCGCTGCCGCCCAGCAGGCTCTCGATTCCCGAGAAATCCAGCGCCGCAGCGCCGAACGTGAGCTGACCGGCGTCTGTCCCGGTGAGCTGCCAGGTCGCGTCCTGGTCCGGCCCGACGAGCAGATCTTCGCCGCCGCTGCCGACGAGAGACACCACGCCGGCGTAGTCGCCGTCGCTGCCTTGCGAGCCGCTGATCGACAGCGTGCCGTCGCCGGTAACGGTGATGACGATGCTCTGGCCCAGAGGCTCACCCGACAGATCCACGATGCCGTCGGTCGGGTAGCGAAGGGACGACTCGATGTCACCGGAGGCGATCGCCTGGTTGCCGTTGATGACCAGGGAATCGGTACCCGCTCCGCCGTAGATGTCGCCGCTGAGGCTACCTGCGGCGTCGACCGTGAAGTCGTCCGCCCCGGCGCCACCCTGCAGGCTTTCGACGCCCGAGAAGTCGAGCAACGTGGAGCCGGCGCCGAACAGGATCTGTCCGGAGTCGGCACCGCTGATCGTCCAGCTGGCGCCGCCGTCGGGACCGGCGAGAACGTCGTCACCACTGCCGCCGATGATCGAGCTGACGCCTGTGTAGCTGAAATCGCCGGCGTCGGCTCCCGTGACGGTGACCTCACCGGGCGCGGTGATGGTGAAGGTCAGGTCGCCGGTCTCGGCCGACAGGTCCAGAACGCCCCCGTCGGAGCTGACGTCGATCGCGGTTTCGACGACAGTCTCTATGCCGTTGACGGCAAACGTTTTGTCGGGCGAGTAGGTGAGCGTGTCATTGCCACCCGCTCCCCCTTCGATGCCGCCGGACAGATCGCCCTCGGGCGCGACGACGAACGTGTCGTCGGAGTCGGCCGCGCCCTGGAGGTTCTCGATGCCGGAAAAATCGATCTGAATCTGGCCGAACGACAGTTGCCCGGAATCTTGGCCGGTTACGTTCCAGGTCGCGGATGCCGAGGGGCCGATGAACAGATCGTCGCCGCCACTACCGATGATGCCGGTTACACCGGTGTAGGTGCCGTCGCTTACGGATGACCCACTGACCGTGATCTCGCCCGTCGCGGAGGCCGAGACCGTGATCGCCAGGTCTGTCTGTTCGCCTGAGAGGTCAAGGATGCCGTTGAGCGGTATCGGGTCCGCATCCAACAGCACGCGCGGTTCGAGCGTCTCGAAAAGGAGCTTTCGTTTCGTGCGGTGGGCAGGTCGCTTGCGTGACCCCCATCTCCAGAAAGGAAACAGACCGGTGGTGTTGATTCGACCACGACGCTTCGCCATCCCAGACGACTCCTGCGGGCGCGAGTGTTGGCTCGTGCGGGGGCTGTTTCCAAGACCTACGAAGCAACCCGGGCGCCACAGGGGACCAAGAGAGGCCGCGCCCTCGACCCGGTCCCCAGGTGGCACATCAAGCACGATGATGTAACCGGCGCACGCATACTGACGAACGACCGACTGCAAGTCAACGGCAGGTTATTGGCCCCATATGGGTATTTCTACGGGGGGCACATGGGCAGTTTTTGCGCACCTTGCGAGGTTCTCGGAACAACTGACCCATGCTGACTTTTGCTGCGTTATCGAGGCTGTCGATGCCGTAGCAAGCCGACTATGCACAACGACTTGCGGATACAACGCCGGTTTTTGCCTCGTTCGAGGTCTGCTGTTGTCGACGACGCGTTACAAATTTTTTTTTGCTCAGCGCGCTTTTTTTTGAACGGTTCACACAGTCACTGCTCACGTACCAGTTTCGTGTTTTACGTTCACCATGTCGGCTGGCATACTCACGTCGCTGCACGCGCGTGCGAGTCCCCTCAGTTCGCGCGGCGTCCGATCGGACACGGCGGTGCGGTGCTTGCGCACGGCAACGGCGGGCAGCCAGGTGCGGTGACCTTGCACCGGCGAGTTTCTTTAACTTCGAGGGACCAGGAACGAGAACGTGGCAAAGCAACTGCTGATCTATGAGAAAGCAACGCCGGTAACGACCCAGAAGCACGGCGACTGGTCGATCAAGCCCGGCTCTGGATACTCGTTCGCCGGCGATGTGAACTCGGTGCCGCTGACGACCGTCGAGTTCGCCAACTCGGCCTCCGAGTACACCATCGTCTTCACCGGCGAGGGTGACCAGATCATGCCGGCGGTAATCCTCGGCGTGCGCGACAAGGAGAACCTCTACCTGCAGGATGACGGCGCCTGGGACGCGCGTTACGTTCCCGCTTTCGTGCGCCGCTACCCGTTCGTGTTCGCCAGCTCGGAGGACGGCAAGACCTTCACGCTCTGCATCGACGAGGAGTTCGAAGGCTGCAACACCGACGGCAAGGGCGAGCGCCTGTTCGACGCCGAGGGGAACCAGACGCAGTACCTAAAGGGTGTGCTCGCCTTCCTGCAGGATTACCAGGCGCAGTTCGAGCGCACGCGCGCATTCTGCCGCAAGCTCAACGAGCTCAATCTACTCGAGCCGATGCAGGCGATGGTCACGCTTGCCGGTGGCGAGCAGTCGTCGCTGGCCGGCTTCATGGGTATCGAGCGCGAGCGCCTCAAGGCGCTCAGCGGTGAACAGCTCGCCGACCTGGCGCGCACCGACGCCCTGGAGCTCGCGTATCTACAGCTCCACTCGCTGCGCAACCTCTCCGCAGTGGCCAACCGCATGACGCCGGGCCAGGCGCCGGCGCCCGCAGCCGACGACGCGGCGCCCGCAGCCGACGAGGACACCAAGAAGACGACGAAGAAGAAGGCAAGCAAGAAGTAGTCAGGCG
>JASFRZ010000441.1:0-4185 GCA_050114655.1 Acidobacteriota bacterium
GGGCATCGAGATCCTGTTGCAACTGATCGCGAAGCTCCGTGTCGTAGTATTGCTTGAGCCGTGCAGCCATGATCAGGCCTTGTCCAGCGCCGCGCCGGACTTCGCCGCCACGCGCACCCTGCTGCCGTCCTGCAGGGTTTCGCGGCGAACACGCGTCGGCGCGTTGGTTTCGGGATCCACCACCGCGACATTCGAGATGTGCAGCGGCTGCTCGCGCTCGACGATGCCCCCCTGGATGTTCTTGCCGGGGTTCGCCTTCACGGCCCTCTTGACCATGTTGACGCCTTCGACGAGCACGCGATTTTCCGCGGGATATACCTTCATCACACGACCGGTCTTGCCGCGGTCCTTGCCGCTGATGACGTAGACCTGGTCGTTCTTCTTGATCTTTACAGCGCGCCCCATGACTACAGCACCTCCGGGGCCAGCGACACGATGCGCATGAAGCGGCGGTCGCGCAGCTCGCGCGCAACCGGCCCGAACACACGCGTGCCGATCGGCTCGTTGTTCGCGTTAATCAGCACCGCAGCGTTGGTGTCGAAGCGGATGTAGGAGCCATCCTTGCGGGCGGTCTCCTTCTTGGTGCGAACGATGACCGCGCGCACTACGTCGCCCTTCTTGACGGTGCCGCGGGGCACCGCTTCCTTGACGGACGCCGAGATGATGTCACCCACGCCGGCGGTCTTTCCGATACTGGAGCCGCCGAGGGGCTGGATGCACGCGATCTTGCGCGCCCCCGAGTTATCCGCGACCTCCAGAATGGTTTGCATTCGGATCATGACTAGTTCCTCACCGACCGATGGTTACGCGCGCGGTGCGCGCTCCATGACCTCCACCACCCGCCAGCGCTTGCGTCGGGACATCGGACGACACTCGACGATGCGAACGCGGTCGCCGATGTGGCAATCGTTCTTCTCGTCGTGGGCGACGAACTTGCGCCGCGTGCGCACGACCTTTTTGTACAGGGGATGCGAGGACGCGCGCTCCACGGCCACGACGATGGTCTTGTCCATGCGGTCGCTCATCACGACCCCGACCTCTTCGCGGCCGCGGCCGCGCTCGCTCGCGACGCTCGTTACCGTCTGTTCAGCAGCCATCAGCTCGTTCCTTCGATCCGTTTCGTTCAGCTGTCAGATTCTGTTGCTTCGGGCGCCGCAGGCGCCGCGTTGTTGCTCGCCCGTGCGGCGGCGATCTCTTTCTCGCGCCGGATGGTCAGCACCCGGGCGATGTCCTTGCGCACGCCGCGCAGCATTTGCGCGTTCTCAATCTGTCCGGTGGACTGCTGGAAGCGCAGCTTCAGCAGCTGCTCCCGTAGTTCGCCCGCCTTCGCGTCGAGCTCCTCACGCGACAGGTCACGCAGCTCCTCGCCCCTCATCCGATCTCCTCCTCGATGCGATGCGTGAAGCGCACCTTGATCGGCAGCTTGGCCGCAGCCAGGCGCATCGCCTCGCGGGCGACGTCTTCGGTCACGCCCTCCATCTCGTAGAGGATGCGGCCGGGCTTGACCACCGCGACCCACTCCTCCGGGGCGCCCTTACCCTTACCCATGCGGGTTTCCGCCGGCTTCTTGGTGACCGGCTTGTCGGGAAAGATGCGGATCCACACCTTGCCGCCGCGCTTGGCGTGGCGCGTCATCGCGACACGCGCGGCCTCGATCTGTCGGTTGGTGATCCAACCGTCTTGCAGCGCCTGCAGGCCGTACTCACCGAACTTGACCGTCGCTCCGCCCTTCGCCTTACCGGTGCGGCGGCCGCGGTGCACCTTGCGGCGCTTGACTTTCTTCGGCATCAACATGATTCAACTACCTCGTTGTCGGCCCTTCAGGCTCCGTGCCGCTAGATGGTGGCGGGTCCGCTGCTGCGGTCGTCCACGTCGAGAATCTGACCGCGATAGACCCATACTTTCACGCCGATCTGACCGTAGGTCGTACGGCTCTCGGCAAATCCGTAGTCGATGTCCGCACGCAGGGTGTGCAGCGGCAGGTTGCCCTGCAAGTACCACTCGGCTCGAGCGATCTCGAGGCCGCCGAGGCGACCGCCGCAGCGCACCTTGATGCCCTCGGCGCCGAAGCGCATTGCGGTCTCCACGGAACGCCGCATGGCACGCCGGAAAGCGACGCGGCGCTGCAGTTGCAACGCGATGTTCTCGGCGATGAGCTGGGCGTCGAGCTCCGGACGGTGCACTTCCTGGATGTTGACGTACACCTCGCGCTTGGTGCGCGCCTCGATATCCTTCTTCAAGCGGTCGACCTCCGAGCCGTTCCGCCCGATGACGATGCCGGGGCGCGACGTGTGGATGTCGACCTTGAGCTTGTTGGCGGCGCGCTCGATGTCGACGCGCGACACGCCCGCGTGATGGAATCGCTGCTTGACCATGTCGCGCAGCTTGATGTCCTCGTGCAGAAGATCGGCGTAGTCGCGCTTGGCGAACCAGCGTGAGCGCCAGTCTTCGGTGTAGCCGAGCCGGAAGCCGACCGGATGTACTTTCTGCCCCATATCAGCCCTTCTTCCCCGCCAGCTTCACAGTAATGTGGCTCGTGCGTTTGATGATCGGATACGCGCGCCCCATCGGCTGCGGACGAATCCGCATCGGCAGCGAGGGACCCTGATTCACGAACACCTCGGCGACGACCAGATCGTCGACGTCGATGCCCGGATCGATGTTCTCTGCGTTGGCCACCGCGGAGCGCACCACCTTCTCGAGATGGCGAGCGGCGCGTCGCGTCGACAGCTCCAGGGTGCCGAGCGCCTCGGACACCTTGCGCCCGCGAATCTGATCGGCAACCAGGCGCACCTTGGTCGGGGCGCCCTTCACGAAGCGTGCCGTTGCTTGACTGACCATTTCCATTGCCATGTATCTCCCGCGCCCTACTTGAAGCTGGCGGTGCCGCCCGACTTGCCTCCCCCCGCGTGGCTGCGGAAGGTGCGCGTTGGGGCGAACTCGCCCAGCTTGTGGCCCACCATGTTCTCGGTGATGTAAACGGGAATGAACCGCTTTCCGTTATGCACGGCGAGGGTGTGCCCCACCATCTCGGGGACGATCGTCGAGCGCCGCGACCAGGTCTTGATGACCTGCCGTTCGCCGCCGCGGTTCATCGACTCGATCTTCTTGCTCAACGAAGGTTGGACGTAAGGTCCCTTCTTCAGCGATCTCGCCATGTCGGTCCTCTAGCCTCGCCGGCGGCCCTGATTGCGCCGCCGCACGATGAACTTCCCTGTTCTCTTGTTCTTGCGCGTCTTCTTGCCCTTGGTCTTCTTGCCCCAGGGGGTGCTGGGATGCCGCCCGCCAGAGGACTTGCCCTCGCCGCCGCCCATCGGGTGGTCGACCGGGTTCATCGCTACGCCGCGGGTGTGCGGCCGCCGACCGAGCCAGCGACGCCGGCCCGCCTTGGCATAGCTGACGTTCATGTGGTCGACGTTGCCGATCTGGCCGACCACCGCCTTGCAATCCATGTGAATCAGTCGCACCTCACCGGAGGGCATGCGCACGTGGGCGTACTTGCCCTCCTTGGCCATCAGCGTGGCCTGGGTGCCGGCGCTACGGGCGATCTGCGCACCCTTCCGAGGCTTCATCTCGATGCAGCAGATACCCGTGCCGAGCGGGATGTTGCGCAGCGGCAACGCATTGCCCAGACGCGGCTCGGCCTCGGCCCCGGAATCCAGAGTGTCGCCCACCTGCAGGCCGCGCGGCGCCAGGATGTAACGCTTCTCGCCGTCGGCGTAGTGCAGCAGGGCGATGTGTGCCGTGCGGTTGGGGTCGTACTCGATGTTCGCCACCTTGGCCGGGATGCCGTCCTTGTCGCGGCGGAAATCGATCTGCCGGTACAAGCGCTTGTGGCCGCCGCCACGGTGGCGGATGGTGATCTTGCCCTTGTGGTTGCGGCCGGAGACGCGCCGCTTGCCCTTGGTAAGGGACTTGAGCGGCTTGTTGTCCTTGCCCGAGAGCTCGGGATACTCCGGTGCGCGACGGAATCGGGTGCCCGGGGAGGTCGGCTTGAGTTGTTTCAGGCTCATCGGACTACACTCCCTCGAAGTACTCGATCATGGTCTGGTCGGGCGCTAGCTTGACGTACGCCTTCTTCCACGCGGCGCGATATCCCTGGTAGCGCCCCAGGCGCTTCTGCTTACCGCGCACGTTCATCATGCGCACATCGGCGACCTTGACCTTGAAGACAGTCTCCACCGC
>JASFRZ010000442.1:0-4164 GCA_050114655.1 Acidobacteriota bacterium
CCAGGGTGCACCAGTCGGGCCTCTCGAGGTCGTCGATGCAGCTCGACCAGACGTGCAGGGGGATGGCGCCCAGATTGATGATGTACAGGAGCGACTCGACGCTGTCGCAGATCAGGTAGTTGTTACGCTTGCCCTCGCCCTCGTCGATCGGCGTGGTGCGCACCCAGCTCGGCACGAAGTTGGGCGCGTCCTTCTGGAAGAAATTCTTGCCGTCGATGCCGTCGGGATAGCGATCGAGCACCAACGGGCGGTCGGCGAGCCAGGGTAGCAGCAGCTCACCGACGGCCTGGTAGTAGTCGAGCAGATCGCCCTTGGTGTAGCCCTCCGCCGGCCAGAAGACCTTGTCGAGGTTGCTCAGCTGCAGCCGCGGCGCGCCCACACCGATGCCGCCGATACGACCGGGACCGCCACCGGCGGCCGGCTCCGGCGGCTCGTGGCCGTCCTCGTCGTCCGGCGTTCCCGCCGCCGGCAACACGCACTCGTGTAGCGGCTTGTCGTCGCGCAGCCGCAGGAACACCGGCTGACGCAGGAAGCCGTCGTCGGTGATCTCCTTGTAGCGCACCTCGGCGATCAACGTCGGTGCCACCCAGGTCGATTGCGGATCGTCGGGCACCGGCCCGTCCATGGCGAGCTCGGCGGGTCCGGCGAGCGCGTCGTCGGCCAGCGTGTCGGCGATTTCCTCGAGCTGCCGGTCGCTGAAGCCGGAGCCGACGCGGCCGACGTACACGAGGCGCTGCGCGTGCCCCGCCGCCGGCGCGTCGTCCGCACCCTGTCCCGCGCCCGACCGCTCACCGGCGTCGCCTTGCGCTTCCGACGTCGGGGAGGCGTACGCCGCCAGGTGCAGTGCACCGAAGCCGGCGCGCGCGCCCTGCGGCGCGGTGTAACCGACGACGACGAAGTCGTCGACCTGCTCGGCGCGGATCTTCAGCCAGCTCGTGCTGCGGCCGCCGCGGTAGCGCGCGGCGGCCTTCTTGGCCACCAGTCCCTCGAGCCCCATCTTGACCACCTGCTCGTAGAGCGCCTCGCCGCGCTCCTCGACGTGGTCCGCGTACTGCAGCGGCCCACTGCGCGGCAGCAGCATGCGCAGCGCCTCCTTGCGCCGCTCCAGCGGCAAGCCGCGCAGGTCGTAGTCGGCAAACGCCAGCAGGTCGAAGCACGACAGCGCCGCCGGCAGGGCGACCGCGGCTGCGGCGATGTCGGGGGCGCGCGACAGCCGGCCACGCCTCTGCAGGCGCGAGAAGCTCGGCTTGCCGTGCTCGTCGGGCACCGTCACCTCACCGTCGAGGATCAGGTGGTCGTAGGGCAGTGCGGTCACGGCGCGGGTGATCTCGGGAAACACGTCGGTGGCGAGCGCGCCGCTGCGGTAGTAGAGCGCGGCGCGCCCGTCGCGCTTCTCGGCCAGCAGGCGATAGCCGTCGTACTTGAGCTCGAACAGCCAGCCGGGGCGGGAGAACGGCACGTCGGCGACAGTGGCGAGCATGAGCTCGACGTCAGGCGCCGCCAGGTCGGCGTGTGCCGCTCCGTGCTCCTCGAGCAGCACAATCAGCGCGGCTCCCGGGTCCTCGCCGGCGCCGAGCTCCTCGACAGTCAACCCCGACAGCACTGACGTCTCGTCGAAGCTTTCGGCATCCTCCTCGCGTGCCCAGGCGTCGCGGTGCTTGATCAGCAGCCACTCGTGCTTGGTCTCGGCGCCGAGGCTGGAGGAGCGCTTGCGCACGCTCGGCTTGGTGCGCACCAGCGTCCACTCGCCGCGCAGCTTGTAGCCGTGCAACTCGACCAGCAGCTTGCCCTTGTCGAGGCCCTCGGCGATGTCCTCGACGGCGACGAACGAGCCCTTGTCCCACACGATCATCGCGCCGGCGCCGTAGTTGCCCTCCGGGATGACACCCTCGAAGTCGGCGTATTCGATCGGGTGGTCCTCGGTCTGCACGGCGAGGCGCTTGATCGCCGGATCGAAGGAAAACCCCTGCGGCACCGCCCACGACAGCAGCACGCCTTCGTACTCGAGACGCAGGTCGTAGTGCATCCGGGTCGCGGCGTGCTTCTGTACCACGAACCGCCCGCCCCCCTGCGCAACGTCATAGCCGAAGGGCTCAGGAGTGCGTTCTGCTGCGCGTTTGTCGCGATATTTGTCTAATCGCGCGCTTGCGTTGCTGTCTCTAGCAGCCATATCGCGGCCAATGCTAGACTACGCAGCGGTGCCGGAGCGACGTCGCCCCGGCGCGATCACCCGTTCGACGCGGACCGGCACAGCCGCGCCGAACGGCACCGCAGCTCCACCTCGCGTGCCGCGCAGCTCTCCACGGACAACACGATCATGGCCACTCGACCCATCGCCTCGGGGACGGTCTCTTTCGGGCTCGTCGCCATCCCGGTGAAGCTGTACTCCACCAACGAGAGCAGTAGCTCCATCTCGCTCAACTTCATCCACGAGAAGTGCGGAACGCGGGTCAAGTACCAGTACTACTGCCCGACCGACGACGAGCTGGTGACGCGCGATGAGCTGGTCAAGGGCTACGAGTTCGCCAAGGACCAGTACGTGCTGTTCACCGCGGAGGAGCTCAAGAAGATGGAGATGCGTGCCACCCACGCCATCGAGATCACCGAGTTCGTGCCGCTCGCCCAGGTCGATCCGATTTACTTCGAGAAAGCCTACTACCTGGGGCCCGACCAGGGCGGCGAGAAGCCCTACCGGCTGCTCGCCGAAGCGATGCAGGAGACCGGCCGCGCGGCGCTCGCCAAATACGCCGCGCGTGGCAAGGACTACTTGGTGTTGGTGCGCCCGTTCAAGGAGGGGCTGATCCTGCAGCAGCTGCGCTACAACGACGAGATCCGCGCCTTCAGCGAGGTTCCGCTGGGCGACGCCAAGATCGACAAGGCGGAGATGAAGCTCGCCGTCAAGCTGGTCGATCAGATCGCCACCGACACCTTCCGACCCGACAAGTACGCCGACAAGGTCAAGACCGAGATGATGGCGGCGATCCAGCAGAAGATCGAAGGCCAGGAGATGACCATCGCGACGCCGGAGGAGCCCAAGGCGCAGATCATCGACCTCATGGAGGCGCTCAAGGCGAGCCTGGGCGAGAGCGACAGCGAGCCCGCCGCCACGTCGAGCGACAAGAAGGCGTCGCGCGCCAAGGCCGGCAAGAAGACCGCCAAGGCGGCGGCCAAGAAAAAGACCACGCGCAAGCCGCCCAAGCGCGCGCCGCGCAAGAAGACCGCCAGGAAGAAGCGCGCCGTAGCCGCCAGCGGCAAGAAGCGCAAGACGAACTGAGGCCGGCGCACCGCCGCCGGCTTCCGACACCGGACATCCAGCGATCGCCGCTCCGACCCGATCCACCAGAACCGGCTACACGCGGCGCGACGTCAGCGCCATGCTCGGCCTCAGCGCGTCGCAGATCAAAGGCTTCGTCGACGACGGCCTGGTCTCCCCCAAGCGCGACCGCGCCGGCGAGCTGCGCTTCTCGTTCCAGGACCTGGTGCTGCTGCGCACCGCCAAGGGATTGATCGACGCCGACATCCCTACCCGCCGGGTGCGCTCCGCGCTCGACAGCATCCGCCGCCGACTACCGCGCGGCCGCCCGCTCACCGGCGTGCACATCTTCGCCGACGGTAAAGAGGTGCTGGTGCAGGAGGGCGACGAGGTGTGGAACCCGGAGTCGGGCCAGACGCTGATCAACTTCGGCGTCTCGTCGCTGGTCGCCAAGGCCGAGCCGTTCGCCCGCCGTGCCGCAGCCGCGGCCCGTGACGAGGCGGAGCAACTCGGTGCCGAGGATTGGTACGAGCTCGCCTGCGAGCTCGAGCTCACCGCTCCGGACGAGGCCATCGACGCCTATCGGCGCGCCCTGGAGATCGACCCGCTGCACGCGGACGCGCACCTCAACCTCGGCCGCCTGCTGCACGAGGAGGCCGACCTGGAGGCCGCCGAGCACCACTATCGCGCCGCGCTCGGCAGTGCCGACGACGCCACCGCGCGCTTCAACCTGGGGGTCGTGCTCGAGGACCAGGAGCGCTTCGAGGAGGCCCTCGCCACCTACATGGAGCTGCTCGAGCGCGACGATTCCTACGCCGACGCGCACTACAACCTCGCCGGCCTGTACGAGCGACTCGGCCGCAAGGACGCCGCTCTGCGTCACCTCAAGGCCTACAAGGCGTTGCGCGATC
>JASFRZ010000443.1:0-4102 GCA_050114655.1 Acidobacteriota bacterium
GCCGAAAGAGGAGATTGGGATAGATTTAAATGAAAGGCAAGGGGGGCGCGACGGGTCGCCGCCTCACTGCGCGCGCGATCGAACGCCGGCGACCGCCCCCGCGATGAGGTTGTAGGCCGCCTGCCGCGAAATGCCCTCGGGATCGCGCGGACCCCAGGGGGTGGAGGCGATCCCCAGCGCCGCCACCTTGGGGTAGCGGAACATCGCGGTCAGCGCGGCGGCGAGCTCCGCGCTGGTGGGTCCTCCCGGAACCGTGAGCGGGTGACCAGGGACCTCGGCAGGGTCGAGGACGTCCATGTCGACGTGGATGTAGATCAGGTCGACGAGCGAGGAGAGGCGCTCCATCTGGGCACGCAGCGCAGGGGAGACGGTGCGGAAGTCGTCGGTGGAGAGTTGGACGATGTCGGAGTCCTCGATCAGCTCCCGCTCGAGCGGATCCAGGTCGCGCGCCGCGCCGAGCACGATGCGCTCGGTGGGCAATGCGCGATCGAGGCCGGTCTCCCGGCGCAGGTTGCGCAGGCACATGCCCGCCGACACCGCCACCGGCATACCCCCGAGCATGCCCGACAGCGTGGTCTCGGGGGTGTTGAAGTCCCCGTGCGAGTCGATGAACACCATCGCGACGCGGCGCGGCCCACCCTGCCCCGACTGCTGCAGGCCCGACAGCGAGCCCAGCAGCGAGGTGCAGTTGGACAGCAGGCCGACCGTCAGCCAGCCGTTGCGCTCGTTGTCGGCCACCAGGCCGGCGTAGTTGCCCGATGCCATGCCCATCCGGTGCCACTCGCCGTAGTCGTCGTCCTGCTCGGGCGTGAGCGCAACGTTGGCGGTGTCACGCAACACCACATTCATGCTGCCGAGTAGCTCCGGCAGGCCGCCCTCCTCGAGATAGTCGGGCCCGCCCGACAGCTCGGGCACGTTGCGGCTTCCGGAGTACGGCATCTTGATCAATGCGACGCGCACATGTCCTTGATCATCGAAGTAGCGCTCGGCGGGTGGGTTTTCCACCGGGCCGGTCTCGGCCGGCGACGCGATGTCCGCGGACCCACCGTCAGCAGCAGCCTCCGGCGCGGGCTGGGATGCGGGCGCACACGCCCCGACAACAACCGCCAGCGCGCAAAGCCAACACATCGCCTTCATGTCGCGCCTCCTTCGCCATGCTGCCGGGCATTCTCGCACGCCACGCCGTAGCAGTCCCCGATCGCGTCGCGGTCAGCAACCTCCACCGGCCACCCGAGCACAATGTGCGCAGCGCTCGGACAATGCCCCGAACCAGCGGCGCGGCTTCCTATTGCCCCTCCCGCCGCAGCAGCACCCGCATGCCGTACTCGCCGACCAGCTCGTTGAACTGCGCGAGCTGGTCGTCATAGACGGCGTGGATGCGGTCGATGACGGGCTGGAGCTGCGGTTGCAGGTCGGCCCAGCGCTCGGTCATACCGCTGGTGACCGGCGGCGGGCTGCCGGAGATCGAGTCGTAGAGGGTGTTGAACTGGTTGTCGAGGCGGCCGGGAAAGTTGAGCGCGTCCTGGTCGGCCTCGCCCTGGAGCTGGGTGATGTCGCCCTCGACCGCTTCGAGCGCGCTCTCGAGCCGGGTGGCCGCCTGCATCGCCTCGTTACCGTAGCCGTTGTCGGCGAGCTCGCGACCGATGCGGGTGGCCTGCTGCTTGACCGAGCGGAGCTGGGCGAGCTCGTCGTAGAGGCGCTTGGCGGCATTGCCGACCTCGCGCGCCAGGGCGAGCTGCTCGGCGTAGTCGGCCGGCGTGGCGTCGATGCGCGGGTCACCGCGCAGCTCGAGCGTCCGGTTCATGCTCCAGTCGCCCACCGTCATGCGCACCTCGTAGGTACCGGGAACGGCGACCGGGCCGGAGGCGCCGCCGAAGCTGCCCCACTGCACGATGCCCTGGGGCACCTCGTAGATCGCCGGCCAGCGGCTGTTCCAGGTGGTGTCGTTGATGCCCGGGGTCGGCGACAGGCCACTACCCATGAACTGCGACAGATCGAAGCCGCCGAACGACTGCCCGGAGCGCACCATCTCGATGAACTGCTCGCGGAACTCCTCCGGCACGAACGCCGGCACGGTAACCTCGGCCTCGCCGCCCTCGGCGGTGACCCGGCCGCTGCGATCGACCACCGTCTCGCCGTCGGAGTCGATGATCTCGATGTGCACCGGGTCGGAGGCGCCCTCGGCGACCCAGAACCAGATCTTCGGCCCGGGCAGGCCGCCGGTATAGGCGACGTCCGGCTCGAACAGCCAGGCGGGCGAGTCCATCACTTCGTCGGTGAGCTGCGACAGCGCGGTGTAGTCGTCGAGCACCCAGAAAGCGCGCCCCTGGGTGGCCACCACCAGATCGTGATTCTTGATCGTCAGGTCGGTGACCGGGGTGACCGGCAGGTTGAGCTGGAACGACTGCCAGTGCGCGCCGTCATCGAACGAGATGTACATGCCGAACTCGGTGCCGGCGAACAGCAGGCCGCGGCGGTAGGGATCCTCACGCACCACGCGCACGAAGTGGTCGGCGGGGATGCCGTTGGTGCCGTCGGTGAGCAGGCGCCAGCTCTGGCCGTAATCGTTGGTCTGGTAGATGTACGGGTGGTAGTCCTGCTCGCGGTACTTGTACACCGCCACGTTGGCGCGGCCGGGATCGTGCATGGACATGTCGATCACGTTGACCGTGCCGCCCTCGGGCATGTTCGGCGGGGTGATGTCGCTCCAGGTGGCGCCATCGTCGCGCGAGATGTGGATCAGCCCGTCATCCGAGCCGGCCCACAGCAAACCCGGCGTCAGCGGCGATTCCTCGAAGGCGAAGACCGTCGTGTAGACCTCTACGCCGGTATTGTCGCGGGTGATGCCCTCGCCGCCGGAGTAGCCCTGCCAGGCCTCGTTGTCGGTGGTGAGGTCGGGGCTGATCACCTCCCAGGTGATGCCGCCGTCGCGCGTGCGGTGGATGTACTGCGAGGCGACGTACACGGTGTTCGGATCGTGCGGCGAGATGCGCAGCGGCGCGTTCCACTGGAAGCGGTACTTCATGTCCGCCGCCTGCTGGCCGGTCTGCGCGTCCTCGTAGGGACGCACGCTGCGGGTGACGCCGGTGTTGCGGTCCATCACCGTGAACACGCCGCCGTAGCTGCCCGCCCAGATGACGTTGGCGTCGCGCGGATCGACCGCGATGTGGCCCGACTCGCCGCCGCCGACGTCGTAGAAGTCGGGGCCGCCGCCGAAGAAGCCGCCGCCACCCGCCGCCGCCATTGCCGCGGTCGAGTTGTCCTGCTGCGCGCCGTAGATCTTGTAGGGGATCTCGTCGTCGGCAACGACGCGGTAGAACTCGGCGGTGGGCTGGTTCATCTGCGTCGACCACGAGGCGCCGCCGTTGAGCGACACGTCGGCGCCGCCGTCATTGCTGTTGACCATCCAGTCCGGGTTATTCGGATTCAGCCACAGGTCGTGCTGGTCGCCGTGCGGCGCCGGGATGGTGATCGAAAAGGTGCGCCCGCCGTCGATCGACTTGAAGGCGCTGGTGTTGAGCGCGTACACGGTGTCGGGGTCGACCGGGTCGGCGTAGATGTGGATGTAGTACCAGGCGCGCTGCAGCAGCTTGCGCTCGCCGTTGATGCGGCTCCACGAGTCGCCGCCGTCATCGGAGCGGTACACGCCGCCGCGCTCGCCGGGGGCCTCGATGAGCGCCCACACGCGATCGGGATTCGGCGGCGACACCGTCACGTCGACCTTGCCCACCAGGCCGGTCGGCAAGCCGCCCTCGAGCTTGTCCCAGGTGGCGCCGCCGTCCTTGCTGCGGAAGATGCCGCCCTCGTCGGAGCCGGAGTTGATGGTCCACGGCTTGCGGTACACCGTCCACGCGCCGGCGTAGAGGATGCGCGGGTTGGACGGATCCATCTCGATGTCGTTGAAGCCGGTGTCCTGCGAGACGAACAGGATGCGCTGCCAGCTCTGCCCGCCGTCTTTCGTCTCGTAGATGCCGCGCACGTCGCCGGGGCCGAAGATGTCGCCCAGCACCGCGGCGTACAGGTGGTCGGGGTCGCGCGGATCGACCGCCATCTCGGGGATCTGCACGAAGCCGGGGCTCCACACGTGCGACCAGGTCTCGCC
>JASFRZ010000444.1:0-4101 GCA_050114655.1 Acidobacteriota bacterium
CGCTGGCGCCGAGCTGGTCAATGACATCCACGGCCTCGGCGCCGATCCCGAGCTCGGCGGCGTGGTGGCCGAGGCGGGTGTGCCGATCATCTTGATGCACATGCGCCGGACACCGGGCACAATGTACGAAGCGGCTCGCTACGACGACCTGATAGCGGATATCGTGAGAGAGTTGCGTGGTGCGCTCGGCCGGGCCCGGCGCGCCGGCATCGATCCGGAGCTGACCCTCGTCGATCCGGGCATCGGGTTTGCCAAGCGGCCGCGCCAAAACTACACGCTCCTGCGGCACCTCGGCGCACTGCGCTCGCTCGGCCGGCCGATCGTCGTCGGCCCGTCGCGCAAGTCCTTCGTCGGCGCGGTGCTCGACTTGCCGCCCGAGGAGCGATTGGAGGGGACCGCCGCGGCGGTGGCTGCCGCGGTGCTGGCGGGCGCGCACGTCCTGCGCGTGCACGATGTGCGGGCGATGCGCCGCGCGGCGGCGGTGGCAGCGGCGATACGTAGCGAGGGAGTGGGATGGATCTCCTGATCGACAGGTTGAGCCAGTTCACGCCGAAAGACCTGATCGAAGTGGCGATCATCGCCTATATCTTCTATCGGCTGCTGCTGCTATTGCGCCGCACGCGCGCCATGCGCATGGTGTGGGGCCTGGTGATGTTCGGCCTCATCGGCCTGCTCGCCCGAGTGCTCGGCTTCCGCACGCTCGAGTTCCTGCTGCAGAACGTCTACTCGTACATCGTCATCGCCATCATCGTTCTGTTTCAGAACGAGATCCGGCGGCTGTTGACCACGCTCGGGCGCACGGCCTACTTCCGCAGCCTGCGGGGCGGGCGCGGCAGCGAGGTCGACCCGATCGACGAGATCGTCACCGCGGCCACCGGGCTGGCGGCCAACCGCCACGGCGCGATCATCGTCTTCGAGCGCGAGATGACGCTGGGGCAGTACGCCGACTCCGGCATTCGCCTCGACGCCGCGACCTCCTACGACCTGCTGGTGTCGATCTTCAACCCGGCGACGCCGTTACACGACGGCGCCGTGATCATGCGCCAGGGGCGCATCGCGGCGGCCGCCTGCTTCCTGCCGTTGACCACTAATCCGCGGCTGTCGCGCGAGCTCGGCAGCCGCCACCGCGCCGCCATCGGTATCACCGAGGAGACCGACGCCGTGGCGGTGGTCGTATCGGAGGAGACCGGCAAGATCTCGATCGGTGTCGACGGCCACCTGACCCGCGGCCTCGACGCCGAGCAGCTCGCCGACCAGTTACGCAAGCTGCTCGGCTTTACCGAGGCGGAGCCCGGGGAGGAACTCGTCGACAACGTCGACACGGTCACCAACCTGCCGCGTCCGGAGGGCATCGACACGCGTCCCGAGGGGGTCGGCAAATGAGCACCCTGAGTCGCGTCCTGCGCGCCATCGAGCCGCACCCCGGCGAGCACTTCAAGGACAAGATCATCGCCGTGAGCCTGGCGTTTCTGGTGTGGTTCGCGGTCAACTCGGAGCAGTCGACCCTCTACGACTTCCAGGACGTCCCGGTGCGGCTCGTCAACCTTCCCGACAATCTCGCCCTGGCCGCCGATTTCCAGGACACGCTGGCCATACGAGTCAGTGCCGTCCAGCGCGACCTGGAGCGTCTTCGCAGTGCCCCCGGATTACTGAGCCCGGAGATCGACCTCTCGGATGCCCGCGCCGGGGAGAACATCTTCCCGATTGACGACCGGGAGATGAACGTGCCGGCCGGCGTATCGATCGTCAGCGTCGAACCGCCACAGGTAAGCATCGTGCTCGAACAGCGCGAGGAGAAGCTGGTCGCGGTCAGCCCGGTGATTTCCGGAGAGCCGGTGGCGGGCTTCGAGGTGGCCGGGCGCTCCACGGACCCCGAGGCGGTCATGGTCAGCGGGCCGCGCTCGGTGATCGACGCGCTCGAGCGTGTCGAGACAGCGGTGGTGAACGTCAGCAACCGCAGCGAGACCTTCACCGAGACCGTGCCGCTGTCGATCGGCAACCGCCTCGTCCAATTGCCACAGCGTCGGACCGTCCAGCTTCACGTCGATATCGCCGAGAAACCGATCAACGAGCAGTTCGACGGCGTCGAGGTGGTAGTGATCAACAACCGCTACCGAGTAGCCGTGAACCCGCAGCAGCTCGGCGTGGTGCTCAGCGGCCCGCCTTCGGTTCTCAACAGGCTCGACGCCACGCAGATTCAGCTGGTCATCGACGCCGCCGAGCTCGAGCCGAGCCCCGATGACTATCGCATCGAGCCGACGGTCCGTTTCAGCGATCCCGAGATCGGGGATACCGTACAGGTCGTCGCGCTCTACAATCAGCGTGTCGTCAACGTCCACGTCTACCAGCAACTGGCCCGCCAATGACCGAGCCCCGCGTCAGAGCCCGACTGTTCGGCACCGATGGTGTGCGCGGCGTCGCCAATATCGAGCCGATGACGGTGGAGACCTCCATGCGGCTCGGCCGCTCTGCGGCGCACGTCTTCAAGGATGGTGTGCATCGCCATCGCATCCTGATCGGCAAGGACACGCGGCTTTCGGGGTACATGCTGGAGAACGCGCTCACCGCGGGCATCTGCTCGATGGGGGTCAACGTGTTCCTTGTCGGCCCGCTGCCCACGCCGGGTATCGCCTATGTCACCCGCAGCCTGCGGGTGGATGCCGGCATCGTCATCTCGGCGTCGCACAACCCCTACCAGGACAACGGCATCAAGTTCTTCTCCGGCGACGGCTTCAAGCTCAGCGACGAGACCGAGCACACCATCGAGGAGCTCACCTTCACCAAGGCGATCGACGACGTTCGCCCGACCGCCGACGAGGTCGGCAAGGCACGGCGCATTGACGACGCGCAGGGCCGCTACGTCGAGCACGTCAAGCGCTCCTTCCCGCGCGGCCAGACGCTCGAGAACATGAAGATCGTCATCGACTGCGCACACGGTGCCGGCTACAAGGTCGGCCCCTGGGTGCTGCACGAGCTCGGCGCCGACCTCGAGTGCCTCGGCTGCGCACCCGACGGCAAGAACATCAACGACGGCGTCGGCTCGTTGTATCCGGAGAGCGCGGCGCGCGTGGTGCGCGAGCGGGGCGCCGCCCTGGGCATCTGCCTCGACGGTGACGGTGACCGCTGCCTGCTGATCGACGAGAAGGGCAGCGTGGTCGACGGCGACCACGTGCTGGCGATCTGCGGCCGCGCCGGCAAGCATGACGGCACGCTGTCGAACGGCACCGTGGTGGCCACCGTGATGAGCAACTTCGGCCTCGAGCGCTCGCTCGCCGAGGTTGGCGTGAGTGTCCATCGCACCGACGTCGGCGACCGTTTCGTGGTCGAGGCGATGCGCTCCGGTGGTCACAACATCGGCGGCGAACAGTCCGGGCACACCGTGTTCCTCGATCACACCACCACCGGCGACGGCATGGTGACCGCGCTGCAGGTGCTGCGCGTCATGGTCGAGTCCGGCAAGCCGTTGTCGGAGCTCGCCACGTGCATGACCCCGATGCCCCAGGTGCTGGAGAACGTCGAGATCCTCGAGCGCACGCCGATCGACCAGCTCCCCACCGTGGTGGAAGCGATCCGCGACGCCGAGACGACGCTCGCCGGCGCCGGCCGTGTACTGGTGCGCTACTCTGGCACCCAGCCGCTGGCGCGCGTGATGATCGAAGGCGAGCGCGAGGAGCAGATCCGCGAGCTCGCCGGTTCCGTCGTTGCGGCGCTGCGCGACGCCATCGGCGACGTCTCCTAGCGCGACGACGTCTGCGCGCGAACAGCCTCCGCGCCTGGCCTCTGTCGGCCGACAAACCCGTTACAATCGTCCCGACCTTTTGACGCCAGCCGGAGGATTGTGAGGATGCCCGACAGCGTGTTCCTCGGGGTGAACATCGACCACATCGCGACCATTCGTCAGGCGCGACGCGCGCCCGAACCCGACCCGGTGCAGGCCGCCGCCTTCGCCGAGCTCGGCGGCGCCGACGGCATCACGGTGCACATCCGCGCTGACCGCCGTCACATCAACGAGCGCGACGTCGAGCTGCTCGCGCGCACCGTCAAGACCCATCTCAACGTCGAGATGGCGGCCACCGACGAGATGCTCGCCTTCGCCGAGCA
>JASFRZ010000445.1:0-4095 GCA_050114655.1 Acidobacteriota bacterium
GGTCAGTATCTGCGCCATGTCGTTGGCGCCGGGACGTTGTTCGCCCGCCTCGCGGCAGTGGGCATCATGGCACTGTTCGTGGCATTGAACCTGCGCGGCGTCGGTGAGGCCGGCGGGGTCGAGATCGTGCTGGTGTGGTTCAAGCTCTTCGCGCTCGTCGGTCTCGCGGCCATGGGCCTGGCACGCTGGGATCCGCAGATGCTGTCGCGCGGCGTGCCCGACTCCGGCGTGGTGACGGCGCTGTTCGGCGCCGCATCGGTGTTCATGGCGTACGAGGGCTTTCAGCTGCTGGCGTACGACTACGAAGACATCGACCGGCCGGACACCACACTGCCGCGCGCGGTGCTGTCGGCGGTGGTGTTCGTCACCCTGGTGTACGTGGTGGTGGCGCTCGGCACCGCAATGATGATCGGCGCCGATCGCATCGTCGACAATGAGGAGGTGGCGCTGGCAATCGCCGGGCAAGCGGCCCTCGGCTTCACCGGGCTGGTGCTGATCACCGTCGCGGCGGCGTTCTCCACCGGCTCGGCGATCAACTCGACGCTGTTCGCTACCGCGCGTCTGTCGCACACCATCGCCGAGGGCGGCGAGTTGCCGGCCAGCCTGGCGCATACCAACGCCGCCGGCGCGCCCGACCGGGCGGTGATCGGGCTGGGTTCCCTGGCTGCGTTGCTTGCCGTCGTCGGTAGCCTGTCGACGCTGGTCGAGGCGGCGAGCCTGGCATTCCTGTTCACTTTCGGCGTGGTGTGCGGGTTGGCGTTCACCGAGCGCGTTGGGATGCGCTGGATGACCGGGGCAGGCGCGCTCGGCGCGGCGGCTGCGACCGTCGCGCTCATGTACCGCCTGGCGCATACCGATCCGTGGTCGCTCGCCTATCTCGCCGGTGTGGTGCTGGTCGTCTCCATCGCGCGGCCGCTCATCCTGCGCCACGTTGCGGTCGAGTCGGATTCCTGATCCACGTCAGTAGGGGGTGTCGGGAAACACGATGCGCGGCGACTCGCGGCCGGTGAGGGAAGCG
This sequence comes from Acidobacteriota bacterium, assembly GCA_050114655.1. Lineage (GTDB taxonomy): Bacteria > Acidobacteriota > UBA890 > UBA890 > UBA890 > JASFRZ01. The sequence goes on from JASFRZ010000445.1 coordinate 1,019, forward strand.
TCGAGGTGCAGCAGCATCATGCCGATGCCGGCGGCGCCCTGCATGTAGCCGGTCTGGGCGACCAGGAACTCGGGCCGCACGCGGTGCTCGGCCTGCACCCACATCAGGCCGCCGCCGTCGGCGGTGGCGCGGGTCAGCAGGTTATCGGCGGTGCGACGTGCGAAGGCGAGGTGGGGCGCGGCGCCGCCGGAGGTCGCGGCGCCGGCGCTCGCCGGCAGGCCGACGCCGGCGGCGTCGAGCGCCAGGGCGAACTCCGCCACGCCGGCCGAGCCGCAGCACTGCCCGACGTTGTTCCAGAAGCCCTCGGTGAGAGTCTCCGGGATGCCGCTGGAGTAGACGCCGTTGGCGGACTTCTCGGTCCACTCCAGCCACTGCGGATCGTCGGTGAGCTGCCACAGCTTGTAGAAGGTGCGCGCCGTGCCGGCGGGCCCGTGGCACCAGCTCAGGTACTGCAGCTCCTCGCCGCCGTCGTCGTCGTGGAACACCAGGCACACGTCGCCCTCGGTTTCTGCCAGGTCCAGCAGGCGGTGAGCGCCGGCGATGGCGGCGTCGAGGTACACCGGGTCGCCGCTGGCCTCGTTGAGCGCCGCGAGGAAGTACGCCACACCCGCGGTGCCGTGCGAGAAGTTGGGCATCAGCCGCGGGTATTCCGGGTAGACGCGCCAGCCGAGGCCGGTCTCGTGCGGCTCGGCGACCTCGATCAGCCGCCGGCCGGCCCGCTCCGCGAGCTCGAGCGACTGCTCGTGACCCATCTCGCGCGCCGCGTACAGCAGGAACAACCCGGTGCCGGCGGTGCCGCTGATGATGTCGGTGGAGTTTTCCCACTCGACGCCGGCGCCCACCGGTTGCGAGAGCTCGTGGATGCGCTCGACGGCGCGCAGCGCGCCGTCGCGATAGCGGGCGTCGCCGGTGGCCTCGTAAGTCTCATTGAGGACGAAGCCGATGCCGGCCAGCCCGGTGTACAGGCCGGCGCCGCGCATCGTGTAGTCGGCGTTCGATTGCTCGCCCTCCGTGTTCGCCGCGTTGGCGTCGAGGTGCGCCAGCAGCAATTCGGCGCCGCCGCGGGCGTCCGCGAGGTAGCTTTCGTCGCCGGTGTACGCGGCGAGCTCGAGAAAGAACAACACCACACCCGGGGTTCCGGTGTAGAGATTGGTGACCACCGCCGCCGTGTCGTAGGGATCGGCGGGCCAGGCGAGGCCCTCGTCGCCCGCGATCGCGGTGGAGCGAATCCAGGTCGCGGCGTCGAGCGCCGCACCGTAGTAGACACCGGCGCCGGCGGGCCGCTGATCGGCTGACGGCTGATCGGATGCGGGATCGTCGGCGGGCGCGCCGCACGCCATGGTCGCGACCAACAGCGCGACGGCCGCCGCCACTTGCCATTTGCTTCGCATGATCGCCTCGCTTGTCGTGTGGGGCGCTACTGTGACCCGCCGGCGGGCCGCTTGTCCACAGCGGCCGCCGGCGCCGCTCAGCGGCCGGGGGGCGCGAAGAACAACGCCGACATCTTCCGTTGTCCTATCCGGGAGCGCGCGCGATCATGGCCCCACTGCGGCGCGCGACGTTGCCGACGCCCTGGGTCCGGCGGTGCGCGCCGCCCGTGGCTGACGCGTCGTCGAGAGGAGATCGAGATGAGACACCGCGCTACCGCCGTCGTTGCCTGTTTGTTGCTCCTTGCAAGCGCCGCTGCGAGCGCCCGGGCGGGCCAGGACGAAGCGCTCTACGCCCGGGTGCGCGCCGCGCTGCAGGAGGTGCCGCTCATCGACGGTCACAACGACGTGCCGTGGCAGTACCGCACGCGCGTCGGCAACGACCTCGACGCCATCGATCTGGAAGGCGACACCAGCGAGCTCGAGCCGCCGATGCACACCGACTTTCGCCGCCTGCGGCAGGGCATGGTGGGTGGGATCTTCTGGAGCGTGTACCTGAGCGTCGATCAGGCTGGCCCGGGGGCGGTGCGCGATCTGCTGGAGCAGATCGACGTGGTTTACCAGCTCGTCGAGCGTTACCCGCAGTACCTCGAGTTGGCGCTCACCGCCGATGACGTGCTGCGCATCCACCGCGACGGCAAGATCGCCTCGCTCATCGGCATGGAGGGCGGCCACTCGATCGATAACTCGCTGGCCGTGTTGCGCATGGCGTATCAGCTCGGCGCACGCTACATGACGCTGACGCACGGCGAGAACACCGACTGGGCGGACTCCGCCACCGACGATCCCGAGTTCGGCGGGCTCACCGAGTTCGGCCGTGAGGTGGTGCGCGAAATGAACCGGCTGGGCATGCTGGTGGACATCTCGCACGTGTCACCGGAGACGATGGACGATGTTCTCGACACCAGTGAAGCGCCGGTGATCTTCTCGCACTCCTCGGCGCGCGGCGTGGTCGATCACCCGCGCAACGTCCCCGACACGGTGCTCAGCCGGCTGCCCGAGAATGGCGGCGTGACGATGGTCAACTTCGTGCGCTCCTTCGTCACCGAAACGGTGCGCCAGCACGCCGCCGATCGTGCCGCCGAGGTGGCGCGCGTCGAGGCCTTGTGGCCCGGTGAGGAGCGCCGCCGCGAGGATGCGCTGGCGGCGTGGGACGAAGCCCACCCGGTGCCCGTCTCCACCCTCGCCGACGTTGCCGACCACATCGACCACGTGCGCGACATCGCCGGCATCGATCACATCGGCATTGGCTCCGACTTCGACGGCATCTCCTACGGGCCGGTCGGGCTGGAGGACGTCTCGGACTTCCCTGACCTGTTCGTCGAGCTGCTGCGACGCGGCTACTCCGACGAGGACATCAAGAAGATCGCCGGTCTCAACGTGCTGCGGGTGATGCGCGAGGCCGAGGCGGTGGCGGCGCGCCTGCAAACCGAGCGCGGCCCGTCGCAGATGAAGTTCGGCGGCGCGGCGCGCTGAAGCCCGCTTTTCTTCCAGCGGCCGGGTGTGGCGTCAATCGCCGCTCAGGCTGCGCAGCGGGTCGACGCGTCCGGCGCGCAGCGCGGGCAGCGCCACCGCGCCGATCGCGACTGTGCCCAGAACGGCGGTAACGGCCACCAGCGTCAGCGGATCGTCCGTGGCGACACCGAACAG
>JASFRZ010000446.1:0-4060 GCA_050114655.1 Acidobacteriota bacterium
CCATCCGGGCTCAGAAGCGGAAGAACACGCCGGCGGTAATCAGCACGCGCGCCTGCAAGCCGTCCTGCGCGAAGGTCTCGAACCCCTGCAGCCCGGGCCCGCCGAGCGACGACTCGCGCCCGGTCGCGGCGTTGTTGCTGAATTGGATCGAGGGCGCGGTGAACGACTCGACGAAGTCCGCCGGCGTGCCCTGCGCGATCAGCGGTTCGGTGTCGAGCAGCACCTGTGTGGTGCGCGGCCCGATCAACACGCGGCCGTCGATGCGGATGCCCCAGCGCTCCGAAAGGGCGCGTCGCAGCCCGGCACCCACCAGCCCGGCGAATACCGTGCGGCTGCTGACGCGCACGGTGAGCCGGTCGGTCTCGTCGATCGGCACCTCGCCGAGCACGCGGAAGGCATAGTGACCCTCGAGGGTCAGCGCCGCGCCGTCGCCGGCGCCGCTGATCACCCCGCCGCCGAGCGTCAGATAGGGATCGAAGCCGCCGCTCGCGCCCAGTCGCCATACCAGCGCGCCGGTGGCGGCAATCTCGAGGGCGGACCCGCCGCGGGACGAGCTCGACGAAACGTCGATGTCGGTGAACGGGCCCGTGGCGAGCAGCCCCTGAAACGCGGGTACAAAACTGGCGCGTGTCGTCTCGGCGGCAGCGACCACGTCGTCAGACAGGTCCGAAGCCGAGGGAAAGAAGTCGAAGCTCGCCTCGATGGCGAAGCGATCGCTGAGCGCGCGCCGCACCCGCGCGCCGGCCGCCAGGCCGCTACCGGTGGACAGCGCCGACCCGCCCAGGGCGCTGTCGAGCGGCGTGATCAACGCGTCGACGCCGAACTGGCCGTTGACCTGGTTGAGCAGCAGCGCGCCGTCGCCGAAAAACCACGACGGCACCCGCCGCGAGGGAAAGATCGGGCTCGAGGTGGCGATCGGAGGACCAGGCAACGGCAGAACGGGAGCACCTTCGACGCTGCCGCCGGTGGGCACGAACAAGCCGGCGTACCCCTCGACCTCCCAACGGCGCCCGTCGTCGGTCGTCTGCGCCCGGGCCGGCGCGGCGGCAACCCAGGCGACAACGATCGCCAACGGCACGACCCCCTTGAAGCTCCTGATCGAGTGCATCCGAGCATGCTAACAGGCAGGGGCTGCCGGGTGGCGGCGGTCGGCTGGATGTCCGGGCAAGTAAGAGGCCGGGCCGCGGATTCTCGTATGCCTTTGCTTCGCCTCCTTCGGCCCTCGCGGCGCCGGCGTCCCGTGACTCCCGCACCCTGGCACGTCATAATCGGCCCCCGGGGGCCAGAAAGAGCCGAGCCATCAGCAACCTGCACCTGATCGACACCATCGTCTTCCTGATGATGGAGAACCGCTCGTTCGACCACATGCTCGGCCATCTGAGCCTGTCCGGGCGCATGCCGCAGGTGGACGGCCTGCAGGTGCCGCTCGAGCAGGCGCTGTACACCAACCCCTTCGACGGGCGCGACTACCATCCGTTCATGATGCGCGACGCGCGCCTCGACAGCGACGTGCCGCACAATCGCGAGCACCTGCCCACCCAGCTCGCCTTCTCGCCCGCCACCGGCCACTACCGGATGAACGGTTTCGCGCGCGGCTACTTCGAGTACCGTCCCGACGACGACACCGATCAGCCGCCATCGCTTGGCATCCTGCCCGCCGAGGATGTGCCGATCAGCACCTTCTTCGCCGAGCAGTTCGCCGTGTGTGACCGCTGGTTCTCGTCGCTGCCCACCGGCACGCCGCCCAACAAGCTGATCTCCTTGAGTGGCCGCTCACGCGTCGAGGACGTCGAGAGCCGCGTCATGCCGGCCGACAACCTGGTAACCGATTGGCTCACCCGCCGCGGCATCCGCTGGCGCACCTACCATGACGGCTTGCCCTTCTACGCGCTGCTCGGACGGACCGACGTGATCTTCGATCAGGCCCTGTTCCGCCCCTTCCACCGTCTCGCCACGGACGTGCTCAACGAGCCCGACGACGCCTTCCCGCAGGTGATTCTGATCGAGCCTGCCTACGAGGCCGGCCCGTTGCTCGGTGGGCGGCCACGAAACGACGATCACGCCCCCGCCCCGGTGGGCTTCGGACAGGCGCTGCAGCGCCGCCTGTATCAGGCGTTGACCGCCAACCCGGCGCGCTGGCGGCGCACGCTGCTGATCGTCACCTACGACGAGCACGGCGGCTTCTACGACCACGTCGCCCCGCTCGAGATCCCCTACGCGCCGCCCGACAACGAGTACGCGCCCTTCGCCACCACCGGCCCGCGCGTGCCGGGCCTGGTAATTTCGCCGCTGGTATCCGCCGGCAGCGTGTACCACGGCAACCTCGATCACAGCTCGTTCCTGCAACTCATCGCCGAGCGCTTCGCCCCCGGCGAAGGGGGCTACTCGCACGAGGTCAACGTGCGCGCAGCGCGCGGCATCCGCAGCCTCTCCGAGGTGCTCGACCTGCAGGTACCGCGTGACGACATCCCGGCGCCGCCGCCGTTCGACGAGCCCCCCTTCGACCCCGGTCTGATGCGGCTATTGCCGGTCGAGCCGGTCGAGTTGCTGTTCGACTTCGGCGCCCGCAAGCTCGTCGCCGAGAGCCCGCCGGAGGCGCGCGACGCGCTGCCCGAGCTGTGGGATTGGCTCGACGCCGCCGGCCTCGACCCCCACCCGGTCGACTCGCGCGGCCTCGAGCTCGCCGGCTTCGGCGAGCTGATGCGAGAGGAGGGCGGCAAGCCGCTCGCCGAGTTGCCGGCGCGCGTCCTGCGTGCGGATCTGCGCACTGATTTCGGCTACAGCGGCGGCGCAATCCCCGAGCTGTCGGTGTCGGCACGCATTGGCGCCGCGGCCGAGGTCTCCGCCTTCAACGACGTCACCGACGACGACCCGGACGGCTTGCTCGCCGCCGAAGCCGAGGAAGGCCTCGAAGAGCTGCTGCCGCCCCAGCTGCTGCTCGACGACGCCCACGCCTGGCTCAAGTACACGCTGTCTGCCGAGCTCGGCACGAGCGGCGGCGCAACGCTCGACGACCTCGGCGTCAGGATCGACGCCGGCAAGAAGCTGCGGCTGAACGACTATCGCCGCCACGCGCGCGACAACATCGCGGTGGGAACCATCCTCAGCGACCTGTGCCGGCCGCGCGTCGCCTTGACCACCGATCACGTCCTGGCCCTGCGCTCCGGCGACTGCCTCGCCATGCAGTTCGTCGGCACCATGGCGGCATCGGTGGAGATCACCTGGGCCGACATCTTTGCGGGGCAGTTCGGTAACCTCGGCGCGCTGCTGGGCGGCAAGCAGGTTATCCCGCTGCGGCTGTCGACCGGGCTCACGGTGTCCGCCTCGGTGTCCATCGAGGACGACTTCGTCCTCGCCTTCTCGCGCCTCGACCGCGACCGTCTGCGCGTCGCCCTGCGAAAGGCCAAGCAGCGCCGCGCCGGCCTGGCACTCGCCGCCGGCGCGCAGGTAGAGCTTTCCGACCCGGCGCAGATCGAGCCGGCGCTCCACGCCGTTGTCGAAGGCGTCGTCGGCGAGCCCTACGCCGAGCTGCGCGCGGTGCTCGGCGGCGCCATCGACCGCCTCGACGCGCGCGAGACCAAGCTGGTGCTGGCGCTGCTCAAAGCCCTCGGCATGGACCCGGCGGTGCCCGACGGGGTTGCCGAGCTACGCGGGCTGCTGCAGGAGATCAGCCAGCGCCTCGACGAGCTCGAGACGCAGATCGACCGCACCATCCGTACCGCGGCGCGCGCCAAGATCGCCGCCGGCTTTCGCTACGAGTACGACCGCATCTCGACTCGCTCCAGCCTGCTGCAGGCGACGCTGACCCACGACGCGTTGCGCGCCCACCACGCCGAGCTCATCCGCGGTCACGCCGACGGCCTGCTGGAGGCGATCCGGGCGCAGCAGGCCGGCGTGGAGCTGGAGTCGTATCTGCAACGGCGCCGCCTCGACACCCGCAAGAGCTGGGGCTTCACCCTGGGGTTCGGCGCGTGGTCGGTCTACGGACGCGATCGCGACCGGGTGACTCGCGTCCTCGACCGCAATGAGCAGGATCGCCAGCGCGTCGCCTACACCGGTC
>JASFRZ010000447.1:0-4054 GCA_050114655.1 Acidobacteriota bacterium
TGCTGCGCGACGACGGCCTCGAGCGCGCGCTGAGCCTGGCCAGGAAGCGCGGTACCGATCTGTTGACCATCTTCCCGTCGATGACTGCCACTTCGCGCTTCGATCGCCTGCTGGTGCCGTTCTTCCTCCAGATCACGCTCATCGGCGTGTCGATGCGCAAGATCAACGATCCCGAGAACGAGGCCGCCGGCGGCTTCGCGCCGTTCTTCCTCTTCCGCCGCACCGTCTACGAAGCTCTCGGGGGACACGCTGCGGTGCGCGGCGATCGCTTCGCGGACTCAACGCTGGCGCAGCGCGTCAAGGACCGCGGCTACCGCATCCTGCTCGCCAACGGCACCAAGGTGGCGGTGCTGCAAGGGCAAAGCCGCCTGCGCGACATCTGGACGAGCTGGTCGCAGAGCTTCTCCGAGACGATCGAGGGCGACTACCGCCAGGCCTCGCTGCTCGCAATGCTGGTGTTGGCGTTGTTCGCCGCGCCGTGGGCCATCGTCGCCTGGGCGGTGATCACCTTGTTGGCCTCGTCGACACCGGCGTCGAGCTCGCCCTGGCTCGGCGTGGTGATTATCGGCAGCGCCTGTATCCTGCTGGGACTGCTCCATCGCCGGGCGTTGAGCACCCTTCTCGACCTCGACGATTCCCTCTCCTGGCTACAGCCGATCGCTGCCGTGTTGACGGCGGCGATGATTCTCACCTCCGCCGTACCGCTCGAGGACGGCTGGCTCTCCCGGGTCTCCCGCGCCGGTAAGACCGGCGGGAATGCCCCGGGCCGGGTCGGCGCACGCGCCGCGAGGGGCAGCTAGCGCCGCGCAGGCCTCCGCTGCGCGCATCTCCGCGCTTGCGGTACCGTTCCACATCGCGAGGCTCCCCGGCCAGGGCGCCTGGAGGGTGGACGTGGAGGATAAGACGCGTGGCTTCCTGCTGGTGCTGTTCGCCTCCGTCTGCCTGAGCACGGTGCCGAGCGTCGTGCGACTCGGCCTGCAGCACGGCGCCGAGCCATTGCAGCTGCTGGCGCCGCGCATGATGCTGGGCGCCACACTGTTGTGGCTGTGGCTTGCCGCGACGCGGCCGCACCGCCTGCGCATCGATCGCCGCGGCCTGCGCTCCACCGCCCTCGCCGGCGGGCTCAACGCGCTGAGCTTGTTGTGCTTCTACCTGGGCCTGCGGCGGGTGGGTGCATCGGTGGCGATCCTGGTGTTCTCGACCTATCCGGCAATGCTGTTGCTCATGCTCCACTTGCGCGGCGAGTCGGTGAACCGTCGCGACCTGTTGCGGCTCGCGCTGGCCCTCGGCGGTGTCGCGCTGGTCGCCGACCCCGGCAGGGCGGTAGACCCGATCGGCGTGGCGTACGTACTTGGCTGCGCGGCGTTGTACTCCGCGTACATGCTGATCATCCACGAGCGCCTGGTGCTGTATCCGGCGTCGACCTCCGCGGCGTGGATCGTCACCTTCCTGGCTGCCGGCTCCCTGCTGATGCGCCCGCTCGCCGCTCCCGCCCCGCCCCTCGATGCGACCGGGTGGGGGGTGGTGCTTTGGTCCGGCGTCGTCGGCACGGCGATCACCAGAGTGAGCACGATCGAGGGGGTGCGCCTGCTGGGCAGCGGTCAAACCGCGCTGCTGCTGCCGGTCGAGACGGTGATGACGCTGACCTGGGCAGCCCTGCTGCTCGGCGAGCGCATTGACCCCTTGCAGATGCTGGGCGCCGCACTGGTGCTCACCAGCGTCTTGCTGGCGACAGTCTTCCGTCGTCGCCCGCTGGTACAACCGACCGAATGAAGCGGGGCCGCATCCGTATTGTCGAAGGCGTATGGGCGGGTGGCTACCCGATAGCCCGACTGCGCCTATCGTTGCCCGCTCTCGGTTGCCGTTTCTCTCCGCGTCCCGGCGTCGAGGTTGTCGAAGTGCATCATGGCGTTGAACACCAGCGCGTAGGAGCCCAGTGTCTCGCTGCGCCAGAAGGGATTGAAGGAGAACAGCACCACGTGGCCGTTGCCGAGCGGTGAGTCGATCAGCGCCGGGGCTGCGGTCATCTGCTCGCCGTTCATCAGGCCGCCGCTGATCAGCAGATCGTCGACGCTGGTCGGAAAGCGGAACACCGTGCGGGTTCGCGGGCCGGCCGGTACGCCGCCGCGCGCCGCCGCCGGCTCCATCTCCTCGCGGAAGGCCTCGACGCCGGCTTCACCCATGTCCCGCGGGCGGCCCTGGATGATGCTCTCGCCGCCGCGCCCGCTGTTGCGCGCCGTGGTGTCGCCGGCAGCGCGGTCTCCGCCGCGGCCGCCGCCACGGCCTCCACGCCCGCCGAAGCCGCCGCGCCCACCGCCACCGCCGCCGAGCGCCAGCACGGGACCGCTGTTGAAGTACACACCGAGCTCGTCGCCGTAGCCGTAGCCGATCGGGCTGGAGCGGTCGGCCTTCTGGGCGCGAAACACACCACCGCGCGCCCACAGGTCGTTGGTCTCCCGCACCGACACGTTGGCGGCGAGGCCGAAGTGGGTCGGCAGCGACACGCTGTTGCCGATGGTGATGAGCAGGCCGCCGGCATCGATGAAGTCGCGCAGATGCATCACGCCCTCGAGCTCGAGGCCGCCGCGCATGTCCGCGGTGGAATCGACCGCGCCGATGTTCGGCGTCACCTCGGTCTTCATCCACGGCATCGGCTCGGCGCCCTGCAGGCCTTCGACGATGCTCAACGCGTTGGCGCTCGAGGGACCGAAGACGATGACGTCGTACTTTTCGCGCAGGCTCGGATCGTCGCGCACCTCGTGCACCGAGATGTAGTCGTACGGCACGCCGACCTCGTCGAAACCGACCCGGATCCAGCCCTCGGTCTGGGTGGTCTGCCAGGTGTGCATCACGGCGATGCGCGGCGCGCGCACCGGGTGGCTGGCGACGTCGGGAACTGCGCCGACGCCGAGGGCGCGAAAGTGGAACTGCTGCGCCGCGTGCTCGATGCGCTGGCGAAGATCGGCGGGGTTGCCCTGCGCCGGGATGATGAAGGTACCGGCGTTGTAGGTGACGCCGTTGGCCTCGAACGATGCTTCCGCCGCGCGGATGTCGATCTCGGGCTCGGCGAAGCGGAACGAGGTGAGGTTGTTGTCGGCGTTGTAATCGACCAGGAAGGCGGCCGCGTCCATCGCCCCGGTGACCTCCGCTGGTGCAGACGCCGGCGCGGTGAGCAGGGTCATCGGCACGTCGAGTATCGCCGCATCCGCGATGCGCGTCGTTTCGACGTTGTACAGCGGTCCGTGGGTCCAGCCGACGTCGTCGTACGGCGGGATCTCCAGCGGGTTGTAGTACTGCGTGTCCAGCAGCATGTCGGCGCCGCGGGAATACGGCTGGTCCATGCGCACCACGTAGCTGCCGGCGCCGTAGTCGTGACCCTCGACCGAGAAAGCGGCGTCGGCGCGGTGTACCTCGAAGCCGTGGCGCTGCAGCAGGGTCAGCAGTCGTGCCTGCTGCCCCGGGCGTGGGTCCGATGCCGGAAATACGTAGGCCGCCGGCCCCTCGTTGGTGGCTTTGGCGACCGCGCGCACGCTCTTGAGCCAGTAGTTGCGCAGGAACTCTTCCTTGTTCGTGGCGACGTTGTGCAGGCCGATGAGCAGCGCGCTTTCCTGCAGATTGTTGTTGTTGCGGATGTTCCACACCGTCTCGCGCAACGGTGTGTTGGGCCGGCTCCAGTTGCGATCGACGTTGGTGCGCAGGATGCGCGTCGAAGCGTTCCCCGAGCCCTGCGTCTCGTAAAAGCGGCCGATGGAGTTGTGCAGGTGGGCGACCCAGAACATGTAGTTGGGCGCCCAGCCGTCGTAGTAGTCGTAGGTGTAGACGCCCGGAACCCCGAACGCCGTCATGTCCTTGACTTCCTTGTAGGCCAGGTTGCTCCACTCGTTGATGACGATGGGGTCGATCCAGGCGTTGTAGGGCCCGCGACCGGTAGAGATGTAGATGTATGAAGCCGACTCGTGCAGATCGTGGACCACGGTGGGCTGGTACTCGAGGAAGGTGCGGGTGACGATCTGCGACAGGTGCAACGACAGTGACATCTCGTCACGATTGTTGT
>JASFRZ010000448.1:0-4053 GCA_050114655.1 Acidobacteriota bacterium
CGGGTCGTCCCCGGACCTGGTGCTGCTGTTCGCCTATCCGAGTCGCACCGATCAGTACCAGCTCGTCGTCGAGGCGATTGGCGAGCGCTATCCCCACGCGGCCCTGGTCGGCTGCTCCGCGGTCGGTGTGGTCGGGGGCGGCGAAGAAGTTGAGCACGAGCCCGCGCTGGCGCTTACCGCCGCGGTGCTACCCGGCGTCCAGGTGAAGCCTTTCCACCTGTTGCCCAACGAGATGGAGATGCTCGGCGACGACCCCCTGTTGTGGCGCCGGCGCTTCGGCGTGACGCCTTCCGAGCAACCACAGTTCCTGCTCTTTCCCGACCCGTTCACCTGCGACGCGGACGTGCTGCTGCGCGCGCTCGACGCCGCCTACCCGGCGAGCCCCAAGGTGGGCGGTCTGGCAAGCGGTGGCACCGCGCCGGGCGAGAACCGCCTGTTCGCGGCCGAGGAGATCCACTCGGCGGGCGCCGTCGGAGTGGTGCTGAGCGGCAACATCGTCATGGACACCATCGTGGCGCAGGGTTGCCGGCCGATCGGCGATCCGCTGTTCGTCACCTGGGCCGAGGACAATATCCTTTGCCAGCTCGAAGGGCGCCGCGCCACTGAAGTGTTGTCGGATCTGTACGACTCGTTGCCCAACGAAGAGCGGCGCCTGTTCCGCAGTTCGCTGCACCTCGGTGTCGTGATGCACCAGGGCGCGGAAGAGTACCGGCACGGTGACTTCCTGATTCGCAACGTGATCGGCATGGATCCCGAGTCCGGCGTGCTGGCGATCGGCGAGCGACTGAGCAACGGCCAGGTGGTGCAATTTCATATTCGTGATGCCGCCACCTCGTCCGCCGATCTGGACTCCATGCTCGAACGCTGCCACCAGCACCTCGGCGGCGCCAGCCCGTCGGGCGCGCTGCTGTTCTCCTGCCTCGGCCGCGGGGAGCATCTGTACGGGGAGGCCGGTCACGACAGCAAGATGATTGTCGACCGGCTCGGACGCCTGCCGATCGGCGGTTTTTTCTGCAACGGAGAGATCGGCCCGGTCGGCGGGCAGAGCTTTCTGCATGGATACACCAGCTCGATTGCCGTTTTCCGCGCACGACACGAGATCTGACGAGGCGGCGCGCCTCCGGCTCGTGACGGCGCCCATTACTCGGACACACTCCGAGGGGAGTCAGCGCATGAGCCGCACAGTTGCACCACGCGTCCTGTCGGCGACCGCGGTCGCCGTGCTCGTTTCGATCGCCTTGCTGCCGGTGGCATCGGCCGGAGTGCCGCAGGCGCCGGATACCGAGCAGGTCAATTCCCGCATCCGCGAGGAAGGGTGGGAGAGGTCGCAGGTCATGCGTACCCTGCACTTTCTCACCGATCGCTACGGACCCCGCCTGACCGGCTCGCCCAACCTGGAGGCCGCCGGCGAGTGGGCGATCGACCAGATGACCGACTGGGGCTTTGCCAACGGTCACCTCGAGGGCTTCGACTGGGGGCACCCGGGCTGGTTGAACGAGAGTTTCTCGGTCGACATGATCGCGCCGGTGAAGGACACGCTGGTCGGAGAGGTGCTGGCCTGGACGCCGAGCACCGACGGCGTGGTGACCGCGGCGGTGTTCCACCTGGTCGCGCCCGGAGCGCCCACCGAGGCGGAGTTGCAGGAGTTCTTCGTACGTACCCGCGCCGACGTGGCCGGCAAGATCGTCCTGGTCGGTGAGGCGGCCGAGCCGGGCGTCAACTTCAACGAGCCTGCCAAGCGGCGCGACGACGAGCAGCTCCAGCAGCAGTACGACCCGAACTATGAGCCCCCGGCGCGCGGCGGCCGCGGTGGCCGCCGCGGCCCGGAGCGTGACCCCGATGTGCTGGCGCCCAACGAGGTCGCGGCGCGCGTCGACCAGTTCCTGATCGACAACGGCGCGGCCGTGCGGATCAACGACGGCGGCCGCGCACACGGCCAGATCCGCGCTTTCGCCAACCGTGCCTACGATCCAGCGCAGGCGCTGCCGACGGTCATCCTGCGCAACGAGGATTTCGGGCGCATCGCGCGGCTGCTGGAGTACGGCGATCCCGTGGTGCTATCGGTCGACATCGTCAATCGTGACTACCCGCAGGGCAGCACGGTTTATAACGCCGTCGCCGAGATCCCCGGCAGCGACAAGGCCGACGAGGTCATCATGCTGGGCGGCCACCTCGACTCCTGGCACGCGGCCACCGGCGCCACCGACAACGCCACCGGGGTCACCGTGATGATGGAGGCGGCGCGCATCCTCAAGGCCATCGGCGTGCAGCCGCGCCGCACCATCCGCGTCGCTCTGTGGGCCGGCGAGGAGCAGGGCCTGCTCGGCTCACAGGCCTACGTCGCCGAGCACTTCGGCAGCTTCGAGGATCCGAAGCCCGACTACTACAAGTTCGGCGGCTACTTCAACGTCGACTCCGGCACCGGCAGGGTACGCGGCGCCAGCGTGTTCGGGCCTCCCGAGGCGGCGGAGCCGCTGCGTGAGGCATTCGCGCCATTTTCCGACCTCGGCATTGTCGGTGCGCGCAGCACCGAGAGCCGGCGCCTCGGCGGCACCGACTCGACGTCGTTCAACCAGGCCGGGCTGCCCGGCATCGGCATGCAGCAGGATCCCATCGAGTACAACAGCACCACCTGGCACACCAACCTCGATACCTACGAGCGTGCCATCGAGGAGGACCTCAAGAGCTCGGCGATCGTCATCGCCGCGGCGGTCTACCAGCTCGCCATGGCCGACGAGTTGCTGCCGCGGTTTCCCGCCGACCAGATGCCGGCGCCTCCGGGCGGGCAATAGGCGGTCGGACCGGTTGCAACAGGCGCTGGGATCGCGCCGAGAGCTCCGCTTCAGCGCTGCGAGGCTGTTCCACCGTCGATGATCTCGGTGACGAGGCGGGTCACCTCGTCGAGCGCCCGCGCCACGTCCGGGTGCAGCGGGGCGCCCAGGGTGAGCAGGTCGTGTGCCTCGACGGCGATGATCCACACGTCGTCGGGCGCCGGCAGCCCGAGCGTGCGTGCCAGCGCCAGCGCTTCGAACAGCCCCACGTAGTGGGGCGAGGAGCCGCGCGCGCCCTGGAAGTCCTGCTCGCGCAGCACCAGCACCGTGCCGGGCGGTACCGTACCGGTCTGGATGCTGTCGATCACCAGCAGCCGCGCGACGCCCTCGAGGTACTCCATCAGGTAGAGCCCGGAGAGCCCGGATTCGACCACGTCGAGGTCTTCGGGCCAGATCGCGCGCAAACGCCCCGCCGCCGCCGGCCCGAGGCCGTCGTCGGCGATCAGCTCGTTGCCGAGGCACAGAACGCGTGTGTCGGAGAGCGCTGTGTCGGGCGGGGCGTTACGCGCCGCGCTATGAGCGGGTGATGGTCCCATCGTGGTCGCGTTGCAGGGAGCGGATCGTTGTTCCGGTCGTGTCGTGAACCTTCAGGATCAGCGGCATGCTGCCGGGCAGGGAATGTGTCGCGCAGGCATGGCAGGGGTCGTAGGCGCGGAACGCCATCTCGACCTGGTTGAGGATGCCGTCCGACACCTCGCCCTTGGAGATCAGCCCCTTGGCCGCCTTCTCGACGCTCATCGCGATGCGCGCGGCGTTGTTCTGCGTCGCCACGATCAGGTTGGCCTTCTCGATCACGCCGTGCTCGTCGGTGGCATAGTGGTGAAACAGTGTGCCGCGCGGGGCCTCGACCACGCCGATGCCCTCGGTGGGCTTCTCGTCGGGCAGCCGCCGCACCTCCGGGTCGGTGAGCTCGGGATCGTCGGCGAGCTGCTTCATGCGCTCGGCGGCGTACAGCAGCTCGACGACGCGCGCCCAGTGGTTGGCGAGCGTGTGGTGTACGGGCTTGCCGCCGAGGGTGGCGAACATCTCCTCGCAGGCCTCCTGCGCAAGCGGCGTCGCCATGCCGTCGGCGACGTTGAGCCGGGCGAGCGGGGCGACCGAGTAGATGCCGCTGTCGACACCGTCCGTGAAGCCCTTCCAGCCCACCGGTTTGAGGTAGCAGAATTTGACGTAGCTCCACGGCTCGACGTGCTCGGCGACGTAGTCGAGGTACTCCTGTCCC
>JASFRZ010000449.1:0-4041 GCA_050114655.1 Acidobacteriota bacterium
GGATGTGACAGAACAGCAGCGGGTCACGCTCCATGCGACGGACGATACCGCAGCGAGCTGCCTTCACCATGCCCGACGCGGATGGCCTTCCCGTCCGCGTATCGGCGATTACCTTCGGCACGACCGGCGACGCCCGCGTATGATAGTCACCGTCCTAGGCGTGCCGGCGCCTATCGTTGGCGGACCGGGATCCGACCATGACAATGGACCGGCCATCTGCATGGCTGACCGGGAGAGTCGGCAGTCGTCACGCGGCATTGCTCGTCACGCTGCTGGCGATGCTTGCCGTCTACCCGTTCCTCGGGGAGCATCGCGGGGCGCGCTGGGTCATCGACCTGGTCACGCTGGGGGTGTTCGTCGCCGCGATCTCGGCAGTCGTCGACACGCCGAGACGACGGGTCGTCGCATGGACGCTGGGCGTGCCAGCGGTGGCGATCAGCGCGCTCAGTCGATCCTTCGCCGTCGTCTGGGCCGCTCCATTTGCCGACTGCGCCCGGACGCTTTTCTTCGGCTTCCTGATCGTCATCATCTTCACCGACATCCTGCGCCGGCGCGAGGTGGCGACGGACGCGATTCTCGGCGCCTGCAACGTGTACATCCTTCTCGGCATTGCCTGGGGCTCGTTGTACGCCTTGCTCGAATGGGCTTCGCCGGGAGCCTTCTCGAACTCCGCTGCCGGGCAACCGTTGAACGAGTTCGATCTGGTGTACTTCAGCTTGGTCGACCTGACCTCGATCGGCTTCGGGGACATCGTGCCGGTGTCTCCGCAGGCGCGTGGCCTGGCGGCGCTCCAGGGTCTGGTCGGACAGCTCTACCTGGCGATCATCATCGCCCGGCTGGTGGGTCTCGATATCGCCAATCGCGTCAATCGCGGTGCAAACGTCGCGGAGTGATCGAACCATGACCATCGCCCAAATTTCGCTCGGGCTGATTTTCTTCGCCGTAATCACGATCATCTGGGGGATCGTCAAGATACACACCTACCCGGGCAAGATCGCCGAGGCCCGCGGTCACCCGCAGGCGCAGGCGATCGAGGTCACGTCGCTGCTCGGCCTACTGATCTTTCCGCTGTGGATGGCGGCGCTGGTGTGGGCCTACTCTGGCGCCGTGGTCGGTACGCTCTACGCGCCCGACGACGAGCGCGGTGCCGCCGATGCGGAGCCTGGGCGCGCAGGGGGCGGCACCACAGACGACGCCCCGGAGGCCGTTTCGGATGGTGCAGGCGACGCAGCGCCGAAAACCGCTGCGAGTGGAGCAGGGGACGAAACTTCGGGTACGACCCCGGACGGCGCGCAGGACGACGCGCCGACAGCCTCCGAAGGGAGGTAGGCCGCCATGGAGCTGCTGATCACCATCGCCTACATCTTTCTGGTCCGGTTGATCTTCTTCGACTACAAGCTGATCAAGTTCAATCTCTTCTGGAAGTTCATCGTCTTCGGTTTGTGGGTCGCCGCCGCCATGACCGAGATCATCCTGCTCGGCCAGTGGGCCCCCTACACCAAGTCGCTGTTCGTGCAGTCGTACGTGGTGCAGATGGCGCCCGACTACGGTGGCTTCGTCTCCGAGGTTTACGTATCGCCCAACCAGATGGTCAAGAAGGGCGATCCGCTGTTTCAGATGGATCCGGCACCCTGGCAGTACCAGGTCGACGAGCTCGAGGCGCAGCTCGCCGCGGCCGACACCGACATCGCCGAGCTGAACCAGCAGGTGGTCGAGGCGCAGGCGGTCGTCGATCGGCTCGAGGCCAGCCTGCAGATCTCGCGTTTGCGGCGCGACCAGATCGCCGCGGCGGCGTCCCAGCAGGCGGTGTCCCAGATCCGCCTGGAAGACGCCCAGCGCGAGGTGGTGGTTCTGGAGACCGAGATCGAGGGCGCGAAAGCCGCCGTGCGGTCGGCGCAAATCGCGCTCGACTCCCAGGTGGAAGGACAGCCGACCGACGTCGCCGAGGTGCTCGCGCAACTCGCTACCGCCAAGTACAACCTCGAGCACGCCACGATCCTCGCCCCCGCCGACGGCTACGTGGTCAATCTGCAGCTCCACCCCGGCACCTTCATCCGGCTGAAGCAGGAGGTGATGACCTTCGTCAGCACCGAGGAGTACTGGCTGGGGGGCACGATTCGCCAGCGCGGCACCCAGTACGTGCGGCCGGGCGACAAGGCCGAGGTGGCCTTCGAGATGTACCCCGGCATGGTGTTCCCCGCCGAGGTGGTGAGCGTGGTGTGGGCGGCAGGGGAGTCGCAGGGCATTCCCAGCGGCCAGATCCCCCACGTCGGCCAGCTCCGTGGGGCGGAGCAATTCATGGTCAGGATCGAGATGACCGGCGACCACTCGGAATACCCGCTCCGCTTCGGAGCCTCCGGGCTGGCCGCGCTCTACACCAGCGAGGCGCCGGACTTCATCGTCTTTCTGCGTCAGATCGAGATCCAGTCGGAGAGCTTCCTGAACTACCTGTACAACCCGTTCGAGTAGATCGATGAGGACTCGCCTTCCTGCCATCGTTCTCGCCGCCGCCGTGCTGCACGGCTGCGCGCCCGTTGGACCCAACTACCAGCCGCCGGAGGTGGCGACGCCCGACGCCTGGCAGCTCGCCGTCACCGAGCAGCTCGAGCCCGGGGCGGGGTCGACACTGCAAGCCTGGTGGACGGTGTTCGACGATCCGGTTCTCACCGACCTCATCGAGCGCACGCGGCGCGACAACCTCGATCTGCAGATCGCCGTATCCCGCGTGCGCGAGGCCCGCGCCCAGCTCGCCGTGGCGAGCGGCGAAAAGGTGCCCATGATCGAGGGCAGCGGCAGCCTGTCGGCGACCAAGATGAGCGACGACGGCCCCCTGGGACAGATCGCCCCCGAGGAGGGCTTCAGTGCCCACGGATTGATATCCCTGGGTATCGATGCGGCGTGGGAGATCGACGTCTTCGGTCGCGTCCGACGTACCATCGAAGCGGCCGGGGCGGCGTACGACGCTTCGATCGAGGACCAGCGCGATGTCATGGTGACGCTTTTCGCGGAAGTCGCGCTCGCCTACGCCGACCTGCGCGGCATGCAGCAGCGCATCGTGATCGCGCGCGACAATGCCGATGCGCAGGCGGAGATCCTGACGCTGACCGAGGACCTCTTCAACGACGGCATCACGTCGCGGCTCGACGTTGCTCAGGCGCGCTCGACCCTGGCCGGCACCCGGGCGCAGATTCCGCTGTTCGAGGTCGGCCTGCAACAGGCGCGCAACCGGCTCGCCGTCCTCGTCGGCGTGACTCCCGGGATGTTGCAGTCGGAGCTCGCGCAAACCGGGCCGATCCCTGCGCCCACGGAGAGCGTCGACGCGGGTGTGCCCGCCGACGTGCTGCGCCAGCGTCCGGACATCCGCGCCGCGGAGCGGCAGATCGCCGCGCAGACGGCGCTCGTCGGCGTGGCCACCGCCGATCTGTACCCGACATTCGGGTTGTCGGGCTTCTTCGGCATGCAGGCGCGCTCTTTCAACAGCAACCCACTGACCTTCGGCGTCTCCTCACCCGTACAGATGAACCTCTTCAACCGCGACACCATCCGCAGCAACATCGTGGTGCAGGAAGAGGTCACCCAGCAGGCGCTGCTCTACTACCAGAACGCCGTCCTGCGGGCCATCGCCGAGGTCGACAACGCCATCGGCTCGTACAATCAGTATCGTGCCCGCTCCGAGCTGCTCCGGCAGGCCGTCGAGGCTAGCCGCGACGCCCTCGATCTGGTGAAGATCCAGTACACCACCGGCGTCACCGACTTCAACAACGTGCTCGACACCGAGCGCCTGCTGTACCAGCAGGAGGATCAGCTCGTCGCCACCGAGGTCAACGTCGCCTTCAGCCTCATCGCCCTGTACAAGGCGCTGGGCGGCGGCTGGGACTTCGCCGCGGCCGCCGGCAACGGGTAGGGTCTGGTCTGGTGCCGGCGTGGTCCGCCAGCGGCGCCGGCGGGGCAGTACGTTGAGCCACGGTGCCGCGCAGAAGAAATGGCGCGCCCGGGAGGATTCGAACCCCCGACCGGCGGATTAGAAGTCCGCTGCTCTAT
>JASFRZ010000450.1:0-4040 GCA_050114655.1 Acidobacteriota bacterium
CTGGCATCGCGCCTGCTGCAGAACTACTCGCCTCACGGTTGGCAGGCGTGGCGCTGGTTTCCTCAATGGGTCAACGTCGAGCAGCCGAACTACGCGGTGACCGCGGTGTGGAGCGTGGCGACGGCGATCCTTCTCGCCGCGCTGTGGCGGCACGGCGCGCGCGTTGCGGCGCTCGGCACCGTTGCCGATCGCGGCACCGACGGGGGGGCGAGACGCGGCCCCGGAGTCGGGCAGGCGGATGGCGGCGGCAATGGGGTCACAAAGGTGCGCATCGTTACCGTGCGCGCGGCGCAGGCGGCGGTGACGCTGTGCTGCGCGATCGTTCTGCTGCACCATGCCTTCGTCGTTCGCACCGACCGCGACGTGCCGACCTTGATGGACGCCGGCATTACCGCCTGGGTGCCCGACGAGTTGCCGCAGGCGGTTTTCGCCGAGGCCGGCGGGGTGTGGGCGAGGCCCGGCGCTGCGGTTGACTTCCTGATCACTTCGACGGTGTCGCTGCAGTCGCTTGACGTCGCGCTGCGCACGCTGGTGCGCACCGATGTGGCGGTGGAGGTAGAGGGCGATCGCGCCGCAGGCCTCGCGGCACCGGGGGCGAACCTGGTGGCGCGTCTACGCCCCGGGCCCGGCCGCGCAGACGCCGGCGGACGCGCTTATCACGTGCGCCTGCGCGCCGCCGAGGGCGCCATCCCGGCGCAGCAGTCGGGCGGCGAGGACGAGAGGCTCCTCGGAGTGCTCCTGCAGATCATCGGGACGGAACCGGCGCTCCGATGAAAAGGGCGGGGTAACATGCGGCCCCATGGCCATCGAATACGAGGTGAAGCTGCGCGGCGAGCGCGACGACCTGCTCAACGCGCTCGAGCGCGCCGGCGCGCGGGCGGCCGGGCCTCGGATGCTGGAGGACGACTACGTGCTCGATACCGCCGAGCGGCGCATTCTCGCTTCGGGCGGCCTGCTACGCCTGCGCTGCCGCGACGACGGCTTCCTGCTCACGCTGAAGGGCAGGAGCGATGCGCACGGTGAGGTCAAGGCAATGAGCGAGGTGGAAACGAGCGTGAGCGACGGAATGGCCGCGCGCCGGCTGCTCGAGGGCCTCGGTTACGGCGTCGCGATGCGCTACCAGAAGTACCGCACACCCTTCGAATGTCCTGACTGCGAGGCGCTCGCGGTGACGCTCGACGAGACGCCGGTGGGGTGTTTCCTCGAGATCGAGGGCGAGCCCACGGCGATCCACCGCTGTGCCGCCGCGCTCGGCTTCTCTCGTGCTGACTACGAGACGCGCTCCTATCTCGAGATCCACCGCGCCGAGAACGGCGCGGGCGACATGGTCTTCGACCCGGCGGCGGACGGCGACGCCGCGGCGGACACCGGGGCACGACCGGCGCAGTGAGTGCCCCGCTGGCGGAAGGCTGCAGCGCGATGATCCTCGCGGCCGGCTTCGGCACTCGGCTGGCGCCGCTGACCGACGATCGTGCCAAGGCGATGGTGCCGTTTCTGAACCGGCCGCTGCTTGATTACAACCTCGACTGGCTGGCGCGCCTCGGCTTCCGCGAGGTGGTCATCAACCTGCATCATCTGCCCGATACCGTGCGTGATGCCTACCCTCGCCACCGGCAGGACATCGACATTCGCTTCAGCGTCGAGGAGAAGATCCTGGGCACCGCGGGTGGGCCGCGCAAGGTCCTCGACCGACTCGGGCAGCGTGTCCTGATCGTCAACGGCGACGTCGCTTCGACGCTCTCCGCCGGCGTTCTATGGCGGCACCACATCGAATCCGGCGCGCTCGCCACGATGGCGTTGCACAACGGGCCCGGCGCGCGCGATTACCCCGGCATCGAGATCGACGAGCAAGGCGCGGTGACCCGTATCCCGGGCGTCGGCGCGCGCGGCGGCGAGGCGGCGGGCGAGGCGGCGGGTTGCTTCACGGGCATCCACATCGTCGAGCGCGAGGTGATCGAGCTCGCTCCGGAAGGGGCGTTCTGCGGCATGGTGGATCCGCTCTACGCCGGCCTGCTCGACCGGGGGTTGCCGCTGCACGGGGTGGTCGTGCCGGGGAGCTGGTACGAGATCGGCACTCCGGAGCGTTATCTCGGCTGCCAGCTCGAGGCGCTGCGACGCGAGGAGCTGCCGATCGCCTTCGCCGGCGCGCGTCGTTTTGCACCGGCGGGTTGGCTGCGTGGCCTGGTGGGCTTTTCGCGCGCCGGGCTCGAGCCGCCGTTTTACCTCGATCGCGGGGCGCAAATTGACGAGGGGGCGCTGCTGCGCAACGTCATCGTCGGCGCGCGTGCCAACGTCGGCTGCGGCGCGACGGTGCGTGACAGCGTGCTGCTGGCCCGCGCCCGTGTGGGCGCCGGGGCGCGTATCGAGCGCTGTCTGGTACTCGAGGATGCCGAGGTACCGCCCGGTGCGCGGCTCGCCGACGAGGTGGTCCCCGACGCGCCTGTCGGGAGCGCTCGGTGACGCGCCGCGGGACCGAGGAGCCAATCGATGCCTGGGCCGAGCTGCGCACCATCCCGGGGGTCGCCGAGCTGCCGTTGCCATGGACGGTGCGGCATGCCGAGCGCCTCGGGCTGCACGCTTCGTTGCGCCGATTCTACCGGTTGACTCCCGGGCCGCACGATCCGGCGGAGGCTGCGACGCTGGTGCTCGTGCTGTACGAGCGCGACGATGCCGAGGCCGTCGACCGTTACGACCGTGCCGCGCGCTGGTTCCGCGCCGCCGGCGTCCGGGTCCCGCGGGTGTACGGCAAGAGCGCCCGGGCGCTGATCGTCGAGGACGGTGGAGATCGGCTGCTCGCGGACATTCCGGGGAGCGCCGATCTGGTGCCGCGCTACGCCGCCGCAGCAGAGACGATTGTTGCGCTGCAAACGCGCGGCCTCGAGCTCGAGGGCCCCAACCCCGACCTCCATCTCGACGAGGAGCGGTTGCGTTGGGAGCTCGACTTCACCGAGCAGCACGCACTGCGCGGCTGGCTCGAGGCCGGGCCGTCACGCCTGCGCGACGACGCCTTCGACCGCCTGGCTGCAGCGGTGGCGCGCCAGCCCCGGCGGCTGTGCCATCGGGACTACCACTCGCGGAACCTGTTGGTCGACGACGGCCTGATGGTGCTGGACTTTCAGGATGCCATGGAGGGGCCCCTGTTTTACGACCTGGTCTCGCTGCTGCGCGACGACTACCGCGACATTCCGGCCGCGGCGGCAGAACACGCGCTGCAGGTATTCGCGGAGGCGGCGACGGTGAACCCGGAGGTCGCTGCGGTCGCCGAGGTTCCGGAGGAGCCCGAGTCGTTGCCGCCCGGCGGCCGCCAGGGGCTGGCGCTGACCGGCGCGCAACGCTCGCTCAAGGCGCTCGGCACCTTTGGCTACCAGGTCACCGTCAACAAACGCCAGGAATACGCCGCTTACGGACGCCGTACTTGGCGGCACACCCGCCGCGCACTCGCGGCGCTCGGCTGGCACGACCTGATCGCCGATCTGGCGCCGTTCGACCGGCTATAATCAGCCCTTCTCGTGCTCGACGGCCGTTCGCCCGCCGCGCGCGGCGCATCGTACGCGGGCCGCACGCGCGGCCTCCTCCGCAACCTCGGAAACCGACATCGTGGCACAAGCAATCTACATCGAAGATCTCGGAGCTCATGAAGGCGAGACGGTCACCCTGCGGGGCTGGCTGTACAACAAGCGCTCGAGCGGCAAGATCGCCTTTCTGCAGGTGCGCGACGGCACCGGCGTGGTACAGGCGGTGGCGACACCGAAGGACGTCGACCAGGCATCCTGGGCGCTGATCGGCGACCTGACGCAGGAGTCTTCGATCAAGGTCACCGGCAGTGTGCGTGCCGACGCGCGCGCGCCGAGCGGCTACGAGGTTGGCGCAGAGCACGTCGAGCTGGTCCAGATGGCGCCCGAGTACCCCATCACTCCCAAGGAGCATGGTGTCGAGTTCCTCATGGACCATCGACATCTGTGGCTGCGCTCGTCGCGCCAGCACGCAGCGCTGCGGGTGCGGAGCAAGCTGATTCACATCTGCCGCTCGTACTTCCATGA
>JASFRZ010000451.1:0-4015 GCA_050114655.1 Acidobacteriota bacterium
ATCAGCACCAGGCCGCCGATGAGCTCGGCGGCGAGGAACTGCCAGCCGAGGAAGATCATGATCAGGATGCCGAGCTCGATGACCAGGTTGGTGGAGGCAAACATGAACGCCACTGCGGCGACGAAGTGCGCCCCCTTCGACACCAGGGCGCGCGCCGTCGCCAGCGCGGCGAACGAGCAGGACGACGACGCAGCGCCGAACACCGTCGCCAGGGATACGCTCTCTAGGCCGCCGTCGCCCATGTAGCGTGTCAGGCGCGAGCGCGGCACGAACGCCTGGATCATGGCGCTGATGAAGTAGCCCAGGATGAAAGCCCAGCCCGACTTCCAGAAGAAGCCGAGGCTGGTGAGCGTTGCCTCGCCGTAGAGGCGCCAGCTTTCCGGATCGTCGATCACGAAAGACGCGGAAGCCGCGCGTATCTACTTCCGGTGCACAGGATGGTCATCGCCGAATCTCGGCGAGCCGTTGCTCGTAATCGTCCTTGTTCAGCTCACCGCGTGCATATCGGCGCTTGAGAATCCCTTCCGGAGACTCGTCCACGGCCGGCGGTCGGCTCGAGCCCCCCTGGGGCATCAGCCAGCGCGCCAGTACGACAACCACGACGATGAGGAGGATCCAGAACAGCCACATCGCTCCACCGCCGAACCAACCCATGTTGTACATCATTCCGCACCTCCTCCTACAGTGGTCCATTCTCCGGTGCCCGGGAGCCGAGATCCATCGGCGCCGTGCGCGAATCGTTGTAGGAAGAAGGCCGACGAAGGTCGCGATGTGACGAAGGTCGCGGCGCCCGGCCCGGCTCTTCATTGTCGCGATGCCGGGCGGGATATCGTGAGCATCTCCGAGCGGCTAGCCTGCTAGGGTTTCCGGGCGGCGGCGCGCGGCGCTGACGCCCTCCGAGGGACCTTCCGACAGCAGATGACCGACGACCCGCTGATCCTGGGCATCGACGCCACACGCGAGGGCGGAGCATGCCTGCTACGCGGCAACCGGGTCGTCGTCGGGATCAAGGAAGAACGGCTCTCGCGTGTCGAGGGAGATCCGGTCCATGCGTCCCGGCCCTTTCTCGCGCTGCGCTACTGCTGCGATGTCGCGGGCATGGAGACGCGGAACGTCGATCTCGTCGTGTGTCGCGCCGATGGTCCACCGGACGAGTGGCCGCACGACATCACGCTCAACTCCGAACTCCGGATCGCGCGCAACGGCCTCGACTGGATGACGCTGACACCGGAGTCGGAAACACTGCGATCGCTGCCGGATGCGGGAGTCTCGGCTGCTTTGCGCGGTCTCGAAGAGAGATTCCCCGGACGCTTCAGCAGGCCGCACATTTCCGCCCGCGCCAGCGGGAGAAGCTACGACGCCGACGAGATGCTCGCGGCCGTCGAGGCGCTGCCCGCGCTGATCCGTCTAGCTCCGGGAGACGACGTCGCGGAGGCGATCGCCGACCGCCTCGCGGCGGGCCGCACGGTGGGCTGGTTCCAGGGCCCGTCGTGCGCTGTGGGGGACGGCAGACCCGAGCGAATGCTGCTGAGCGGGGCGCGCAGCAACCACCTGCGCGCCGGGGCGCAGGTGGCGGTGACTCCGGCTGGCGGAGACACGATGCTCTTCGACATCCTTCTGTCCGCCGAGGATGTCGAGGAATGGTGCGAACTGCCCGTGGAAGGCGACGTGGGGGGCCCCGGTCCACGGCGGATGCGCTTCCTGCGGGCGTGCCAGCACCGGCTGCCGCCGGCACTGCGGGGGCCGGACGTCTGCTCCGTGGTCATCGCGCAACCCGATGACGCGCACCTCCTTCAACTGCTGCGAAGCGTTGGCGAGCGCACCGGGCAGCCATTCGCCTATTGTGCGCCGTTTCGCGCAGCGGGCGAGCCGGTCGTCGAGACTCCAACCGACGCCCTGTGGACGTTGCTGCAGCTGCAGCTGGACGCCTGCATGCTCGATGGGGTTCTCGTCGAGCGCCGCGATCCCGCGGCGACGCTGCTGGAGCTCGTTCCCGCCGTCAACGACTGGGAGTGCACGATCTCGGGTGATTGCAGGGGACGGCAGGTGGACGAAAGCCTGGCCGGCAAGACCGTCGCCGTCGAGGTGTCGACGCCCTGGGGATCGGCGATCCGGGTCCTCAATCCCCTCCAGCTGGTCCTGGTCGGCGCGATCGACGGCAGGACCAACGGTCGGCAGTTGCTCGAACGAGTCAACGGCAGCAACCGTACACGGATCTCGGCGGCTTGGTTGCAGTCCGCCCTGGCCGAGCTGCGCCGTCTCGGCATCATCACGCTGGAGGTCGCCGCCGAGTCGCCCGGTCGCGGATGGGGTCGATGAGCTCCGATCCGCTCATCCTGGGGATCAGCGCATCGCACAACGGCAGCGCCTGCCTGTTGCGGGGCGATCGGGTCCTGGTCGCCATTCAGGAGGAGCGACTATGCCGCGTCAAGCGGCAGCGGATCTTCGCCCGCTGGCCGTTCCTGGCCCTGCGCTACTGCTTCGAGGCGGCCGGCGTCGGACCGGAGGACCTGGATCTGGTGGCGTGCTGTGTGCAAGGCCGCGCCACCTCGCCCAAACAGGACTTCACGCTCAACGGCGAGCTCCAGATTGCCCGCCGGGGGATGCCCTGGCTCGCGGTGCCCCATCACCTCGCCCACGCGGTGAGCGCCTTTGCAACCTCCGGATACCCGAGCGCCGCGGCGCTGGTCGTGGATGGCCTGGGCTCGCCGCAGGCCGACCTGGGCGATGATGAGTGCAACGTCATCCTGGCGCGGCAGGGCGATGACGCTTGGGAGTCGATCTCGTTCTACCGCATCGATCAGACCGAGCTGGTGCCGGTCGAGAAGCAGATGACGCCGAACTCGGGCCCGGTGAGGGGACGGGCGCGTCTCGATCAGCCGGATTGGAACCTGCTCTGCTCGGGCACGCTGGGGCAGCTCTACGCGGCGGTGGCGAACCAGATCTTCGGCGATCGCCAGGCCGCCGGAAAGGTGATGGGCCTGGCTGCCTACGGCAAGCCGGTCATCCCGATCGAGGAGTTCTTCGAGATCCGCGACGGCGCCATCGTCTTCCGTGATCTGGTTCCGGCGCGCTTTCCCTTCAAGGAGCGCTGGCCCGCCCATCGGCAGGAGTATGCCGATCTGGCATGCTCGGTACAGGCGGCGCTCGAGCACGCCTTGCTCTTCCTCGCCGCGCGGCTGCGCGAGATGACTGCAGAATCACGCTTGTGCTACGCCGGTGGGGTGGCCCTCAACAGCGTCGCCAATGAGCGCATCATCCGCGAGTCGGGGTTCCGGGAGGTCCACATCATCCCCGCCGCCGAGGACAGTGGCGTATCGATCGGGGTGGCCTATGAGGGCCTGCATCACTTGACCGGGCGCTACGTCAGCCGCCGGCTCGACTCCGACTCGTTCGGTGTCGCTTACACACCCGCCGAGGTCGGCAGGGCGATCGAAGCGGCCCCGGTGCGCCGTGCCGCACAGCCCGACGACCTCATCGAGGAGGTGGTGCGCCGCCTTTGCGCCGGCGAGATCGGCGGCTGGTTCTGCGGCGGCTCCGAGCTCGGCCCCCGGGCGCTCGGCTATCGCAGCATTCTCTGCGACCCTCGCGGGCCCGATGCCAAGGCGCGCCTCAACGAGCGCGTCAAGCGAAGGGAGATGTTCCGGCCCTTCGCCCCGGTGATCCTGCTGGAGGACGTCGACGATTGGTTCGATGTCGGCGGAGCGGCGCGCGAAGCCCGTTTCATGCTGCGCGTGCTGCCGTTCCGGCCGGAGCGTGCTCCTCAGGTGCCTGCCGTCGTTCATGCCGATGGCACCGGGCGTCTGCAGACGGTCTCGTCGCACGACGGCCCGTTGTACGCTCTGGTGCGCCGCATGAAGGAGCGCACCGGCGTGCCGATCCTGCTCAACACCTCGTTCAACGTCGCCGGCGAGCCGATCGTCGAGACCCCCGCCGATGCCCTGTGGACCTTTCTCGAGGTCGACATGGACTTCTGCGTGCTCGACGAGACGCTGGTCACGAAGGCCGATGGTTT
>JASFRZ010000452.1:0-4010 GCA_050114655.1 Acidobacteriota bacterium
GCCGTGCCTGCGGTCGCGCGCCTTGCCGCCACTACCTTCTCGCTTCCGCTGCTACGGCCTTGCTTGGCCCTGCAACATCCGACCGGCACAGCCGAAATTGCCCTCTTGCGGGTTTGTCGTGCCGCTGCGCACCGTGATACGCTCAACCCCTGCTCCCCTTGCTCCCATCCGTTCGACGTGAGGACAGCTGCGCCATGACGGCGCGGCCCGGCAGCCGGAGGCAAACGTGAGAGCGACGCACCCGCAGCGAGCAGGAAGTGCTTGCGACGTGCGACGAATCGCCGCCGCGTTCGCGTCGATCGTCGCACTGTTTCTGATGCTTCCGACGGTGTCCAGCGCCCAGCAGCAGGCGCGCCCGTCGATCCAGATCCGATCACCGCAGGAGACCTATGTCTCCGGCATGACCACCATCGCCGTTGACGTCGCGGCGCCGTCCGGAACGTCGATCGTCGAGGTCAAGTTCTACGTCGACGACGTCGAGGTCGGTAGCCGCACCGAGCCGCCCTGGGAGGTGCAGTGGGATGCCGGCGCCACCTTTGCCCGTCGCGTCATCCGCGTGGTTGCCACCGACAGCGCCGGCGGCCAGAGTGAGGACACCGCCATCACTCTCGACCTCGAGACCGCGGCGTTCACTGCCGAGGTGGACGTCGTGCCGCTGTACGTCAACGTCACCGACGATCGCGGCGTCTACATTCCCAACATGACGCAGGACGAATTCGAGGTCTACGAGAACGGCTCGAAGCAGGACATCCTCTACTTCGACAGCGAGCCGCGGCCGATGGTGATCGGCCTGCTCATCGATACCTCCGGCAGCATGGAGGGCATCAAGATGGAGCGCGCCAAGCAGGGCGCGGGCGCCTTCCTGCAGTACATTACCGAACAGGACAAGGCCTTCATCATGGGCTTCGACGCCTTCCCGCATCTGCTCCAGGATCTGACGCCCAACGTGGCGCGGTTGCGCGACGCCATTCAGGAGATGCAGCCGCAGGGAGCGACCTCGCTGAACATGGCGATCGTGGAGGGCTGCGACATCCTGGTCGACGAGCCCGAGCGGCGCGCGCTGGTCATTCTCTCGGACGGTTTCGACACCGTGCAGTCGGTGACCGAGGGACAGGCGATCGAGTACGCCTTGAGCCAGGACGTGCGCCTGTACACCATCGGTATCTTCGACGCCGCAAACCCCATTCGCAGCTCGGGATTCAACAGCGTCAACCCGGGCGAAACTTCCATGCGCGCCTACTCCGACGGTACCGGGGGGCGCACTTTTATTCTCAACTCGCTCGGCGAGCTCGAGCGGGCGTACGAGGAGATCGCAGCCGAGTTGCGCAGCCAGTATTCATTGGGCTACCGGCCGGAGACGCCCGCGGCACCGGGGGAGTTCCGCGAGATCGAGGTCCGGACGAAACGGGGAGAAGCCCGCACCAAGCCGGGCTACTACGGGCAATAGGAAAGTCATGAACCGATTCGATGCAGGTCGAGGGACCCTGGAAACCGCAGTCGTCGTGATCACGTTGGCACTCGCCGCGCCGGTCTGGGCGCAGGGGTCCGGACAGTCCGACGTGGACACCATGCAGTCGGTGCAAAACGAGCCCACCGACACGTCGTTCACCTTGCCGTACACGTGGAACATCGCGGTCGGCGTCGGCACGGCATCGGGTGCCAACCCGGTTGGCAGCGTGACCGACGAGGACCAGGAGAAGATCTCCACGATCGCAATCGACAACGGCGTGCTGGTGACCGGTCGCATCGCCCGTCGCATGTACTGGCGCCTCGCTCCCGAGCTCGAGTTCGGCTACGCCTCGCCGGGCACCTCGCTGACGGAGACGGATTTGCAGGGCGCCAATGTCACGACCAATGACTACGGCGAGTTCTCCTTCGGCTATGTGAGCCTGAGCGCCCGCGTCGACTTGGTCGACGCGCGCATCACGCCGTTCCTGCTCGGCGGCTTCGCGCTCACCTTCAACTCCTATCCCGACGGCGCCAGCTCCACGGAGCCCGGCTTCCTGTTCGGCGGCGGCGTTGACGTGCAGGTGATCAAGAACTTCTTCCTGCGCGCCGACGTGCGCGGCCTGCGTGCCAACGTCGACGCCCCCAATCTGTCACGCGGCCTGCTCGAGCCCGGACCAGACCGCGGCGCACTCGTCACCCAGGTCCTTTGGACAGTCGGCGTGGCGGTTCGCTTCTAGGCGAAAGCGATAACGCGGCGTCTGCGGCGTTCCGCTTCCGCCGTCACGCTGTCGGTGGATTGCGATGGTAGGAGGGCGTCAGCGCTCGTTGCCGGTCGGCTCGGTTCCCAGTTTGGCGCTGACGCGGTCGAAGATCTCCTGCTCCAGCGTGCCGTTGGAGCGCAGCGCCTGGTAGCCGTATTCCTCGCCCATGTAGCCCTCGATGCGGGCTACCACCCGCACCTTGCAGGACCCGCCGCGAATGGTGCGGGTGGTGAGGGTCAGCTGGTAGCGGCCGCCGATGAACGGCGCTCCCTGAGCGTAGGCGACGCGTTTGAGATGACGCCAGTCGTCGTCGCCGGTGTCGGCGAACACGGCGTACTCGGTCACCAACAGGCCGGCGTCATTGTCGGCGTCGAAATCCTCTTCCTCGACGCCTTTGGCGAAGTCCACGACCACGTCGCGCGAAGCGTTCCAGCATGCGGCGCCGTCGACCTCGTAATTACGGTCATTGTCGATCGGCTGGATCGGCTTGCGCCGGAAAGTCACGGTACAAGCGGGCAGGGCCGCCAGCAGGATGACAGCGGCTACACGAGTCGGGATGCGCTTCACAGAAAGCACGAGTGTTCCTCCGCAGCGACGTCCAGGGGAGGTTTAGACCCTAGTGGGCAGCGGTCTTGTCGGAATCGGACGAATCATCTCCCGACGAGGCGCCGTCCTTCATCGCGGACTTGAAATTCTGAATGCCCGCACCCAGGCCGCGCCCGATCTCGGGGATACGGCTGGCCCCGAAGAGGACGACGACGATCAGGAAGATGAACAGGAGCTCGGTGAATCCAATGCTGCCCAGCATTCTGCCTCCTTATGGGCACGGTGGCCCCGTACGCGGCACCGCGCGGGGGTCACTCGGCACCCTTACAAGGAACATGATACGGGTCGGCTGTGAGCACGGTCAATGCGAGGGTCGATCGTCGTTGCCGGGTCCCTCGGGGCGGTTACACGCGCACCCTCAGGTCACCCTCGCGGCGGGTGACGCGATGCTGATCGAGGTACTCGAGCAGCGGGATGGCGTGCTTGCGGCTCACCCCGGTCCACTCCTTGAACTGCGGGACACTGAAGGAGTCGCCCGCAGCGTATCGCTCGCGCAACTCGGCGATGAGCTTTTCCAGACAGGCGGAGC
The DNA here is from genome assembly GCA_050114655.1 of Acidobacteriota bacterium. Lineage (GTDB taxonomy): Bacteria > Acidobacteriota > UBA890 > UBA890 > UBA890 > JASFRZ01. The sequence continues at coordinate 3,346 of JASFRZ010000452.1, forward strand.
GATAGATCAGGTCGTTACGCACGCGCACCAGGTCGCCGCTGCGCAGCAGCATGTGCAGCACGGCGTCGGCCACCGCGGTGCTGACGCCGGTTTGCTGCAGCGCCTCGGCGATCGAGGGCGGGGCCCAGCGGGCTTCGTCGAACAGGCGTAGCAGTGCCTCGCGGGCGCGCGCCTGCTCGTCGGTCAGCTCGACCTGGTGCTCGGGCAGGGCGACGCCGTCTGCGCTCTCCCGGATGACGCCCTCCGCAGCCATGCGCTGCAGCAGGGCGGCGAGCGCAGGGTCGGGAAGCCGCGGCGGCAGCGCCGCCGTCAACGCGCTCTTGGGCATGGCGGACGCCAGCGGGTGTTCTTCGTGGTAGGCGGTGAGCGCCTGTACGACGCGCTTCGCCAGCGCCTGCGCGACCGTCCCGTCGAGCAGTAGCAGGGGACGTCGCTGTACCACCATGAGCCGATCCGCGGCGGCCAGCTCGTCGGCTATCGCCTCGAGCTCCTGGCCATCGGTGAATAGCTGCTGGCGCAACGCCTCCTCGGCGGCTCCGTTCTCCATCGCCGCCGCCACCAGGGTGGCCAGTCGCTCGCGCGCGTCACCACTCTCCAGCGCCTCGAGTTGCCGGCGCGCGCGCGCGTCGCTGCGGCGGTGCTTGGCCGGGGCATTGTCCAGAACC
>JASFRZ010000453.1:0-4009 GCA_050114655.1 Acidobacteriota bacterium
GATGAGGATCTTCGCGTCGTGCATTCCGATCACCGGGGGCGTCTCCGCTCCAGGTCGACCGTGCAGCGTACCCGCGTGCCGGACGGCTCGTTGGGCAGCAGCTCGAACCTGCCGTCGATGAGGCGGGCGCGATGGGCCATGCTGTCCATGCCGATGCCCGAGCCCAGGCCGACGCCCGGCGGCAGCCCTTTGCCGTCGTCGCGCACCTCCAGCTCGATGATGTTCTCTTCGGGCTTGCTCAGCTCGATCGTGATGCGCTTGGCCTCGGCGTGCAGCAGGCTGTTTTGCACCGCCTCCTCGGCGATGTGGTAGAGGTTGGTGGAGATTCCGGTCTCGTCGACGTTGATCTCCCCGTCGCAGCGGAACAGACAACGCATCCCGCCGCGGCCGTGGGTCCGCTTGACCAGCCGGCGCAGTGCGCTCATCAAGCCCAGCGGGTCATCCTCGACCGGCAAGAGCCCGCGACTCACCTCGCGCACCCGGCTGTGCAGCTCGCGCATGTGTTCGACCAGCTCGGCGGCCTCGCGCGCGTGCGGAGAGTCCTCGCCGGCCAGGCTGCGGTGCAGCAGGGAGCTGGCAATCTCCACGCCGGTCAGCTGTCCGCCGACGCTGTCGTGCAGCTCGTGCCCGATGCGCCGGCGCTCCTGCTCCTGCGCTTCGTACAGCCGGCGCTCGAGCTGACGCTCGCGGGTGCGGTCGTGAACGACGGCGATGAACCGGTGCAGGTTGCCGTTCAGCACGGAGGCGGTCGACAGGACTACCGGAAACACGGCGCCGTCGTCCATCCGCTGTGCCAGAACCTCGCGCCGGTCGCCGAGGCTGTCAGGCTGCTCGTCGCGCCGCAGGCGGCGCAGCTCCGCGCGCCACTCCTCACGGTACGGCTCGCTGACGAGCTGCTCGAAGCGCTCTCCCGTCAGATCGGTCGCGGTGGCGCCGAACATGGCCTCGGTGGAGGGGCTCGCAGAGACGACCCTGCCCTCGACGTCGAGGGTGAACATCGCCTCGAAGGTATCGCGCGCCCCGGACACGTCAGCCTCCCCGGTGAACCCGGGTCGCTGGTCGCCTTCGGGGCTTTCGGGCTGCTGCGTGAGTTGCCGTTCCATCGCCAGCATCATACTGCGCGGCCGCGGGCTCCCGAACCGTCGCTATTCCTACGTACGTGTAGGGGTCCGTCCTACACGACAGGCGGCGTTCGCGCAGCCAGGCGGACCCGTCGTGGTGGTGCATGGACGCCGCGCATGTGGATCGCCGGGAGGACCGGCGTTTCGTCGATTGCGCTAAGCTCTGACAGTCGCGCCGAGCCCCCACGGGTTCCGAATCCGGAGATCAACGCATGAAGCCCACCCGCCTGGCCGTTCTCGCCGGCCTCCTCGTTGCCCTGGTGGCGACGGTCGTCCTGCCCCAGCAGCTTCCCGACATCGACCGCGCCAGCGTCGAGCGCGTCATCCGCGTGCTCGCCGATGACGACATGGAGGGGCGCTCGGCGTTCTCGCCGGCGGCGATGCGCGCGGCGGAGTTCATCGCCTCGGAGTTCGAGGCCATCGGCCTGCAGCCGATGCCCGGCGACGACGGCTACCTGCAGCGTTTCGAGGCGACGCCGCGACGGCGCGGCGGGCGGCGCGGTGGTGGCGACGCCGACCAGCAGCAGCCCGAGCCTGAGCCCTACCCGATGGCCAATGTCGTCGGCATGATCGAGGGCAACCGCACTGACGAGTTCGTCGTGTTCTCGGGCCACTACGACCATATCGGCATCCGCCCGGGCGGCGAAGACACCATCGCCAACGGGGCCAACGACGATGCTTCGGGTACCACCGCGGTGATCGAGCTGGCGCGCTTCTTCGAGGATCAGCCCAAGCCGGAGCGGTCCCTGATATTTGTCGCCTTCACCGCTGAAGAGTCGGGCGGTTTCGGTTCGCGCTACTTCTCCGAGCAGCTCGACCCTGATCAGGTCATCGCCATGTTCAACATCGAGATGATCGGCAAGCCGGCGGTCAGCGGCCCCAACACCGCCTGGATCACCGGCTACGACCGCTCGAGCTTCGGGCAGATCCTCTCCGACGCGGTCGAGGGGACGATCTACGAGTTCTACCCGGACCCCTATCCGGACCAGAACCTGTTCTTCCGCTCCGACAACGCCACGCTCGCACGCCTCGGCGTGCCGGCGCACAGCATCTCCACCACCCCGATCGACGTCGATCCCGACTACCACCAGGTGTCCGACGAGGTCGACACCCTCGATCTCGACCACATGACGAATACGATCCGTGCCATCGCGCTGGCGGCCGAGACGATCATCTCCGGCGAGGCGACGCCGACGCGCGTCGATCCGGATTCGGTGCGTCGCTAGCCCGAACTTCTCATCGGCGTCGCGGCTGCGCGCGCACAAGGACCGCAACGACGGCGTTGCGCTTGATTCGAGCGAGCCGGCGATCGAGGACGCGAGAGCGAAGACGTGCCGTAGGGATCACTCCGAGCGCAGCGCCACGATCGGATCGATGCGTGCGCCGCGGCGGGCCGGGATGTAGTTGGCCAGCAGGGCTACGCCGAGCAGGATGGCGATCGTTGCGGCAAAGGCGATCGGGTCGACGGCGCTGACGCCGTACAGGAAGCTGCCCAGTGCCGAGGTGACCCCGACGGCCGCGGCCGCGCCGAGCACGACGCCGACGAGCACCACACGCATGCTCTGCCACATCACCAGGCGCAGGACGTCGGGCGCGCTTGCACCGAGCGCCATGCGAACGCCGATCTCACGCGTGCGACGGGAGACGGCGTAGGCGATGACGCCGTACACCCCGATGGCGGCGAGCACCAGCGCGATGGCGCCGAACGCGGTGAGCAGCGCCGCGCCCATGCGCACCGGGTACAGCACGGTGGCGAGGTTCTCGTCCATCGTGCCGGAAGAGAAGACCGCGACCTCCGGGTCGAGATCGCTGAGCAGCTCGCGCAGTTGCACGACGGCGGCGCCGGGATTGCCGGCGGTGCGCACGAGGATCGTCTCGAAGAATGGCGGGCTCTGCATCATCGACATGTGCACGAGGGGCACGCTCTCCTCCCCGACGGTCTTGATCTTGTAGTCGCCGCACACGCCGACCACTTCGATCCACGGATCATCGGCGCCGTCCGAGCGGATGCGCTTGCCGATCGGGTTCTGCCCGGGCCAGAAGCGTTGCGCGAACGCCTCGTTGACCACCGCCACCAGCGGCGCTCCTTCGACGTCGCTCGCGGCGATGTCACGGCCGCGGGTCATCGGCACGCCGAGCGTGGCGAAGTAGCCCGGACCGACGGCGTTATACTCGATCTCCGTGGCGTCGCCTTCCTCGGGCTCGTAGCCCTCGATCTCGAACACCTGCGAGACGTTGGTCAGGCTCAGCGGTACGCGCGTGGCGTTGGCGGCCGTCACCACCCCCGGCAGGGCGGCGGCGCGTTCGGTCGCTTGCTGCAGGAAGAGCTTCTCCTCCTCGCCTCGGTAACCTGCCGAGCTGAGGCTGGTCATCACGTAGGCGAGGTTGTGCTCGTCGAAGCCGAGCTCGATGGTGCGCGCCTTGGCGAGACTTCGCGTGAGCAGTCCGGCCGCCACCAGAAGCACCAGTGACACCGCCACTTGGGCCACCACCAGGAAGTTGCGCAGCGTGAAGCGCCCGCTCGTGCCGCTGCCCGAGCCGTCGTCCTTGAGGCTGGTGATCAGATCCGGGCGTGAGCTGCGCAGCGCCGGGGCAAGTCCGAAGACGATCCCGGTGAGCAGCGCCGCCCCCATGGTGAACAGGAAGACGCGGCGGTCGGGGCTGACGTCCAGCTCCAAGCTCACGGCAATGGGCGGCTGGACCCTGGTGAGCAGATCGGCCAGCCAGGTGGTGATCAGCAGTGCCATGGCGCCGCCGATCAGCGACACCAGGATGCTCTCGGTGAGTAGCTGCCGCACCAGCCGCCAGCGTCCGGCGCCGATCGCGAGGCGCACGCCGATCTCGCGGCTACGCGCGTTGCAGCGCGCGAGCATCATGTTGGCGACGTT
>JASFRZ010000454.1:0-4003 GCA_050114655.1 Acidobacteriota bacterium
CCACCGACCGGGAGGTCAGGATCGATTCCAGTGTGTTGGGCAGCTCATCGAGGACAGCGGCAATCTGCTCGTAGCTTTGCGCCGGCTGCGGAAACGATTCGATCAGGAAACGCAGGTCGCCATCCACCAGCGGCTGCAACTCGACCCGCGCGAAGTCCGGTTTCCTCATCGCCTACCACCCTTGCCCGGCGGGTCCGACGAGGGGATCAGCCGCGTCGCGCCCCGCTCACCCAGGGGATGTCTCTACCGGTTGCCCTGTTTCGATCATAGCCGGGTGGAGGTGGGCCGCCGCAAGTCCTGAACTGCGGAGCGGCCTCCGGGGCGCCCGCATGAGACGACGCGAGGCCGCCCCCATCGCCGTCGGATATCGTCGTGTCTACCGCAGGAAACTGCTCATTGACATTATACTGGATTTCAGTATACTGTGATCCAGTAGTTCTTTGGAAATGCCCTGCGCCGCCACGATGTCGGTACTGTCGGCGGCGCGGCAACTCGACGACCGAGAAGCCCGTATGAGCACGAATGAAACGGACCTCAACGGATACCTGCCGATGAGCGCGGTGGAGTTCACCGTCCTGCTGGTGCTGGCCGACGGGCCGAGCCACGGCTACGCCATCGTCAAGGACATCGAGGCACGCAGCGACGGGCAGATCAGCCTGCTGCCCGGCAACCTGTACGCCATCCTGCAGCGGCTAAACGACACGGGCCTGATCGAGCACGTCGCGGCCGCCGGCAAGGACACCGACCGGCGGCGACGCTACTACGGCATCACCGCGCTCGGCCGCCGCGTCGCCGCCGCCGAGGCGGAGCGCATGCGGCGCATGGTCGAGGCGGCCACCGCCTCCGACCTCGTCGGGCACGCGCGGTGATCGGCCGCTGGCTGTACCGCTGCCTGCTGCTGCTGTATCCGCCGCGGCTGCGTGACGGCGCGCGCGCGGAGATGGAGCCGCTGTTCGTCGACCTCAGGGCCGACGCGCGCCGCCGCGGGCGGCTGGCGGCGCTCGCCTTTACGGTGCGCGCCTTTGCCGAGGTGCCGCGGCGCGGGCTCGCCGCCCGTCGACAGGCCGGCGCGGCGGAGAACCACACTGCCACCACCTCTGCTTCCTTCCTTCCGACGCGCTCCGGGAGCACAGCCACGATGCTCGACCGTCTCTTCAACGACCTGCGCCACGCGCTGCGCGCCCTGCGCCACGAGCCCGGCTTCGTCGCCGTCGTGGTGCTCACCCTGGCGGTGGGCATCGGCGCAAACACCGCCATATTCTCGGTGGTCGAAGGCGTGCTGCTCGACGCCCTGCCCTATGCCGCCCCCGAGCGCATCGTAGGAATCTGGCAGTACAGCCTGCAGAGCGGCGGCCGCTCGCGGATGACCCCCGGCAACTTCCTCGACGTGCGCGCGCTCGACGACGTCTTCGACAGCGCCGCCGCCTTCGGCTTCGCTTCCGCCACGCTGATCGTCGACGGCGAGCCCGAGCTGGTGCGCGGCGGCCGGGTGAGCGCCGATTATCTGCGCGTGCTCGGCGTCCGGCCGCTGCTCGGCCGCGGCTTTCGCGCCGACGACGAGGACGTCGGCGGTCCCTCGATCGCCATGATCGGCGAGGAGTTGTGGCGGCGACGCTTCGCCGCCGATCCGACCGTCGTCGGCAGCACCGTGAATCTCGACGGCACGCCGTTCGAGGTGATCGGCATCCTGCCGCGTGGCGTCTATCCGACCTCGGCGGCGGTCGACGGCGAGCTGTCGCTGACCCCCGACAACCACGATTTTCTGCTGCCACTGCGCTTCACCGCCGAGTTCTACGCGTCGCGGCGTTCCCACATTCTCGGTGCCATCGCGCGGCTCGCGGACGGGGTCAGCGTCGCGCAGGCAGACGCGGCGGTCGACGCGCTCGCCGCCGCGGTGCGCGAGCAGGACCCGATCGTCGCCGGCGAGGGCTTCACTGCCACGCCGTTGCGCGACGAGATCATCGGCCCCGGCCACAACGCGCTGTGGGTGCTGATGGGTACGGTGGCACTGGTGCTGCTGATCGCCACCTCCAACGTCGCCGGCCTGATGCTGGCGCGCGCCGACGGCCGCCGCACCGAGACCGCGGTGCGCGTGGCGCTCGGCGCCGGGCGCGCCACGCTGGTGCGCCAGAGCGTTATCGAGAGCCTGTTGCTGGCGGTGGCCGGCGCGGCGGCCGGCGTAGTGCTCGCCTACATGACGCTCGACGCCATCAAGCGCATGGTGCCCTTCCAGATCCCGCGCATGAACGAGGTCACCCTCGACTCCGGGGCGCTGCTGTTCGCTGTCGTCGCCGCTCTCCTGGTCGGCGTGGTGCTCGGCATCGCCCCGGTGGCACTGGCGAGCCGCGAGGGCGCACTGGCGCGGTTGCGCCAGGGTGCTCGCGGCCTCACCGCCGACGGCACGCGGCGCCAGGCACAGAGCCTGCTGGTAGCGGTGCAGGCGTGCATGGCGGTGCTCCTGGTGGTGGGCGCCGGCCTGCTAGTGCGCACCTTCCTGCACATCAAGCGCATCGACCCGGGCTTCGCCGCCGGCGGCACGGTGGCGGTGCCGCTGTCGTTGCCGCCGGCGCGCTATCTCACCGCTGCCGACACGCTGCGCTTCTTCGATGACATCGAGCGCTCGCTCACTGCGGTGCCCGGCGTGGCGCGGGTGGCGTTCGGCTACGATCACCCGCTGCGCAAGAACTGGGGCGACAGCTTCCGCATCGAAGGCGCGCCGCCGCTGGAGGCGGGCCAGGCGCAGGGCGCCAGTTTCCGCCCGGTGAGCCCGGGGTACTTCGAGACGGTCGGCATCCCCCTGCTGCGCGGGCGCACCTTCGTCCCCACCGACGACGTCGACCATCCCGCAGTGGTGGTCATCAACGAGGCGTTTGCGCGCCAGTACTTTCCCGATGACCAGGCGGTCGGCAAGCGCATCCGCATTCCCACCGTCGAGAGCATGTTCGGCGACGGCAGCGAGCAGTGGATGGAGATCGCCGGCGTGGTCGGCGACGTGCGCTTCAACGGGCTCACGGCGGCAGTCGAGCCGGCGATGTACGTGTCCTTGCGCCAGGTGCCGCTGGGCGACTTCGTCCTGCTGGTAGCGCCCGCGCGCGCCGGCGTCGACCTGTTCGGGGCGGTGCGCAACGCGGTGCGCGGAATCGATGCCGAACTGCCGGTCGACGGCGTCCGCACCCTCGACACGCTGCGCGATGACTCGGTGGCGCGCGAGCGCTTCAACATGCTGCTGGTCGGTCTGTTCGCCGCCCTCGCCCTGGCGCTCGCCGGCCTCGGCATCTACGGACTGATCGCGCGGCTGGTGCAGACGCAGTTCAAGGAGATCGGCATCCGCGTGGCGCTCGGCGCGCAACGCGGCGGCATTCTGCGGCTGGTGCTCACCGGTGCGCTCCTCCCGGTGCTGCTCGGCGGCATCGCCGGCCTCGCCGCGGCCGCCGGCCTCAGCCGTCTGCTCGGCAGCCTGCTGTACGAGGTCGGCGCGCTCGACCCGGCGACGTTCGTGGCGACACCCGTGGTGCTCGCGGCCACCGCGCTGCTGGCCGGCTGGCTGCCGGCGCGACGGGCGACCCGCATCGATCCGATCGTGGCGCTGCGCGACTGAACGACGCAACGTACTCCGGCCGGCGCATCGAGACCGCTGGTCGCGGTGCGGTGGGCTCGGGCGCGGGCGCGGGCGCGGCTCAGGATAGGCGGCGCGGGGGACCCAAGCGCGCGGGCCGGGATACGCTACGCCTAGCGTCGCCGCGCCTGCATGAAGGCGTCGAAATCCTCGATCAGGACGTGTCGGGTGGGCGGCTGGCGCAGCAGCACCATCAGAAAGCGGTTGCCGTCGGGGGCAACGTCGAAGCCACTCAGCAGATACTGGCGCGCCCCCACCGTGGTCGGGAACAACTGCACCGGTGCGCCGGTGGGACGCCCGGCAGCGAGATCGATCCCCACCGACATGATGTAGGAGGTGGCGACCGACGAAGCCTGGTAGAAGAAGAGCTCGCTGCCGTCGCGCGCC
>JASFRZ010000455.1:0-3999 GCA_050114655.1 Acidobacteriota bacterium
CGGTGCAGCATCGGAGCGCCGACCTGCTGCACCAGGACGGTCTCGAGGGCGCCGCGCCATCCGGCGGGAAGGCGGTGCACGGTGACCCCGTCTGCCGTCGCGGAGTCGTCGCCCACCGCCAGGTTGGCGTCACCGCCGAGCACGCCGTAGGCCGCCGGCGGGTACACGACGCTGACGCGATGGCCGCGGCGTGCCAGGGCGCGGCTCAGACGCTGCACGTGCACGCCGTCGCCACCGAAGTTATGCGGCGGATAGAAGGTGGTGACGTGGACGATCGTCAGGCGCTCGCGCTCCATGCAGGCATAGTAGTCTACCGAGATGATGGCAGAGCCCGTTCCCGAGGTCTCCGTCGTGATCCCGGCGCACAACGCCGCTGCCGACCTGCCCGCATGCCTGGAGTCGGTGCTGTGCTCCGAGGGGGCGACGTTCGAGGTCATCGTGGTCAACGATGCCTCTACCGACGATACCGAGGCGGTCGCGCGGCGCTACGGCTGCCGCGTGGTCTCCGTGGCGCGCAACATCATGTCGGCGAACTGTCGCAATCTCGGCGCACGCCACGCGCGTGGCGAGATCCTGGTCTTCTTCGACGCCGACGAGCTGATGGCGCCCGACACGCTTCGCCGCTTCGTCGCGGTGCTGCGTGACGACCCCGGCGTCGACGCGGTCGTCGGGTCGCTCAGCGCCGAGACTCCGGCGCAGGGATTCTTCTCGCGCTTCAAGAACTTCCAGCACCACTACACTCACCAGACTGCGGAGCGCGACGGGGCCACGCTCGATTCCGGCCGCATGGCGCTGCGTCGCGCCGTCTTCGAGCAACTCGGCGGCTTCGAGCCGGCCTTCGCCGCGGCGAGCATCGAGGACATCGCACTGGGCTATCGAATGACCCGCGCCGGCCATCGCATCCGCTTCGAGCCTTCCATCCAGGTGGTCCACCTCAAGCGCTACACGCTCACCGGGATGGTGCGCTCCGATATCTTCCATCGCGCCATCCCTTGGACGGGGCTGATGCTGCGCGAGCGCGTCTTTCGTAACGACCTCAATACGCGCGGGGGCAACGTTCTGAGCGTCGCGGCGGCCTGGCTCATCCCGGTGGCGATGCTCGCCGGTCTCATCGGTGTGCGCGCGGGTTGGTGGCTGGCGGCAGCCGCGGTGCTGCTGATCTGGGTCCTCAACGGCGCCTTTCTCGCTGCCGGCGCCCGCCGGTTGGGTGCCCGCTTTGCCTGCGGCGCCGTGGTGTTCCTACCCCTCATGTACTTCTATCATGGCCTCGGTCTGCTGGCCGGGGTGCTGTCCTACCTGTCCGGCGGGTCGGTCGCGCGTGAGCGTCCCGCGCCGCGCGCCGACTACCGGGTCATCGAACCCGGTTCGGAGCCGCAACACGCCGAGTGAAACCAACCGGCAACCACCGGAGGAACCCGATGCGCTCTAGCAACCAACGACTGGCCGTGGCGGCCGTACTTTTTATCGCCCTGGCGCTTGCCGCCTCCGCCTACGGACAACAGAGCCCCGGCCGGGTACTCACCGAGGCCGACTACGCCCACGCCGAGCAGTTCCTGAGCTACAACACCAATCCGCTGGTGCTGCGCGACTCGGTCAACCCGAGCTGGCTTGCAGACGAGCGCTTCTGGTATCGCGTCGACACCGAGCGTGGCTCGGAGTTCATCCTCGTCGATCCCGCGGCGGGCACCCGCTCGCCGGCGTTCGACCAGGAGCGCCTGGCGGTCGGGCTGTCGAACGCCACCGGCGAGCCCTACCAGCCCTACGCGCTGCCCTTCAACAGCATCGAGCTGACCGACGACGGTGCCGCGGTGCGCTTCACCGCCGAGGGCAGCGGCTGGCTCTGCCACCTCGATGACTACCAATGCGTGCAGCAACGCGGTGTGGTCGTGGCGGCGCCCGGGGGGCGCGGCGGGCGCGGGGGCGGCCGCGGAGGGTTCGGCGGTGGTAACCGTAACGAGGTGCTGTCGCCCGACGGCACGCGCGCGGTGTTCATCCGCGAGGACAACCTGTGGGTGCGCAACGTCGCCACCGACGAGGAGCGCCCGCTGACCCGCGATGGCGTGCCCGACTACGGCTACGCCACCGACAACGCCGGCTGGCGCAAGAGCGACCGGCCGGTGGTCAAGTGGTCACCGGACTCGCGCAAGATCGCCACCTTCCAGCAGGACCAGCGCGGCGTCGGCGAGATGTACCTGGTCAACACCCAGGTCGGTCACCCGCAACTCGAGGCGTGGAAGTACCCGCTGCCGGGCGACGCGGTGATCACGATGATCGAGCGCGTCATCATCGACGTGGATCACGGCACCGTGGTGCGCCTGCAGATGCCGCCCGACCAGCATCGCTCGTCGTTGTGCGACGACGTCATCTGCGGCGGCGACTGGGGCGACGTGCAGTGGAGCGCCGATTCCTCGTCGATGATGTTCCTGTCGACCTCGCGCGATCACAAGCGCGAGTGGTTGCGTGAGGCGAACATCGAGACCGGCGCGGTACGCGAGGTGCTCTACGAGGAGGTCGACACCTTCTTCGAGTCGGGCAACGGCGCGGTCAACTGGCGCTACCTGCCGGCTTCCGACGAGTTCATCTGGTTTTCCGAGCGCAGCGACTGGGGGCACCTGTACCTCTACGACCTCGCCACCGGCGGGCTGAAGAACGCCGTCACTTCAGGCGAGGGCAACGTCACCCGAGTGCTGCGCCTCGACGAGGACAACCGCGTCGTCTACTTCCTCGGCGTCGGCATGGAGCCGGGACGCGACCCTTACTTCCAGCACCTCTACCGTGCCCCCCTCGACGGCTCCGACGCGACCCTGCTGACCCCGGAGGATGCCAACCACAACATCCGCCTGTCGCCCTCGGGTGACTACTTCGTCGATACCTTCTCGACGCCGGACACGCCGCCGGTCTCGGTGCTGCGTGCCGCCGACGGCAGCAAGATCGTCGACCTCGAGCAGGCCGACATCAGCCGCCTGCTGGCCACCGGCTGGCAGCCGCCGGAGCCCTTCACCGTCAAGGCGCGCGACGGCGTCACCGATCTGTACGGGCTGATGTACAAGCCCACCAACCTCGATGAGGGCGGCAGCTACCCGATCATCAACAACATCTATCCGGGACCGCAGACGGGAAGCGTCGGGTCGCGCAACTTTTCCGCCGCGCGTGGCGACCAGCAGGCGATCGCCGAGCTCGGCTTCGTGGTCATCGAGCTCGACGGCATGGGCACGCCATGGCGCTCCAAGTCGTTCCACGAGGCGTACTACGGCGACATGGGCGACAACACGTTGCCGGATCAGGTCACCGGCATGCGCCAGCTCGCCGAGCGCTACCCGTGGATCGACATCGATCGCGCCGGCATTTACGGCCACTCCGGTGGCGGCTTCGCCACCGCCGGCGCGATGCTGCACTATCCCGACTTCTTCAAGGTCGGGGTGGCGCAGGCCGGCAATCACGACAACCGCGTGTACGAGGACGACTGGGGCGAGAAATGGCAGGGCTTGCTTGTCCGCGACAGCGACGGGGAATCGAACTACGACAGCCAGGCCAACCAGAATTTCGCGCGCAACCTGCAGGGTCACCTGCTGGTGGCGCACGGTTCGATGGACAACAACGTGCCGCCCAACAACACGCTGCTGCTGGTCGACGCGCTGATCGCCGCCAACCAGGACTTCGATCTGATCATCTTTCCGAATCGGACGCACGGCTTCGGCAACGAGCCCTACATGATGCGGCGGCGCTGGGACTATTTCGTCCGCTATCTGCTCGGCGCCGAGCCGCCGCTCGAGTATCAGTTCCGCGCGCGCCGCTAGGAGGCCGTGGTGGAGGACCTCTTGGACTTTCACCACTACCCCCTCGGGTAGGGGTCGACCGAGGGGCGCCGATGTTGGAATAATGGGTACCGGCTCCCCGTAACCGTCCGTCGTCACGACGTGTGAGGGAGAGGAGGGCGATCGTGGCCAACGCCGCCGCCCGCCCGGCGATCAGCATCGGTTTTCGCAGCCGCCCCGAAGA
>JASFRZ010000456.1:0-3987 GCA_050114655.1 Acidobacteriota bacterium
AAGGTGGACGTCCTCGGCGTCGGGGTCGGCGTGGCGGTCAACGGAGCGGCAGCCTTTGCCTTCGGCGCCGCAGTCGGCGGTTCGAAGGCCACGGTAACGAGCACCAATCTGACGGAGGCCGCGATCACCGGCGGCTCCGACGTTGATGCGCAGGCAGGCTCGGTGATGTTGACGGCCACCGACGAGACCGAGCTCGACGTTGATGTCTACGGTATTTCGGTTACCGCCAATGGTGCGGGTGGCGCGTCGGGCAGCATCGCCATCGGTTTCGCGCTGGCAGACACATCCTGGTCCGGCACGGTGCGTACGCAGATCGTCGACAGCGACGTGAGCGCCTCGTCCGAAGTGATCCTGTCGGCGCTTGGCGACGCCACGATCCATACGGACGGCACGGGTATTGCGATCACCGTCAGTGTGGCCGCCGGCTTCTCGCTGTCCGGGTCGGGTACCGCGGCGGTGGCCAAGAACACCATGGCGCAGACCGTCGAGGCTCTAATCCTCAACGCCGACCAAGCGGATCCGGGTGGCCCGCAGGCGGTCACCGCGGGCGGCAAGATCGAGGTCAAGGCCAAGGACGACCTGCACGCGTACGCTGACGCGCTGGCCATCTCCGCCTCCGTTTCCGGTGGCATCGGGGCGTCATTCTCCGTCTCCGTAGCAGCGGCGATCGCCGAGAACACGATGTCGGGCGTGACCCGCGCCAGGGTCGGCAACAGCCGCGTCGACGCCAACGGCGGCTACGTGCTGGTGAAGGCGGACTCCAATTCCATCGTGGAGGCGACCCCCGACGCCTACGCGGTCTCGGGCTCCATCGCCCTGGCCAGCATCGCGGCGGCGGGCAGCGGTGCGGAAGCCACCAACACGGTGACGCGGACGATCGAGGGAGTGGTCGACGCAGGCTCGAACGTGACCGCATCGACGTACGTGCACGTCGAGGCGCACGACACCTCCGACGCCATCGCCAGCGTGACCTCCGTTTCGCTTGCGGTCGGGGTCGTCGGTGCGTCGATCGGCATCGGCCTGGCGACCAACACCATGACCGCGACCACCAAGGCGCACGTGTCCGACAGCATGGTGCACGCGGAGGGCGGCGAGATCCGCATCGACGCCGATGCCACGCAAGACGTCGAGGCCAAGTCGAGTGTCGTCGCCATCACCGTGGCCATCGCCGGTGTCGCGGGAGCGGGCGGCAAGGCGGTGACCCACCTGGATTCCACCGTCGAGGCCTATGGACACAATGCGAACCTGACGGCCTCGGGCAACGTCTTCGTCGATGCGGACAGCACACACGACGCGCGCGCCAAGACCTTCGGGCTGGCCGCGTCGCTCGGCTTCTCGGTTTCGGTGATGGTGAGTGAGGCCTCCGTCGGCGGCGCCACCCGCGCCTACATCGACGGTGCTTCCACCGTCAACACCAACGACAAGCTCAGTATCACCGCCGACAGCACCGCCCACGCTCTGCCGGACGCGGATTCCATTTCGATCTCTGCGGCCGGCTTCGCCGGGGCCATTGTCGACGCCGACGTGAACCGCATCACCGAGGCTTACGTCGGAACGCGCGCCGGCACCACGGCGACGGCGCAGACGACGCTCAACCTCGGCAGCGACGACCTGTACATCAAGGCGAACTCCAACCTCACCGCCGACGCTTCGCCGCTCGGCCTGTCCTTCGGTCTGCTGGCAAGCGGCGCGCTCACCGTGGCCGACGCCAACGTCACCGGCGCGACGCTCGCCTACGTGGGCGAGAAGACGACGGTGAACGCGGGCGAGCTCGACGTGATCGCCAACAGCACCGAGAACGCGATGGCCAACAACGTTGCGGTGGCGTTAGGCGGCGGTCTGTCGGTGGCGGCTGCCGACGCGACGGCGACGATCAAGAGCGATACCGAAGCCTTCACCGGCGTGCGCGCCGGTGAGACGCCGACGCCGGGCGCCGTGACGGACATCAACCTGTCCGATGCCGGAAACGGCGACGGTACGGCGGTGATCGACGCCGACGGCACCCGCACGTCGAGTGCCTCCGCCAGCGGCGGCGGCCTCGCGTTCGGCTTTACCGGCACGGTATTCCTGCCCACCGCCGATACATCCGGCACCGTGCGCGCCTATGTCGGTGAGGGAACCAACCTCAGCGCGGACGATCTGACCATCACCGCAGACGGCGATACGATGACGGCGGACGCCGAGGTCATCGCGGGCTCGATCTCCGGCTTCGCCTCAATCAACGTCTTGGAGGCGCTCGCCAAGGTCACCGGCGTGGTCGAAGCATTCATCGGCGCCCAGGTGGCCGACGCCTCGACGACCGCGAGCCCGATTATCACCATGACCGGCGACGAGGGCACCGACCGGGACGTGATCGTCGACGCGGACTCGACCATGACCGCGACGGCGCACTCGTACAGCCTGACGGGCTCCTTCGGCCTCACGATCAGCAAGATCCAACCGCGCGCGGAGGTCAACGGCACGACACGGGCGTATGTGCGCGACGGTGTCGACCTGACGTCGAAGACGCTCAAGGTCGAGGCCGGCGAAGACGCGACCGACCCGGTGCACTACATCGCCAACGCCACTACCTTCCTGGTGGACTTCTCCGGCCTCGGCGGCGTCAACATCATCGACGCCAAGGCGACGATCAACGGCGAGGTCGCGGCCTTCATCGGCGCACCCGTAGGGAAGGGCGTGGGCGCCGGCACGGGTCAGGTCGACGTTGGCACCGCGATCACCATCGAGGCGGCCTCCGACATGGACGCCAACGCCGACCTCAACAACGCCAGCGTCTCCGGTGTCGTCAGTGTCGGGATTCTCACCGCGCAGTCGGACGTCGCCGGCATCACGCGCGCCTACGTCGGGCAGGGCGCCGACATCCTGGCCACCGGCCTCGACGTCCACGCCGACGGCGACTATGATGCCGCTGCGACGGTTCGCGCCGTTCAGGCGAGCGGCATCGCCACCGTTGCGATCCTCGAGGCGAACGCGACCGTGAGCGGCACGGTCGACGCCCATGCGGGAGCCGGAGTAGGGACCACGCCGAGCTCGACCACCGGTAAGGTGGACGTCGGCAACGGCGACATCGACATCACCGCCATCGGCCACATGAAGGCCAAGCCCGACATCCTCTCGGTGGGCGTCGGCGGCCTCGCCACCGTATCGGACATCGAGCTCAACGCCGACGTCACGGGTGTCGTACGCGCCTACGTCGGCGAGGGCATGGAGATCGACGCCGGGTCGCTCGACGTGCTCGCCGATGCGCCGGAGATGTTTGCGGAGGCGCTCGGCCTCTCGCTCAGCTTCGCCGGCCTGTTCGCCGGCAGCTTCATGGCTGCCAACGCGACCGTCGACGGTACCGTCGAGTCCTTCATCGGCGCGGGCTTCGGGTCGAACGCCCACAACGTCACCACCGACGTCGACGTCGCCGGCGGCGATGTCACGGTGGTTGCCGACGCCTACATGCACGCCAAGGCCGAGATCGACGGCGGCGGCTTCGGCGGCCTGATCAGCGTCAACTTCATGACGCCGACCGCGATCGTCTCGGGTCGCACCAGCGCCTTCGTACGCGACGGCGTCAACATGGTTGCCGACAGCCTCAAGGTGCAGGCGGGCAAGGTCGGCGGCGACCGCGTGAAGTACGAAGCCGAGGCGCGATCGCTGACCGTGAACGTCTCCTTCGGGGGCGCGGCGCAAGACCTCGAGGCCTTCGCGCTGGTGGGCGACCCGGACGCGGTCGACCCGGGCGAGGGAGCGGTCATCGAGGCGTTCATCGGCGCACCCGACAAGCAGACCGGCGGCACCGGCGATCCTGACGCCAAGCTCGACATCAACGACATGACGGATCCCGTCGTCGTTTCCGCGCTCTCGGATATCGACGCCATCGCCAAGACGGAAGGCGGCGCCGGCGCTCTGGGTGTCACGGTTGCGTTCTACAAGCCGACGGCCGATGCCAACGGCATCACCCGCGCCTATGCCGGTGACGGCACCGACATGCGGGTCACC
>JASFRZ010000457.1:0-3973 GCA_050114655.1 Acidobacteriota bacterium
GACCGGTGCGGTCCCGATGGTGTCACTTGAATCGAACGTGCGACCCGCGAGCACCGATAACCCCATCACCCGGAAGTAGTCGCCCGACGCGTGTAGGGTGATCGCCATCGGCAGCCCCCCGTCGGGAGGGCTCTCGACGCCGGCCACCGCGAACGGCCGCGCGTCGACCTCGTGGTTGAGCGGCAGGTGGTTGACGGTGGCAGCGGCGGTCACACCGGGGACGGCCGCGACCTCCTCGATGACACGGGTGTGAAAGTCCAGCACCTGCTCGGCTTCCGGATACAGCTCGGTGTCGAGCACCACCAGCATCGTCAGGACGCCGTCGGGGTCGAATCCCGTGTCGGCCCGGCGCATGTCGTCGAGCGCCCGGACCATCGTCGCGGTGCCGGTCAGCAGAACCAGTGCCATCGCGATCTGCCCCACCACGAGGGAGCGCCGCAGGCGCAGGCCGCGGCGGGAAGAGGTCGTCGCCTGGCCGTCCTTGAGCGCACCCGTGAGCTCGACGCTCGACGCCCGTAGCGCCGGTAGCAGCCCGAGCGCGAGCGCAGTGAACACGGTGACGGCCAGCGTGAGCAGCAAGGTAGTCAGGTCGATGTCGATCTCCCCGACGCGATAGAGATCCGCCGGAATCACCGTTGCCAGGAGGCTCACCGACCAGTATGCGTAGGCGATGCCGAGGGCCGCGCCCAGGGCGGCGAGCATCAGGCTCTCGGTGAGAAACTGGCGCACGAGCCGGGCGCGAGAGGCACCCAGGGCGGTGCGTATCGCCACCTCGCGACGGCGGCCGAAGGCGCGTGCCAGCAGCAAACCGGAAACGTTGGCGCAGGCGATCAGCAGCACGAAGCCACCTGCCACCAGCAAGATGACCGACATCAGGCGCAGGATCTCGTAGGCGAAGTTCAACGCCGAGCGCAGGTCGACGACATTGACGCCGATCCCCTCGTTGGCGGCGGGAAACTCGGCCTGCAACGCGGTGGCAACGGCGTTCATCTCGCTCTGCGCCTCCTGCATCGTCACGCCCGGCGCAAGGCGCCCGACCACCTGGAGGAAGCGCATATCGCGTGGCCGGCTCGCCTCGTCGAGCTCCCACGGCAGCCAGATCTCGGTGGTTACCAGCGGGAAGACGAAGTCCTGGGACATGACGCCGATGATGGTGTACGACTCGCCGTTGATCTCCAGCGTCCGCCCCAGCACTTCCGGATCGCCATTGAAGTCGCGCTGCCAGTACCCGTGGCTCAGGATCACGACGCCGGTGTTGCCGGGCCTGTCCTCTCCCGCGCGGAACCCCCGCCCGAGCTCGGGGGCGACGCCGAGGACATCGAGCACGTTGGCGGAGACACGACCCGACTGGATACGTGTCGGCTGATCGCCGCCGGTGAGGGTCTCGGAGGAGTAGTTGAAGGCCGCCATGTCGACGAAGCTCTCGCTGCGATCGCGCCAGTCTCGAAAGTCGGGATACGACACCCGCAAGGTGAAGAGGCCCTGCCGCCGGGAGGTTTCCCACAGGTGCACCAGGCGATCGGGCTGTGCGAAAGGCAGGGGTCGCAGCAGGTACGCGTTGATCAGGCTGAACGTCGGCGTCAGGCCGCCGATCCCGAGCGCCAGCGCGAGGACCGCAACGACCGTGAAGCCCGGGTTCGAGGCCAACCCGCGCGCTGCGTAGCGCACGTCTTTCATCCAGTCACGGAACATGCCGGCGACCTTCCTTTCATGACCACTCCGGCGGCGCTCGAAGCGCCGGCGAAGCCCGTGGGCGGGAAAGCTGAGCACTTGCCGCCAGTACCAGAGGTCCGCCCGCAACCGGCCCCTTGTCTGTTGTCGTATGAGGTAGAGCTCGGCGAGCGAGGCGAGAACCTCGCTGCGCTCCGACGGATCCAGGTCGCCGCCCAGCAGCGAAAGCCCGCCGAGCCGGGCGGCGAGAAGGCGGCGTGCGAGGCGCGGGGGGCCGCTCATTTCTTGTCGAGCAGCGGGTCGAGGCCTTCCCACAGGGCTTCGAGCTCGCGCCGGGACTCCTGCAAGCGCTCCACGCCGGCCTCCTCGACCTTGAAGTAGCGCCGCTCCCGGCCACCGTCGTCCCCCTTGGCCATCCTCGAGCTCACCAGGCCCTTGTCCTCCAGCCGTCGCAACGCGATGTACACCGCCGCGGGAGCCACCGACTTGTCCATGCGCTCCTCGAGCTCGAGCACGATGGGAACGCTGTAGGACTCCGCTCCGAGGCGCAAAATCGCCAGCAGCACCCGCTGCTCGAACTCACCCAGGCCGTCGCGCGCCATGCTTCACCTCGTCCTTTCGCTAACATTGCTAGCCTACATACGGAAGACTAGCAACGTTAGTTTCATTGCGCGAGGGGCAATCGCGAACGGACGCACTGGAGCTGCGCGGCGCGATCGCCGGCCACGCGCGTCCGGACTCGCCGTTGGCGGTGCCGCTATTGGCGCCGGATCATCGCCGGAACGATGATCCCGGGCATGTTGTTGGACGCCGCCGCGCGGTTGAAGGCGGCAACGTCGTTGGCGATGACCTGCTGCAGCTCTTCCTGGTACTGCACCATCAGCCCGTGCAGGTAGTCGTGCACCTCGAGCTGTTGCTGGTTGGGGGCGAAGTCAACCGACGAGTTGACGTCGCCGGCCAGCACCGAGATCTTGCTGTACAGCCGGTTGGGATCGCGAAACGACTTGGAGTCGCCGTCGGCGATGGTGGGCTGGAAGACCTTGTCCTCGACCCCCTGCAGGCTGGTGTACAACCCATCGATGTCGCCGGCGAGTGAAGAAGCGCCGTTGCCCGCCTCGAGCACCTCGATCATGTCGTCGAGCTGTTTCTTCATCAGCTCGATGCCGCTGAGCATGTGCGACGTGGTGGTCAGGTCGTTGCGGATCTCGAGCTGCAAGGCGACCTGCGCCTCGATATCGGCCTGGGTGCCCTCGGAGCGCGGGTCCTTCAGCACCTCGAGCTGCTCGGTAATCTGCTCGCCGTTGACCGTCAGTCTCACCGTGTAGGTGCCGGGCGCGACCATGAAGCCCTGGAAGCCGCCGCCGGTGCCCCAGCTCAGCACCGGGTACCAGCCCTCACGCTCCCAGGTGGTGCGGAAGCGCTTCTCCTCCACCACGTGCGGGTTGCCGGGCGGCTTGGTGCGCAGCTTGGCCTCCTCGGCGCCGGGGTAGCGCAGGTTCCACGACACCCGGTTGATGCCCGGCCTGCCGGTGCCGCGCACGGTGTTCACCGTGTTGCCCTCATCGTCGAGGAACTCGATCTGCACCGGGCCCGAGGCACCGTCCTTCAGGTAGTAGTCGATGTAAGCGGTGGGGCTCAAGCGCGCGCCGCCGGTGACCGGCTGGGCGCGGTAGGCCGGCCGCGGCGAAAACAGATGAACGTCGGACGCCAGCACCTCGTCGGTGAGCTGCTGCAGTGGCGTGATGTCGTCCATGATCCAGAAGCCGCGCCCGTAGGTGGCGACCACGAGATCGTCGAAATGCTCCTGCACCACCATGTGGTGTACCGGCGCGTGCGGCAGGTTGTTCTGCAGCGGCAGCCACTGCGCGCCGTCGTTGAACGACACGTAGATGGCGTTCTCGGTGCCGGCGAACAGCAGCCCGGGGCGCACCGGATCCTCGTGCACCCAGTGGACGTAGCTGAACACGCTGTGCGGGATGCCCGCGGTGATCGGCGTCCAGGTCGCTCCCCAGTCCTCGGTCTTGTAGATGAACGGGTCGCGGTTGTTCATCTGGTGGAAGTCGACCGTGATGTAGGCCTTGCCGCGCACGTGCTTGGAGGGCTCGACGTTCGACACCGTGCCCCACTCGGGCAGGTCGGGGATGTTGGCGGTGAGGTTGCTCCAGTGCTCGCCGCCGTCGCGCGTCAGGTGCACCAGGCCGTCGTTGGTGCCGGCCCAGATCTCCCCTTCCGACAGCGGCGACTCGGCGATGGTGAACACCAGCTCGGCGTACTCCACGCCGATATTGTCGTAGGTCAGCCC
>JASFRZ010000458.1:0-3960 GCA_050114655.1 Acidobacteriota bacterium
AGCGATCGATGCCATCAATGCCGACATCAACCAGTACGCGATCACCTGGGGAGCGAAGAGCCTTCGCGACGCCATCGCCGCGAAGGTCGCCGACGAGGCCGGGCTGTCGATCGACCCTGAGCGCGAGCTCACCGTCACCTGCGGCGCCACCGAGGCGATGATCGCCACCCTGCTGGCGCTGATCAATCCAGGCGACGAGGTTGTGGTTTTCGAGCCTTTTTACGAGAACTACGGCCCGGATTCGATCATCTCCGGGGCGACGCCACGATACGTTCCATTGCAGCCGCCCGACTGGAACCTCGACGTGGCACAACTCGAGGCGGCGTTCAACCAGCGCACCAAGGCGGTGGTCATCAACACGCCGAACAACCCCACCGGCAAGGTGTTCTCACGTGCCGAGTTGGAGGCGATCGCCCGCCTGTGTCGTGAGCACGACGTGATCGCGATCACTGACGAGATCTATGAGCACATCGTCTACGCCGACGAAGAACAGCCGCGGACCCACCACTCGATGATCGCCATCGATGGGATGCGGGAGCGCACGGTGGTCGTCAACGGCATGTCCAAGACCTACTCGGTGACCGGCTGGCGCGTGGGCTGGACCATTGCCGAGCCGTCGATCACCGAAGCGATCCGCAAGGTGCACGACTTTCTCACCGTCGGTGCCGCCGCACCGCTGCAGGAGGCGGGCGCGGTGGCCCTGTCACAACCCCGCGGTTACTACGAAGATCTGGCCGCCGGATATCGGTGGCGCCGCGACCTGCTGTGCGAGAGCCTCGATCGGGCCGGCTTCCGCTTCACCCGGCCACAGGGGGCCTACTACGTGATGACGGAGATCAGCGGGTTCGGCTACCCGGACGATCGCGCCTTCGCCGATTACCTGGTCAGGGACATCGGCATCGCGGTGGTGCCCGGCTCTTCGTTTTACAGTGATCCTGGGCGCGGCGCGCAACAGGTACGTTTCGCCTTCTGCAAGCGACGCGGAACGCTGGAAGAGGCCGCGCGGCGCCTCGAGAAGCTCAAGTGACCGGCAGACCCGCTGCCGCCTGCGCGACACAGGGTCGCCGGTAGGGAGGAGTGGCTGAAATGGCGGTTCTCAAGCAGATCACGGTGTTTCTGGAAAACGTCCCCGGACGTCTCGCCACGCTGTGCAACACGCTCGAGGAGAGAGGCGTCAACCTGCAGGCGATGACGACCTCGGAGGCGTCGGAGTACGGCGTCGTGCGCATGATCGTCGACAACGTCGAGGCCGCCACCGAGGCGTTGCGCAACGTGGACCTGCCGTTCTCAACAGTCGATGTCCTCGGCATCGAGGTCACCGACGAGCCCGGAGCGCTTGGCAAGGTCGCCGTGCGACTCGCCGAAGCCGGGCTCAACGTCGACTACGCCTACGTTACCGTCGCCAGCCACTCGGGCAACGCCCTGTGCGTGTTCAAGGTGGCCGATCCGCAAAAGGCCGAGGCGTTGCTGGAGACTTAGTGGTACCGCACCCGATCATCGTCGACTTCGCCGTCGCGCTGCTGGTCGTTTCGGTGGCGTTTGACGTGCTCGCCAGCGTCGCCGAAGAGCATGACCTGCGCGTCGTCGCCTGGTGGACACTGATGCTGGGGACCGCCGCCGCCGCGCTGGCGGTTCTGTCCGGCTTCGTCGCCGCGCAGCTCGCCGGCAGTGAGCCGGTGGTGGTCGATACCATCCACACGCATCGCAACCTCGGCATCGCCACCCTGACATGCTTCGCGATATGCGCCCTGTGGCGGCTGCGCCATCCGGGAGCTTTCCCGACGCGATTGCGCGACCTCTACTGGCTGATCACGGCAGTGGGCTTCGGTTGCCTCATCGTCACCGCCTACTTCGGCGGCATCCTCGTCTTTCGGCTCGGCGTCGGCTTCCTGCAACCTTCTTGAGAGCTGCCGTCTCAGGGCAGCGAGGCGTGGGGCCTCGGGTCCTCCGTAGCGAACCTCGTGACGCCCGTCGCGGCCCTTCGTAAGAGAGTTGACACTCTTTCGCCGTCTTGTTTAGAGTACTGCCGAGGTTTTCGGAGACACCTGTCGTGATTTCAGTCGACAGGCTGTAAACCTTCGGGATGGTAAGGCGTTTTCCCCCGCCAACGCCCCCTACTCGGTGGGACGAAGGCCTGTTCTCGCGGCCCACGGGCGCGGTCACGTGCTCGTGGGCCGCTTTTCTGTGCGCAAACGCGTGAAAACCGGTGGCCAGGGTCGGTTTTCTCGACGGGTGGAGGGGGCGATGGTAGGCTTTTGGGTGCCGGCGCGCGGCCCCTGAGGCTTGTCTCTCGCGGCGGTTCGCAGCGTCCGGCTGCACGTCCTTGCAACAGACTCGAGGAGACCACCGTGTTCGCAGACCGGCTGCAGAGCCTCGGCACCGAGAATGCCTTCAAGCTCGCCGACCACATTACCCGCGTCCTGGCGACCGGGCAGGACGTCGTCAAACTGAACCTCGGGGAGCCCGACTTCGATGCCCCGGAGCACGTCGCCGCCGAGGCCAAGGCGCAGATCGACGCCGGCAACGGCCATTATTGCCATCCCGCCGGCATCGAGCCGCTACGCAAGGCGATCGCCCGTCAGGTTAGCGAGACGCGCGGACTGGACATCGACTTCCGCCGCGTGGTGGTGCACCCCGGCGGCAAGCCTTCGATTGCCTACACCATGCTGAGCTACGTCAACCCGGGGGACGAGGTCATCTACCCCAGCCCGGGATTCCCTGTGTACGAGTCCTGGGTCACCTTCGTCGGCGCCAAGCCGGTGCCGATGCGGCTGCGGGAATCCGCCGGCTTCGCGATGACCGCCGCCGACCTGGCGGAGCTGATCACCGACAAGACCAAGGTGATCATCCTCAACTCGCCCGCCAACCCGACCGGCGGCCTGATCGAGGCCGAGGCGCTCGCCGAGATGGCGCAAGTGATCCGCGACAAGGCGCCCGCCGACGTGCGCGTCTACTCCGACGAGATCTACGAGAACATCATCTTCGACGGCAAGAAGCACGCCAGTATCGCCAGTGAACCTGGCATGGAGGAGCTCACGCTGATCGCGTCCGGACACTCCAAGTCCTTCGCCATGACCGGTTGGCGCCTGGGCTACGTCGTGCTGCCCACGGTCGAAGAGGCGGAGGTGTTCAAGAACTTCAACATCAACCTGATCTCCTGCACGCCGCCCTTCATCCAGGAAGCCGGCCGCGTGGCGATCGAGAGCCCCGAGAGCGCCGCGGCAATCGCCAAGATGGTGGCGGCATTCGACGAGCGCCGGAAGGTCGTGGTCGAAGGCCTCAACAACATTCCCGGCATCACCTGCGTCATGCCGAAGGGCGCCTTCTACGTCTTTCCCAACGTTGCCGGCGCGTGCGAGTCGCTCGGCGCGATCGAAGCGTTCGACGAGATGCCCGCGGAGCAGCAGAAGAAGTCGAGCCCGTCGACCCTGCTGCAGATGTTCGTGCTGTACCGTTACGGTGTCGCGCTGATGGACCGTCCGTCGTTCTGCCGCATCGGCAGCGAGGGCGAGCACTACCTGCGACTCAGCACCGCCACCGATCTGGACAACCTCCAGGAGGGGCTCAGGCGCATCGAGGCCGCGGTGGCCGACGCCGACGGATTCGCGAGCTTCGTCGCTGAGGGGATACCTGCCTGAGCCGCGGTTCGGGACCAACAAACGACACAGCAAAGCGCGGCGGCCCGGAGCCGCCTGGAGCAGAGGATCGAAGCGCGCCCGACGCGCAGTGAAGGGAGGCCGTCTTGAGCCTAGGTAGAGTTTTCGTCACCCGTCGCATCCGCCAGGCGGGCCTTGATCTGCTCACCGACGCCGGCGCCGAGGTGCGCGTGTGGCCGGGTGAAGAGAACGAGGGGCCGGGCAGCGACGCGGTCATCGAGGGAGCTCGCTGGGCCGACGTGTTGCTGACCCTGCTGACCGAGCCCATCGGGCGCGCCGTCATGGAAGCCAATCCGACGTTGCG
>JASFRZ010000459.1:0-3957 GCA_050114655.1 Acidobacteriota bacterium
GATTCCGTTGCTGCCGTCGGTGAGCAGCTCCCAGGTGGCGCCGTAGTCGTTGGTGCGCCACAGGTACGGACGCATGTCGTCCATGCGGTACCGCTGAACTGCGGCAAACACCCGCCCGCGCCGGTGTGGCGAGACATGAATCTCGTTGACCGTGCTGTCGATCTCCATCGTCGGCGGGGTGACGTCGGTCCAGGTGGCGCCGTCATCGCGCGACACGTGGATCAGGCCGTCGTCGGCCCCCGCCCACAGCACGCCGGGTTCTCCCGCTGCCTCCTCGAAGGCAAAAACCGTGTTGTACACCTCGACGCCGGTGTGATCGTGCTGGACCGGGCCGCCGGGAAGATCCTCCTTCTCCGGCTCGTTGCGGGTCAGCTCGGGGCTGATGGTCTCCCAGCTCATGCCGCCATCGCGGCTGCGATGAATGTAGTTGGAGGTGTGATAGACGACGTCGGGATCGCTGGGCGAGAAGCGAATGGGGGCATTCCACTGGAAGCGATACTTGAGGTCGCGCGGCGCGGTACCGTCCTGCATCTGCGGGTAGATGATGACGTCGCGCGCGAAGCCCGTCTTGCGGTCGAGGCGATCGATCTGGCCGATGTAATTGCCGGCGTAGATCAGGTCGGGGTTGTCGGGGTGCACCGCGATATGTCCGCTCTCGCTGCCGCCCACGGAGTACCAGTACTGCTCCGGTGACACATCCGCAGGCGAGAACGATGGTATCGAGATCGTGCTGTTGTCCTGCTGCGCGCCGTACAGACGGTAGGGGTACTGGTTGTCGACCGTCACCCGATAGAACTCCGCGGTCGGCTGATTGTGCTGCGTCGACCAGCTCTCGCCGCCGTCCAGCGTCACGTTGGCGCCACCGTCATTGCTCTGGATCATGAGGCGCGGGTCGCTCGGGTTGATCCACAGGTCGTGGTTGTCGCCGTGCGGCGTCGGGCGGCGCTGGAAGGTGCGGCCGCCGTCGATCGAGCGCAGGAACGGACCGTTGTTGACGTAGACCGTGTTCTCGTCCTGCGGGTCGGCGTGTACGTGCGTGTAGTACCAGCCGCGCGCCGTCAGATCGTGGTCATCGGAGACGCGTGTCCATGACTCGCCGCCGTCATCGGTGCGGTACAGGCCGCCCTCGTCGCCGTCGTCGGCGATCAGAGCCCAGACGCGACGCGGGTTCGCCGGCGAGACGGCGACGCCGATGCGTCCCAGCAGGCCGCTCGGAAGACCATTGTCCTCGGCCTCGTCGGTGAGCAGCCGCCAGGTGTCACCGCCGTCGCTCGAGTGGTACAGGCCGCTCTCCTCGCCGCCGTCGATCATCGTCCAAGGCTTACGCTCGGCGTGCCAGATCGCGGCGTAGATCTCGCGCGGATTCCGGGGGTTCATCGACAGGTCGACGGCTCCGGCGGTGCGTGACACGAACAAGACCTGCTCCCAGGTGGCGCCACCGTCGCGGCTGCGGTACACGCCGCGCTCCTCGTTGGGCCCGAAGATGTGTCCCAGCGCGGCGACGTACACCAGGTCGGGATCGGCCGGGTGAACGACGACCGCTCCGATTTGTCCCGCCTCCGGCAGGCCGATGTGGGTGAACGTGCGCCCGGCGTCGTTGGAGCGATACATACCGTCGCCCACCGAGACGTTGCCGCGCGGGCACGCCGAGCCGGTGCCGACGTACACGACGTTGGCATCGCTCGAGGCGACGGCGATGGCGCCGATCGAGCCCACGCCGATGTAGCCGTCAGACACGTTCCTCCACGATTCGCCGGCGTCCGTCGTCTTCCACACGCCACCGCCGGTTGCCCCCATGTAGAAGGTGAACGGCTCGTCGACAACCCCCGCCACTGCGGTCACCCGCCCGCCACGAAACGGCCCCACCATCCGATATTCCATGGCCTCGAAGAGCGACGGGTCGATGATCACATTGGGGTCAACATCCTGTTGCGGCGGTGCCGCGCCGGAAGCCGGAGGCAACGCCGACGAGGGCGCTGCCAGGAGCAGCAGGACGATGACCGAAATGAGGAGCGGGGCAGCCGGAAAGTGCTTGGACGTGACCATGTCGTGTTCTCACTCGCTGCGCGGCGCACGACGCCGCAAATGGGACCTCGACATCGACTATCTGTCTCCAGGGGATCTTTGGCAAGCTCCGCCTCGGCTCATCGCATCGAGCGGCGTGAGGCGCTGCTAAACTCCCGCCATCGTTTTCACCGCAGCTCGGAGGTGACACGTGACTCGTTCGATCCCCGCGCGTGTCGCGGCCGCTTTGGCTATCGCCGCGACGCTGCTCATCGTTCACCCGGCCGCGCCGTCGGCCTTCACCGGCGCGGCTGCGCTCACACCGACCTTCGCGCAGGCCCGCCCGTTCACGCCGTATTTCACCGCCGACGAGTTCGCGGCACGGCGCACCCGCGTCGCCGCCGTGATCGGGCAGGATGCCGTCGCGGTGCTGCAAGGCGCCGGCTCGCCGCCGGGCTACACGCGCTTTCGCCAGACCAACGGGTTCTTCTACCTCAGCGGCATCGAGACGCCGCACAGCTACCTGTTGATCGACGGGGCAACCGGCGACACCACGCTGTACCTGCCGCCGCGGGACGAGCGCCGCGAGAGCACCGAGGGAAAGCTGCTGTCGGCGGACGATGCTGCGCTGGTCATGGAGCTGACCGGCGCGCAGGCGGTCGCCACACCTGACCGGATGCGCTCCGACCTCGAGGCAATCGCCGCCGACCGCCGCAACCTGCGATTGTTCACTCCGTTCGAGCCCGCCGAGGGCGCATCGATGAGCCGCGACCTCGGCCGCCGCTTCATCGCCGATATGCAGGCCGACCCCTGGGACGGGCGCCGCTCGCGCGAACAGCAGTTCATCGAGCTGCTACGCGAGCGCGTGCCGACTGCATCGGTCGAGGACCTCTCCCCCACCCTCGACAGCCTGCGCCTGATCAAGAGCCCGGCGGAGATCGCGCTGATCCGCCGGGCAACGGACCTGTCCGGCCTGGCGATCCTCGAGGCGATGCGCTCCACCGAGCCCGGCCTGATGGAGTACGAGCTCGACGGCCTCGCCAAGTTCATTTTTTACCGCAATGGTGCCCAGGCCGACGCCTACTACTCGCTCATCGCCGCGGGCACCAACGCCTACAACGCCCACTACCACGCCGGCGCCGACGTGATGGAGGACGGCGAGCTGCTGCTGATGGACTTCGCTCCCGACGTCGGCTACTACGCTGCCGACGTCACCCGCCAGTGGCCGGTCAACGGCACCTTCAATGACTGGCAGCGCGAGCTGTACGGCTTCTACCTCGCCTACTACCACGCCATCCTGGACAACATCCGCCCAGGCGACGTGCAGGCGATCAAGCGCGACGCGGTCGCCGAGATGCAGGCCATCCTGGCGCGCTGGCAGTTCTCCAAGCCCTACTATCGTGCCGCCGCCGAGCGTTTCGTCGACAGCTACGCACGCTCCGCCGAGAGCCCCGGCGGCAGCCTCGGGCACGGCGTCGGCATGGCGGTGCACGACGTGGGCAATGCCGACGGCGTGCTGGCACCGGGCATGGTGTTCACCATCGAGCCGCAGTTTCGCGTCCCCGAGGAGGAGATCTACATACGCCTCGAGGACATGCTGCTGATTACCGAGGATGGTGCGGAGAACATGTCCGGATTCGTGCCGATGGACATCGACGGGATCGAGGCGGTGATCGCCGAGCCCGGGTTGCTGCAACGCTATCCCCGCGTCGAATGGAACCGATGAGCCCGAAGGCGATGCGTCGCCCTGTTGCCTCCACTCCCCATCCGTCGTGCGGTCTGCGGCGCCTACTGCTGGCAGCACTGCTCGTCGGATTGCTCGCCGCGACCGCCTGCGGCCCACCGCCGCCGCGCCCCAACGTCGTGCTGATCTCGCTCGATACGTTGCGCGCCGACCGCCTCGGGGTCTACGGCTACGACCGCGACACCAGCCCCAACCTCGACCGCCTGGCA
>JASFRZ010000460.1:0-3955 GCA_050114655.1 Acidobacteriota bacterium
GCAGCAGCAGTTGCAGGCCGGAGACGCCCTCGAGAATCTCGTCCGCACGGCGCCGTAGCTCGGCCACGTCGGGCTCGGTACCAGCCGCAGAGCCGATTTCGGCCGCGGCCCCGAGGCGTGTCAGCGTTTCCTCGGTGCCCGAGCGCCATAGCGTGTTGTCGTAGGTGTACTTCAGACGGTTATCGATACGCAGGCTGATGCCGCGATTCGACGACGCCGCGTAGCTGACCGCTGCGGGTACCCGCGGCGTCGGCTCTCCGGGATGCAGGAACGGCGCCAGAGAGACGCCGTCGAGCGCCTCGTCGGCCGGTTCGTCGCCGAGCAGCTCGAGTAGCGTCGGGACAATGTCGATGCTGCGCACCTGTGTGGCGATGCGCTGCCCCCCCTCGAACTCCGCCGGCCAGGAGAACACCAGGGGCACCAGCAGGTTGGCATCGTACAGGTAGGCATGGCCGCCGAGCCCCATCTCACCGAGCATCTCGCCATGATCGGAGGTCAGGATCACGATGGTGTTCTCCAGCAATCCGCGCGCGGCGAAGGCACCGAGGAGCCTGCCGATCTCGTCGTCGGCTCGCGCCACACCGGAGTCGTACATCGCGCGCGCCAGCGGCACGTCGTCCTCGGCCAACGGCTCTGCTTCTTCGCCGGGCAAGTACCGCTGCGGCCGTCTTGAGACCCGGTAGCCTTCGTCGGCCGTCTGTTCCAGGCGCTCCGAATCCACCATCAGGTCGGGTGAGGGCGGCGCACCGTCGTAGAAGCGATCGAAATACGGTTGCCGCACACGATACGGCGAGTGCACGGCGTAGGTGTGAAACAGCAGGAAGAAGGGCCGCTTGCCGGCCTCGTCGAGCACCTCGATGCTGCGGTCGACGCCCTCCGGCAGCCCGTCTTCACCTTGCTGGCGGGCAAGGGAGCGAACCATCGGGGCCCAGTAGGAATAGACGTCGAATCCCTGCCAGAAGCCGAGGTCGGGGCTCACATAGCCACCGCCGGTGACGGCGGCGGTGAAGTACCCTTTGCCCCGCAGTCGCTCGGCGAGCATGACGAGCCGAGTGGGCGCCGGAAGCAGGTGGTTGACGCCGTGGGTGGTCGCGTTCAGGCCGGTCAGCATCGACACGTGCGAGGGCAGCGTCCAGGGCGCCTGCGCCACCGCGTTCTCGAAGACGACACCGTCGGCGCTCGCCCAGCGATCGATGTTCCCGGTGGTGCGCCGGGGATTCCCGTACAGCGACATGCGGCCGGCGCGCAGCGTGTCGATCGAGATCAGCATGACGTTCGGGCGTGCGCCGGTTCCTGCGCCGCGGGCTTCGATCGACGCGAACGCGCCCACGCAGCGCGGCGACGAGGGACAGTCCACGGCGAAGGCGAGCTCGATGGTGTCTCCGGCGGCGCCCGGTGGCAGTGGCACGGCCGCAACCTGCCAGGAAAGGGCAGCGGCGGCGACAGTGTCGGAGAAGATCTCCTCGCGCCGACCGGCATCCACGCGAATGACGGTGAAGCGTGTCGGCCCGTCGACCGGCGGAGCGACCAGCGCATAGGCGAAGTGCAGGCGGCCCCCCGGCGGCACGGCGAGCGGACGGGTCAGCGGCTGGCCCGGCGCCACCGCGAAGCCGGGGCGGATCTCGTTGATGGCCTCGAAGCGCCACGGGATGCCGTAGACATCCGGCGGCAGCTCGGCAGCGGCCCGGATCAGCGCCACCGAGCGTACGCCGACCATCTCGCCGGGCACGTTGCTGGCGTCGACCCGCAGGCGGCGGATGGTGTCACGCCACTCCGGGTGGTTGCCGACGCGGAAGGTGTAGACGTCGTCGACACCTTCTGTGGGGCGCAGGCGCAGCGATTTCTCGGCAGTGAACTGCTCTCCTCCCTCGGTCCAGAAGACAGCCGGAGAGCCGCGTACCAGACCGTCGAGCTCGACCTGAACAGAGTCGACCCGGCTCGCGTCGAGGTTGACGATGCGCACCAGCGAGCTGTGGTCGGAGCTTGCCAGCCACAGGGCGCGATCATCGATCTCGGCGCGCAGGTCGGCGCGCAAGGTCCATGGAGCCAGGTCGGTTTCGGGACCGAAAGTCCAGCGGGCCACCTGCTCGACGGCGTGTTGCTCCAGGTGAAAACGTTGCGCCGGGATGTCCTCGATCAAGCGCTGCGGCGAGCCCACCGGCGCCGAGGTGCAGCCGGCGGCGAGCAACAGCGCGAAGGCCGCCGCACCACGCGCTGTGGGGAGGCAGTGGGCTGGCGTGCTGGTGTTCACGGAGAATGACTCGCTCGGCCCGGGAGGGTGAGACAGCGCCGTTTCGCTCAGGCAGCCGATGATAGCAGCAGCGGCGGGTTGAACCCCGGTGCGTCGCAGCTTGTTCCGTGGCAGGCTTCCGCGATGCAAAAGAGCGAGACCGTTCGACCTCGATCATTGTCCGGCGGCGCGGCCCAGAAACGCCGCGGGCGTCGGCTCGCCGTCGCCGTCGCGGCGGCGGTAGTGCTGAACCTCCTGCTCCTCGCTCTCGCTCACGTGCCGGAGGCCAAGCGGCTCGAGGGCGACGAGAGGTACTACTTCGAGGTGGCGAGCGGACGGGCGCGGGGCGAGGTGCGCGTCGACGATCCGTTCTGGCCACCGCTCTACGCGGGCGTGCTCACCGCGGTCTTTCTCCTGTTCGGCACGCACGTCATTGCGGTGCAGTTGTTACAGGTGCTGCTGTGGCTCGTCGCCTGCTTTATCTGGTACGGCATCGCGCGCGACGTCTGGCCGCGCGGGCCGGCGCCCGCCGTGGTGTTGCTGCTGCTCCTGCTGTCTGCCGATCTGGCACCGTTTGCCCACTACCTGTGGCCCGAGATTCTCCACGTGGCGCTGTTGGGCTCGGCGATCGCGTTGCTTATGCGCGTCGATCGGCCGCCGGCCGCGGACCTTCTTGCCGGCATCGCCACCGGCCTGGCGGTGCTCAGCAAGTTGCTCACGGTGCCCTGGTTGCCGTTTCTCACAGGTGTCGCCGCGACGCGGGTGAGCGGCCCGGGCGCGCGGCGCTTGCTGTGCGTCGTGTTGCTGGTGGTGGGCTTTGCGGTGCCGGTTGCTCCGGTTGCCGTAAGCAACGCTCGTGCTGGCCGTCCGCTGCTCGCATCGAGCGCCGTCTTCAATATCTGGGTGGGGCTCAATGACCCGGCCCTCGGCGCCGGGGCACCGGAGATCGCCGCACGAGAGGCGCGCCGCTATCGCGCCAGCGGTGACTCGCCGGCCGAACGCAATGCGGTCTATCGGGAGCACATCCTTGCCAAGCTGCGGGCGGACGGTCTCGTCACCACCGCGCACAAGCAGCTCGCCAAGCAGTACGCTCGGCTGCTCGATCACGAGACGTTCTTCGTCGAGCAGCTACCAGCGGGCGACCGCGATGCCTACCGCTTTGATTCTCCCGCGCTGCGCGCCGTGCTCCACGCCTATGCCGACGTGACACATGCCCTCTTGCTCGTCGCCGCTGCGTTCGGCGTCGCGACGCTGCGCTGGCGGCCGTTCGCCTGGCCACAGCTATTCGCCAGCTTCCTGCTCTACAACCTGGCGTTGTTCGCGCTGTTGCACGTCAACCCGCGGTTCTTGGTGCAGATGGTGCCCTTCCTGGCGTTCTTCGGCGGTGCCGCTTCCGCGGGGATCGCAGGCGCGGGCGACGGCACGGGAGCGTTCGCGCCGCTGACGGGCAAGCGCCTGTTCGCCGGCGCGGCCCTGGCCAGCGTGCTCCTGTATCTCGCCTTCGGCAGGGTGATCGGCATTTAGTGCCGGCGCCGCGCCACGACCGCGCCGCCGGCTGCATCGAATCGGCGTAATATTCTGCTTCTGAGCTCCTGATTGCCGTCGCACTCCGGTTTGCGAGGAGAAGTCCCGATGGTCGAACGCACATCGCATCGAGCCTGTGGAGTCCCAATCGTCCTCGTGGTGACAATCGGCCTGCTGATCAGCGGGCCGGCGGCTGCCGTC
>JASFRZ010000461.1:0-3953 GCA_050114655.1 Acidobacteriota bacterium
CCAGTATGTCTTCGGCACCCTGACCAAGCCGGAGCTCGTCGCGCTGCCGATGTTCATCGTCATGGGGGAGCTGCTCTTCCGGACGCGCCTGTCGCAGTCGCTGTTCAACGGCCTGGCGCCCTGGGCTGCGCTGCTGCCCGGGCGTTTGCTGCACGTCAACGTCGTCGGCTGCTCGGTCTTCGCCGCGATTTCCGGGTCGTCCGCGGTGACCACGCAGGTCGTGGGCCGTATCTCGCTGACCGAGCTGCGCCGCCGCGGCTACAGCGACAGCGTCGCGATCGGATCGCTGGCCGGGGCGGGGACGCTCGGCTTCCTCATTCCGCCCAGCACGATCATGATCATCTACGGCGTGCTTGCGGACGAATCCGTGCTGCGGCTGTTCACGGCGGGGCTCATCCCCGGCATCTTCCTGGCAAGCGCCTTCATGGCCTGCGTCATGATCCAGACCTCGCTCAAGCCGGAGCTGGTGCCGGACGGCGAGCGGGCGATGAAGCGCATGCCCCTGCGCGAGCGCGTCGCCGCGCTGCGCGAGCTGGCGCCCGCGGTCTTTCTGATCCTGTGCGTGCTCGGGTCCATGTATGCCGGCATCGCCACACCGTCGGAGGCGGCGGCGCTCGGCGTTGTCGGCGCGCTGATCGTCTCCCGGATGCAGAATTCGCTCTCCTGGGACACGCTGCGCGAGGTCGCGCTCGGCTCGGTGCAGACCTGCGGCATGATCGGGATGATCATTCTCGGCGCGACGACGCTGGGCCACACCGCGGCCTTTCTCAGCATCCCGTCGATGGTGGCCGAGTTCGTCGGCGGGCTCGGGCTGTCGACCTACGAGCTGATCATCGTTCTCGTGCTTTTCTATATCGTGCTGGGATGTTTCCTCGACGGCTTCTCGATCATCGTCATGACCTTGCCGGTGGTGCTGCCGCTTGTGGAGGCGGTGGGCTTCGACAAGCTGTGGTTCGGGATATTCATCGTCGTCGTCGTCGAGATGTCGCAGATCACGCCGCCCGTCGGCTTCAACCTGTTCGTGATTCAGGGACTGACCGGGAAGCCGCTGGGCGAGATCGCCGTGATAACGCTGCCCTATCTGGCGGTCATGGCGGTGTTTGCGACGCTTCTGGCCGTCTTCCCCGGCATGGTGTCCTTCCTGCCCGATCTGCTGCTTCGCTGACCGTATACACGCCCGGTTAACGTGCATGTGATACCGGTGGCGACCTCGATGCCGCTATAACCTCGATGCGCCGAGGGCGCGGCGTTTCCGACGTGGGTATAATCGTATGGAACGCAAGATGACGACTTCTCATATGCGCAAGGTGTTGGGGGCGGTCTTCGTCGCCGCGGCGCTATGGCAGGCGGTGCCGGCGCAGGCCGCAGGTCGGGCGAACGACACGCTCGACATGGGTCCGAAAGTGGGGACGACGATCCCGTTGCCGCTGGCGGCCACGGACCAGAACGGCAAGTCGCAGGACTTCGCGTCGCTCACGGGCGAGCGGGGTTTGGTGCTGCTGTTCGCGCGGTCGCTCGACTGGTGCGCCTTCTGCAAGCTCCAGGCGGTCGCCTGGAATGCGCGCGCGTCTTATTTCAGGGAGCTCGGCTACAACGTGGCCGCGGTCACTTACGACCCGGTCGCGGGCCTGAAGCGGTTCGCGGCGCAGGAGGAGATCGGCTATACGCTGCTGTCCGACCGCAGGTCCGCAATCATCCGTGCCTTCGGCCTGATCGCTGAATCCGTTCCACGCGACAGCGACTGGTACGGCTTCGCGCATCCGATTATCTTCGTGATCGACCCCGAGGGCGTGATCCGGCACCGCTTCTCCGAGGCGAACCATCAGGTGCGACCGGATCCGAACGCGATTTACGAGATTCTCTGGCGCGAGATGGCAGACTAGCCTGCGTCGCTCAAACGCCGAAGGTAAAGCGGCTGCCGACGGTCGACGTGACGAGGCGGTCGGGCATGCGCCGGCGCATCGCGTCGATGAAATTGGCGCCGGTGCAATGCATCGGCACCACCACGTCGGGGGAGAGCCGCTCCATCTCGTCGACCGTGTGGTCGATGTAGTCGAGCGGCGCCGGCCCCAGGTGGAAGCCGCCGATCACGGCATGCAGCCTGTCGACGTTGGCCACCGCCATCGCCGTCCGCACCGTGTTGATGATGCCAGCATGGCCGCAGGACGAGATCACCACGAGCCCGCGCCCCTTCACGATGTAGCAGGCGGCATGCTCGCCCGGATGCAGGTCCTTGATCAGCTTGCCGCGGCGTTCGTCCTCGGTGAAATGGTCGTCGTCCTCGGCGACCAGCGTGCCGCCGCTTACCGTCTCGAAGGAATCGCGGTTGATATAGCCGCTGGTGAAGCAGCCGTGAAGCGCGTGCGGTTCGCCGCAGCAGACCGGCGCGACATGCTGGGCGACCAGCGACGTCCGGTCGAGGATGCCCCAGGACTCCGGCTCCTCGTCCTTCTCCTTGATCCATTTCTCGCGGAAGACGTCCTCGCCACCGACGAACAGCGCCATGTCGTCCCGCATATGCGTGCGGTACTGGCGCACGAAGCCGTCGAGGCCACCGTAATGGTCACGGTGACCGTGGCTCAGGATGAGGCCGTTGAGACGTCGCGGCTCGATGTCGAGCAGGTCGAAATTGCGGTTCAGGATCTCCGGCGTATAGCCGAAATCGAGCAGGTATTGCGCCTTGTCGCCCGCGCTGGCGGACTCGAGGTGAAGCGACAGCCCCCATTCGCCGGCGAGCGTCGACATCTGCCGCCCGGGGATGCGTTTGACGCGTTCGATATGGACGGCGTCGTGCGCCGTGGGCGGCATGAAACGCTCGTAGTGAGAGTCGACGACGACCCGGACCGAGAGCGTATCGACGACCGGCGGCTTGAAGGGAAGGTTGGGGCTCTGCGTTGCGCTCATGGGTCCTGTTCCTTGCGGCCGGCCGGTTCTATTTCGCGACGACCTGGAAGCGCTGGTCGTCGTCGGTGCGCATCTGGTTCACGAGGTCGATCTCCCAGGCGAGGTATTCGCGCATCGCGTCTTCCCGGTTCTTGCCGAGCTCGCGGGCGGAAAGCCAGACGTCGTCCGCCTCGTCCGCCATGTGCGTCGGCCCTTCCTCGAGCGGATGGCCCGCGTCGGTCCATGCCTTCGTGCCGCCGGCCAGGACGAGCACGGGAACGGGAACCGTCTTCGCCACGTCCCGGGCGGCCAGCCCGGCCAGCGTGCCGTCGGGCGACGTGAAGACGAGCGCCTCCGCCTCGGGCAGTTTGTCGAGCGCCTCGCCGAGCCGCGCCCGGGTCGAAAACCAGGCGTCGGGAATGTGGCCGCGCCGGTAGGTCCGGCTGTCGGCGAAATCGACCACCACGGCCGCGCCGGCGTCCATCCGTTCCTTCAGCGTCGCCACGTCGACCGTGGTGACGGAGGCGCGGTTGAAGCCGAGCGCCTGCGGCACGTGCGGGCCCGTCTCCGTCGGCGCGCCGAGCTTGTCCATCGTGATTACGGAGACGTCCGTCCAGCCCATCTGCTTCAGCCAGGACGCGGTCATGGTGGCGCGGATGCCGTTGTCGTCGACCAGCACGGCGCGCGCGCCCCACACCGCCATGTGGTTGTCTGTTTCCTGCACGAGCTGGCCGCCCGGCGCGGAGCGCACGCCCGGCAGATGCCCGGCCTCGTATTCCTCGGGCGTGCGCACGTCGAGGACATAGAGCGTCCGCGTGTCGGCTTCCTGGCGCCAGGCGTCGAGCGTCGACTTGTCGATCGTCCGGATGTCGCAAAGCTTCGCCACCTGGGCCGCGCCGTTCAGCGCCGCGTCGTAGCCCTTTTCCGAAACGTCCGGCGGCCGACGGGTC
The DNA here is from genome assembly GCA_050114655.1 of Acidobacteriota bacterium. Lineage (GTDB taxonomy): Bacteria > Acidobacteriota > UBA890 > UBA890 > UBA890 > JASFRZ01. The sequence goes on from JASFRZ010000461.1 coordinate 3,834, forward strand.
GCGCCGTTCACCACGTCGAAGCCGGCGAGGTGCCAGGCCATCGTGCCGTCCTTGAGCGAAACGATCCTGTTCCGGAAACCCGCGTTGATCAGCGACTGCGCGCCGATGATGCTGCGCGTC
>JASFRZ010000462.1:0-3910 GCA_050114655.1 Acidobacteriota bacterium
GCAGCTTCCCGCGGACGAGCGCAGCGATGTTCGCCGCCCGGTGCAGCCTCCCGCGGACGAGCGCAGCGATGTTCGCCGCCCCGCCCAGCCGACCTAGCGACGAACAAGCGGGGCCGGAGGGCGAGGCTCGCAAGGCGCGAGGGAAGCGCGGCCACGGAGTCGTACACTCGGCGTACGTCGGAGTGGCCGCGCGCCCGAGCAACGCCGCGAGCGTCGTCCTCCGACCCCGCGCCCAGTAGACAAAGCGGGCACCGATCTTGATAGAATCGATGCCCGCGTTCCGCTTTGTCGTAATTAGAGCGGGCCGGCCGGCGCAGCCCTCAACCGACGGCGGGAGGCAGCCATCGGCCCCGGCCGGCCCGCTATCTCATTGCAAAGAGCCCGCCAGCGGCGCGACGAGCATGACCGCCGCCCACCCCAATGCGGCCCGCTCGGCGCGCACGCTGACGAGGCAACCTGTTGCGCGAAGCGAGTTCGTTCTTACGAACATCCCGAAGTCGCTCCGCAGTTCATGCACTTGTAGCAGACGCCGCTGCGCACCATCAGCGATCCGCAGCCCTGGCACAGAGGGGCATCCGGTTGCGGCTCGAAGGCCACCGGGCCTGCAGCCCCCATGCTCTTGGAGAGCGGTGCGGCGTCGTCTTCCGTGACTTCATCGAGGTCTTCTTCGGCCTCCATACGCTCCAGCAGCTCGAGGTCCTCCTCGGTTTGCATGCCGATCTCGGCACGCTCCTCGGGGGTGAGAAAGCGCAATCCGAGCCATCGGAACACGTAGTCGGTGATCGACTTGGCGTACGGGATCTCCGGGTTGCCGGTCCAGCCCGAAGGCTCGTAGCGTGCATGACTGAGCTTGCCGACCAGGAACTTGAGCGGCACGTGGTACTGCAGCGCGAACGAGGTCATGCAGGCGAATGAGTCCATCAGGCCGGAGATCGTCGATCCCTGCTTGGCCATGGTGATAAAGATCTCGCCCGGCGTGCCGTCGTCGAACAGACCGACGGTGATATAGCCCTTGTGGCCGCCGATGCTGAACTTGTGGGTCAACGATTGGCGCTCGTCGGGAAGCTTGCGGCGCACCGGCTGGTCGGTGTACTCGGCCACGAGCGCGGCGCCTGCCGCGCGGGCCTTGGTGCCGGCGCTCGCCGCGCTGGCGCTCGCCGACGCGCTGCCGGCGGTCGCCAGCGGCTGGGTGCGCTTGCTGCCGTCGCGGTAGATCGACACCGCCTTGATGCCGTGGCGCCAGGCTTCCGTATAGGCCTCACCGATCTCCTCGGTGGTGGCGTTTTCCGGCACGTTGATGGTCTTGGAGATGGCACCGGAGATGAACGGCTGCACCGCCGCGACCATCTTGAGGTGACCCATGTAGTGCACCGCGCGCCGGCCGCCGATGGCGCGGAAAGCGCAATCGAAGACCGGCAAGTGCTCTTCCTTCAGGTGCGGAGCTCCCTCGATGGTGCTGTGCTCGTCGACGTAGGCCACCATCTCCTTGACCTGCTCGTCGCTGTAGCCGAGATTCTTGAGGGCCGCCGGCACGGTGTCGTTGACGATGCGCAGCGTGCCGCCGCCGACCAGCCGCTTGTGCTTGACCAGCGCCAAGTCCGGCTCCACGCCGGTGGTGTCGCAGTCCATCATGAAGCTGATCGTGCCGGTGGGTGCCAACACGGTGGCCTGCGCGTTGCGGTAGCCGTTCTTCTCGCCGATCTCCACCGCCTGCTCCCAGACCTTGCTGGCCCACTTGGCGAGGCGCTCGGGCACCTGCGTCGAGTCCATCTCGTACGACGCGTCGCGGTGCATGCGCATCACCTCGAGCATCGGCTCGGCGTTGCGCGGGTAGCCGGCGAAGGGCCCCTTGACCCCTGCGATGCGGGCGGACTGCAGGTACGCTTCGCCGCACATGATCGAAGTCACACCTGCGGCCCAGGCACGCCCGGCGTCGGAGTCGTAAGGCAAACCCTGGTGCATGAGCAGGGCGCCGAGGTTGGCGTAGCCGAGCCCCAGAGGGCGATAGTCGAACGAGTTCTTGGTGATGTTGGGCGTCGGGTACTCGGCGTAGCCGACGATGATCTCCATGCCGGTGAACGTCACGTCGACGGCGCGCCGGTAGGACTCGACATCGAACGAGCTGTCCTCGCGCAGGAACTTCATCAGGTTGAGCGACGCCAGGTTGCAGGCCGTTTCGTCGAGGAACATGTACTCGGAGCACGGGTTGGAGCCGTAGATCCGATCGCTGTTCTTGCAGGTATGCCAGCGATTGATGGTGTCGTCGAACTGCATGCCCGGATCACCGCACTGGTGGGTGCAGTCGGCGATCTTGTACATCAGCTCGCGCGCCGGATAGGTGTCCATGAAGGCGCCGTCGACGCGCCCGATGGTGGTCCACTCGCGGTCTTCCTCGACCGCGCGCATGAAGGCGTCCGATGCGCGCACGCTGTGGTTGGCGTTCTGGAAGAACACCGACGAGTAGGCCTCTCCGTCGAGCGCCGGGTCGTAGCCCGCCTCGATCAGCGACCATGCCTTCTGTTCCTCCTTGGCCTTGCACTCGATGAACTCGACGATGTCCGGATGATCGACGTCGAGCATCACCATCTTGGCGGCGCGGCGCGTCTTGCCGCCGCTCTTGATGACCCCGGCGAAGGCGTCAAAGCCCTTCATGAACGACACCGGGCCGGAGGCGATGCCGCCGCCGGAGAGGCGCTCCGTGGAGCCGCGCAGGCGCGAGAGGTTGACGCCGGCGCCCGAGCCCCACTTGAAGATCAGGCCCTCGGTCTTGGCGAGGTCGAGGATCGATTCCATGGTGTCGTCGACGTGATTGATGTAGCAAGCCGACGCCTGCTGACGCTCGTTGGCGACGCCGATGTTGAACCACACCGGCGAATTGAAGGCCACCATCTGGTGCAGCAGCAGGTGGGTGAGCTCATCGGAGAAGATCTCCGCGTCCTCAGCGGAGGCGAAGTACTCGCCGTCCACGCCCCACTGGGTGATCGCGCCGACCACACGGCCGATGAGCTGCTTGAGGCTGGTCTCACGCTCGGGGGTGCCGATCTGGCCGTGAAAGTATTTGGAGGCGACGATGTTGGTAGCGCGCTGCGACCAGAACGTCGGGAACTCGACGCCGTTCTGCTCGAAGACCACCTCGCCCTCGGCGTTCAGGATGACCGCGTCGCGTGACTCCCACTCCACGGCGTCGTACGGGTGCACGCCGTCGGCGGTGAAGAAGCGCGTGAAACGCAGCCCGCGGCGGGACGAATCCTTGTCGTCCTTGGCGGCAGTTTTCTTGTCCGCCGCGCCGGCAGGCTGGGGAGACGGCTCGGCCGCCTCGGTATCGGCCGCCTGGCTATCAGGCTCGGAGTAATCTTCAGCGGCCATGTTGGTCCCTCCAAACAAAGCTGGTGCCCGTCTTTCCAGTCAGGGGCTGCCTGGCGACGAGTCGATGTACGGTGCCGGAAATCGGAGCCGTTATACGTTTCCGACGAATTGATGTCAAGCAATAACACACAATATATGGGGGTTTTTCTGTCAGGCAACCCCTATCCCTTGTGGAAAACCTGTGGATCACGGACTGTCGCCTGTGGATAACGTTCACCCTTACCAGTGTTCACCGAGTGCGAAGAGAACGCAAAGGAGAGCAGCCTCCGGCGAGGCAATCGAGACTCGGTCGCAGCCGCGGGAAACGGCACTCTAGGCCGGGTTTGCATCCCATGGGACGGGTGTTATGCTGCGATCGTTCGGGGCGCACGATCGCCGCGGGCGAGACTACGACCACGCACCACCTTTAGGAGCACGAGAATGGCGTACATCATCACGGAACCTTGCGTCGACGTGAAGGACAAGGCCTGCGTCGAGGTTTGCCCGGTCGACTGCATCTACGAAGTTCCGGACGACGGCAACACGGAGCATGGCGGCGTGGCCG
>JASFRZ010000463.1:0-3903 GCA_050114655.1 Acidobacteriota bacterium
CGGCGAGCGAGCGCAGGCGTACACGTCAAGTACGTCGAAGCGAGCGAGCCAAGCGCAACGCAGTCATCGCCGTCCTCGCGCGCTCCGGCTAGCCGCCGCAGTTGGCTTGACCCTCGGCTGTCTGCACCACGCCGGTTTCGGGATTGATCAGGCGCGCGGTATCGCCGTCGTTGTTCCAGACGAAGTCGCACCAGCCGGCGATGTAGTCCGGCGGATCGTGCTCCGGGTCTTCTCCCGAGGTGATGATGACGGTCGCTCCCGCTGCCAGCGTGAAGCCGTTCATCGACGCCCGACAGCTGCGATCCTCAACGAACGTGAAGAGGTTATTGTCGGTGACCTCGCGGATTCTCCAGCCGGTGAGAATGAGCTCGTTGACCGTATCGTCGTTGGTGATGTGGAGCTCCTCGTCGTCGAGATCGAGGCACATGCTCACCTGTGGCGGCGTGATGAGGCTGAACGTCTGGGAAACGTCCTCGCTCATGTCGACCGTCTTGTAGAGGTCTTCGAAGCCCTCACTCGAGGCCTTCACGGTGATCTCGCCCGACAGGCCGGGAATCGAGTACTCACCCGCGCTGTTGGTCGTCGCCGAGTATCCCGCCTGCTCGCCCTCGGTGACCTCGACGAGTGCGCCGGCGATCGGCCCTGCCGCGCCCTGCTTGCGCATCACCGTTCCCGAGAGCGTGAACGTCTGCGCCGGCGGCGGACCCGAATCGTCGGAGCGATCCAGGGTGATGTTGAGGAACACGTCGGCGGTCACCGTCAACGTGCGACCGGTCGCCACGTAGCCTTCCTTGGAGACACGCAAGTTGAAGGTCCCGGTCAGCCCGGCGATCTCGAACTGTCCGCTGGCGTTGGTGGTCGTCGAGGTGCCGGCGCTGGGGCCCGAGGTGATCTCGACGGTCGCCGCGCCGATGGCGTCCTGGTCGAACTCGGCGGTTTCCTGCACCAGTCCGCGCAACGTGAAGCCGTCCGTGGTCGGCGGTGAGGTCGGTGTCTGCGGCGACTTGTTGCACGACGACACCATCGCCACGAGGGCGATCAGCAAGAGAGTCGGGAGGAGACCTTTGCGGCGCACCGCGCCCTGGCCCCCGAGGGCTGCGCTATTCGGGTGCATGACCAGGACATTCTAGCAGGCCGCGTTGCGGGCGTAAGCCAAACCTGTCTCGAGAGGTGCAAGGCGCCGCGGAGCGTAAGCCGGCTCACGCGCGGCGCGGCCTGATCGCCGACTGGATGTTGAGGAACTCGCCGATATTGTCGGTGGTGATCACCCCCACCAGCGCCCCGAAGCGCAACACCGGGATCAACGACGCCGCCGAGGCCTGCAGCCGCTCCAGCACCGGCTCGAGCATCTCGTACGAGTCAGCGGTGTCGAAATCGCGGTCCATCACCGTGCCCACCGTGACCTGCTGCCCTCCCTCGGCGAGCGCGCGGAACAGCTCGTGCTGGGTCAGCACGCCGACCACCTGGCCGAATTCGACCACCGGAAAGTCCTTCTGCGCGGTGGTCAGGGTGAGGGACACCGCGTGAGCGAGCGAGTCCTGCGGATCGAGGGTATGGAACTCGGTGATCATCGCCTGTGCCACCGGAATGCCGCTCAGCGCCGAGCGCATCTGCACCATACCCGACTCTTGCGAGGCACCGATCCACACGAACAGGGCGATGAATACCAGGAAGGGGTTGTACAGCAGGCCGAGAAAGGCGAACAGCAGCGCCATTCCCTGGCCGACGGCGGCGGCGACCTGGGTGGCCCGCACGTAGTCCAGCCGCATCGCCAGCACCGCGCGCAGCACGCGGCCGCCGTCCATCGGGAACGCCGGCAGCATGTTGAAGACCACCAGGATCACGTTGACCACCATGATCCGCTCGAGAAAGGGCCCGGCGGTGATATTGAGCGCGCCCACCGGCTGGTATTGCCCCTGCAGCGACAGCAGGAAGTAGAGCCCCATGGCGATCACCACGTTGACCGCCGGCCCGGCGAGGGCGACCCAGAACTCCTGACGAGGGTCATCCGGCATCCGCTCCAGGCGTGCCAGGCCGCCGATCGGCAGAAGGGTGATGTCGCGCGTGCGAATGCCGTAGCGGCGCGCCGTCAACGCGTGACCGAGCTCGTGCAGCACGACACAGCCGAACAGCACGAGGATGAACACCACCGCCGCCAGGGCCCCGAGCGCGCCCTGCCCCTGTGACGCCCCGGCGTAGCCGAAATACAGCAGGATGAGGACAAACGTCGAGTGGATATAGATCGGAATCCCCGCAACCGTCCCGATCCTCCACGCCCACTTCACGGGTATCTCGCCCTCATGCCCTCATGATACCCGGGACTCTGCCCTACAGCGGGCGAGATCAGCACACCGTAGAAGGAGAGTGTGACGGCGGCAGAAGCAAGGCGCGTGCCCGCAGGGCTGCCGGACGCGTACTCACGTACGCGGGAGGCAGACCGCGGGTGCGCAACGCAGCAGGTGCCGTCGTCACGCCCTCCACAGCCCCCTATTGCTGGCGCCTCATCACCACCCGCATTCCGTACTCGCCGACCAGCTCGTTGAAGGCTGCCAGGTCGCTGTCGTAAATGGCATGGATGGCATCGACGTGCGGCTGCAGCTCGCCCTTGATGTCCTCCCATCGCTCGTAGGCGCCGCCCTGGATCGGCGGGTTGCCGCCGGAGACCTCGCCGTACAGCGCGTTGAGCTGGTTGTCGAGACGGCCGGGGAAGTTGAGCGCGTCCTGACCGGCGCTGCCCTGCAGCTGCGTCAGCTCGCCCTCGACGGCCTCCAGCTTGCGAGACAGGTCGCGCGCCGCCTGCATCGCCTCGTTGCCGTAACCGGCGTCGGCGAGCTGCTGGCCGATCTGCGTCGCCTGCTCCTTCACCGAGCGAAGCTGCTCGAGCTCGTCGTACAGCCGCTTGGCCTCGGCGCCGACCTCGCGAGCGAAGCGCACCTGCTCCTCGTACTGGGCCTGGGTGACGCCGCTGATGCGCGGGTCGGGCAGGTACTCGAGCGTCTGCGACTGGCTCCAGTCGCCGATGGTGAGCGTGACGGTGTAGTTGCCCGGCGCCGCCGCCGGGCCACCGCCGCGGCTGCCGCCCCACTGCACGATGCCCTGGGGCACGGTGTACAGCGACGGCCAGTCACCGCTCCAGCCGACGGAGTTCATGCCGGTGCGGGCGACCAGCCGGTCACCGCCGCCACCAAAGCCGCCGAAACCGCCGCGACCCCCGCGACCGCCACCGCCGCCGCGACCCCCGCCGCCGAACTGCGCGGCGGCGCCGCCGCCCGCCTGCACGCGGCCGGTGCGTGTCGACAGCACCTCACCGGCGCTGTTGGCGATCTCCAGCGTGGCGTTTCCGCTGGTGCCATCGGCGATGTAGAACTGAATTTCCGGACTGTTGCCGCCACTGCGATACGAAGTGCGCGGCTTGAACAGGTGCGCCGGGGCGCTCATCACGTCCTCGGTGAGCTGTGACAGCGCGGTCATGTTGTCGAGCACCCAGAAGGCGCGCCCCTGGGTCGCCACCACCAGGTCGCCGTCCTTGAAGATCATGTCGGTGACCGGGGTGATCGGCAGGTTGAGCTGGAACGGTTGCCAGTGCGCGCCGTCGTCGAAGGACACGTAGAGGCCGAACTCGGTGCCGGCAAACAGCAGGCCCTTGCGATTGGGATCCTCGCGCACGGTGCGCACGAAGTGATCCGCCGGGATGCCGTTGGTGCCGTCAGTGAGCAGACTCCAGGTCTGGCCGTAGTCGTTGGTCTGGTAGATGTAGGGGTGAAAGTCCTGCTCGCGGTACTTGTACACCGCCACGGTGGCGCGGCCGGGATCGTGCACCGACATGTCGATCTGGTTGACCGTGCCGCCCTCGGGCATGTCCGGCGGGGTGATGTCGTCCCAGGTCACGCCGTCGTCGCGCGA
>JASFRZ010000464.1:0-3898 GCA_050114655.1 Acidobacteriota bacterium
GTGCGACCGGCGAAAGGCTGCCGGCCGGTGAGCATCTCGTACAGCACGCAACCGAAGCCGAACACGTCGGTGCGGCCGTCGATCGGGCCGCCCTGGATCTGCTCCGGCGCCATGTACCCGGCCGTGCCCATGACCTGACCGGCGACGGTGCCGAGCACGGTGGGCGACATCGATGCATCGAGGCCGCTCATGGGCGCCGCCTCGGTGAGCTTGGCGAGGCCGAAGTCGAGCACCTTGGCATGGCCGTCCTCGGTGACGAAGATATTGTCGGGCTTGAGGTCGCGGTGCACGATGCCGACGCGGTGCGCCGCGGTGAGCGCCTCGCCGACCTCGATGGCGAGCGCCAGCCCTTCTTCGAGCGGCAGCGCGCCGGCGACGAGCTTCTCGCTCAGCGTTTGCCCCTGCAGGTACTCCTGCACCATGTAGTGCGTGGTGCCGCCGTCCTCGTCGTCCTCCGCGCCGACGTCGAACACCGCGGCGATGTGCGGATGGTTGAGCGCGGCGGCGGCGCGCGCCTCCTGCTCGAAGCGCGCCAGCCGCTCGGGGTCGTCGGCGAAGTCCGCCGGCAGCACCTTCACCGCTACCCGGCGGCCCAGCCGCGTGTCCTCGGCCAGGTACACCTCGCCCATACCGCCGGCGCCGAGCGCCTCGATGATGTCGTAGGGTCCCAGGGATCGACCGATCAAACGGATCTGCCTGCCAGAGGTGGATCAGCGACGCTGAGTCTACGCGCCACGGCGCCGAATCCAAAGGGCACGGCGGATGATCGTCAGAGGGCAAAGAAATGGCTGGGACGCAGGGATTCGAACCCCGATTCTACGGTCCAGAGCCGCATGTCCTGCCAATTGGACGACGTCCCAGCCTGAATCGGAAATTGTAGGAGGCAGCGCGTAGCGTTGCAATTCCGCGTGTTTGCCGGGCAGTGCGGGCGGCGGCGAGGCTGGCGCCCTGTCGGCGCATTCGCCATCATGGGTACATGAGAAAAGGCCGCCTCATGATCGTCGGTAGCGTCCTGACCTGCTGTCTCTCGGTCACGCCGTCGGTTCAGGCAGGTCCGCAGCAGGCGCTGCCCGGAGAGCTGGCCGGTCGTGTGGTGGATTTCGACGAAACGCCGCTGCCCGGCATCGCCGTCGAGCTCGTCGGCCCCTTCCCCGAGAACACCGAGCGCAGCACGACTGCCGACGACGACGCCCGCTTCCTGTTCCGCGATCTACCGCCGGGGCGCTACCGGCTGTCCATCCGGCTACCCGACACCAACCCGCGCAGTGATCTCGACGTCACGGTGAGCGCGGGGCAGCGCACCGAGGCCACGCTGGTGCTCAGCCTGCAGGCGACCTCGGTCAACATAGTGGTTCAAGCGGAGGCTCCCGCGGTGATCGACGCCGACCTCACTGACGAGGAATCGCCCGGGACACTGCGCGTCGTTCCGGGAACCACCATCGAGAACATGCCGCTGCCTGCCGAGCAGGCGCTCGAGGTGCTGCCCTGGCTGCCCGGAGTAGTGCGCGGCGTCAACGACCAGCTCGCCATCGACGGCACGATGCCAGCCGACTCGGTGTTGCTGTTCAACGGCATCGACCTGATGGATACTTACTCGGGCGACTACAACATCCGTTTCCCGGTGGAGGCGATCGACAGCGTCGACGTGTTCACCGGGGTCGCGCCGGCGAGCTACGGCAACTACTCGGGCGCCATCGTCGACGTGACCACGCTGCCCGGCGGCGAGAGCTGGGAGTGGGGGCTGGCGAGTATGTTCCCGCGCCCGCTCTTCAAGGACGGCACCATCCAGGGGATCGGCCACGCCTCGCCGCGCGTCTCGTTCAGCGGGCCGTTGAAGCCCGGCGAAGCCTATCTCTCGCTCGCCGGCGAATACCATCTCGATCGCAATCGCGTCTATGACATCCCCGGCGACCCTTCGCAGGATCGCGTGCGCGTGGAAGGCTGGAACGCCTTCGGCCAGTTCGACTGGCGACCCGACGAGCACCACAGCTTCACCTTCGCCGGCCTCACGTTCCCGTCGTACGACAAGTACGTCGGCCTCGACGGCCTGACCCCGCCGCAGGCGACGCTCAACATCGACAACGACGCCGAGGCCGGTCTGATCCGCTACCGTCACCGCGCCGACGCCAATCGCTCGATGGTGTTCACCCTGCAGTACAACCGCATCGGTTTGCTCAGCGAGGGGCAGGGCGACGCGCCCTACGAGGTGCTCACCGGCGGCTACGACGGCAACCAGTTCCACGGCGAGGACCGCTACACCTCCCATCTGCAGGCGCAGATCGTGATGCGGCGGCGTTACCCGCGCGGCGACGGCGGCTCGCACCTGCTGCAACTCGGCGGTGATTTCCACCGGCTCGACCTGAAAGGGGTGCAGAACTACAGCACCGCGCTGGTGTACGGCGCGCAGGGCCAGCTTTTGCAGCGCATCGACTTCACGCGCGAATCGCAGCTCGAGCAGCACGAGTACGAGTGGTCGTTCTTCGGCCAGGATCGCTGGACGTTGTCCGACCGCTTTTGGGCTGACTTCGGCCTACGCTACTCGGCCGACTCCTACAGCGCCGATCATCGCTTCGCGCCGCGCGTCGGGGTGGCATGGGACCCGGTCGGTGACCGGCGCACGCTGATCAAGGGCAGCGCAGGGGTGATGTTCAGCCGCATCTACATGGGCGAGATCGCCTGGGAGCAGCTGCCGACGCGGCTGGAGACCACGCTCAACGGCGACGGTACGGCGACGCTGAACACGCTGGTGCCGACCATCCCCGGCGGTGACATCGACGCGCCGCGCACCCTCACCCTCTCCGCGGACGTGAGCCACCGGCTGGGGTCCGGTTGGCTGCTGCGTGCGCGCCTGTCGCACCGCGACACCAACAGCAACATCGTCGTCGAGCGCGTCGACGGCACCGGGGTGGTGATCAGCGCTGACTCCGACCCGCTCGTGGAGCTCGCCCGCCTTGCCGGACCGGCCGGCGGCGAGCTCGCTCTGACCAACCGCGGTGAGGCGCAGGCGTGGAGCGTCGAGATCACCGCCGCGCGGCGCATTCCAACCGGCGGTGACTTCATCGTTTCCTATGTGCGGTCGTCGAGCTTCGGCGACCTCAACGACTTCACCCTGATGACCGCCGATTTCCCTGACGCCATCATTCGTCCCAACGAGCGCGCGGTGCGCCGCTACGACGCCCCCCACCGCATCGTCGCCTGGGGCACGTTCGAGCTGCCGAAGGAGATTCTCATCACGCCGGCGGTCGAGTGGCGCAGCGGCTTTCCGTACAGCCTGCTGAACGAGGATCAGTCCTACTTCGGCGAGCCCAACAGCGAGCGCTTTCCGAACTTCTTCGCCCTCGACCTGCAGCTCACCAAGGCATTCGAGATCAAGGGCTACCGCATCACCGGCGGCGTCAAGGTCACCAACCTGACGAGCCACGACAATCCGCGCCAGGTGGTCGCCAACATCGCCGATCCGAGCTTCGGCGACTTCCGTAACAGCGTCCCCTTCAAGGTGCGCGCGAAGTTCGCCATCAACTTCTGAGCCGATAAAAAAACGCGGCGCCCCCGGCGGGGACGCCGCGTCGCACGACAGTTGCGTGCCGAGCGCGTTCAGCTCGCCATCGACACCGTGCTCTCCTGCGCCGCCTTGACCTTGGTGAGGTAGCGGATCAGGCGATCGAGGCGGACGCGGGTGTTCTCGCGGCCCATGAGCTCGAGCACCTCGAAGATTCCGGGCGAAGCCGGCTTGCCGGTGACCGCGACGCGCGTGGCGTGGATCAGGTCACCGGCCTCGACGCCGATGTTCTCGGCGAGCTGGCGCAGCGTGGCCTCGAGCTCTTCCTGGCTCCACGGATCGAGCCGCGCCAGCGCATCGCGCAGTTGCTGCATCGGGCCGAGCAGGTTCTTGCCCTTG
>JASFRZ010000465.1:0-3893 GCA_050114655.1 Acidobacteriota bacterium
ACCAGCAAGCCCGACGCGGTGACCAAAACGACCGCCGCGGTGATCTGGGCGACGACCAGCGCCGCCGACAGTCGCCGCCGCGCCCGCGACGGCCCGCCGCCGTGGCCGCCGTCGCGCAGCGCCCACTGCGGATCCACACGCGCGGCCTGCAGCGCCGGCAGGAGGCCGACGGCGAGCCCGGTGAGCAGCGCCAGAGCCGCACAGGCGCCAGCAACCCGCCAATCGAGCCCGATCTCCGCGGCGCGTGGGATCTCCGCCGGCAGCAGCCGCACCATCGGCCCCAAACCGTAGGCCGCCAGCCCGAGCGCGACACCGCAGCCGGATGCCATCAGCAACAGGCCTTCGAACACCTGCTGGCGCAGCAGGCGGGCGCCACCGGCACCCAGCGCCGCACGCACGGCGAGCTCGTGGCCGCGCGTCAGGCCGCGCACCAGCAGCAGGTTGGCGACGTTGACGCAGGCGACGAGCAGCAACAGCCCGACGGCGGCGAGCAGCAGGTACAGGTTGGTCTGCACGTCGCCCACCATCCACTGCTGCAGCGGCACCACCACGGTTGCGGAGCGAAAGTCCTCCGCCGGCGTCCACAGCGGGTTCATGTCGCGCGCCTGGCGTCCGATGCGGCGAAGCTCGGCCTGCGCGGCAGGGGCGTCGATTCCCGGCTTCAGCCGCCCGACAGCGCGCACGCCGCCGGCGCCCCAATACAGACCGACGTCGGCAGGATTCATGACCAGCGGCACGACGACGTCCTGCGCCGCGTTCGGGAAGGTGAAGCCGGCGGGCAGCACGCCAATGATCGTGTGCGGCTGCCCGTCGAGCGTGAGTGCGGCGCCGAGCACCCCGGGGTCGCCACCGAACGCGCGCCTCCAGAAGGCATGCGACAGCACCACAACGGGGTCGTGGCCGGGCTCCGCCTCCTGCGCGTCGAAGCCGCGCCCGAGCGCCGGCTGCACGCCGAGCAGCGGTAGCAAGGACGGCGCCACCGCGGTGGCGGCGAGCCGCTCGCTGCCGCCGGCGAGCTCGGCATTGTAGCCGGAGAGCTCGAGGTAGGCCCCCACCCCACTGAGGGTGCCGGTGCGCTCCCCGACCAGGGCGATCTCCGCGCGCAGGAACGAGGCACGCGGCCACAGCGCCACCAGCCGCTGCGGCTCAGCAAACGGCAGCGGCCGCAGCAACACGTTGTCGACAATGCTGAAGATCAGCACGTTGGCGCCGATGCCCAGCGTCAAGGTGACCACCGCAAGCACGCTGATCGAAGGCGCCGAGCGTAGCGCCACCCAAGCGCCCTTGAGGTCGTGCAGCGCGCCGGCCGGCCAGGGCCGGCGGGCCGCCCGCGCCAGGCCCCGCAGACCGTCGCGCGCCAGCAATCCGAGCAACGCGCGCACCTCGCCACGAAACCAGCGGTCGGCCCCCCGGCGCCCGTCTCTCGCTCGCCGAGCGTCGTACAGGATGCGCAGCTCGTAGACGAACTCGCGCCGCTCATTGCGCGCGAACACGACGCGAAGCAACAGCGACGAGATCCGCGGAGGCCCGCCCGCCGCCGCGCTCATGACTCGCCCAGCACGGTGCCGAGGCCCTCCCACAGGCTCATGTAGGCCTTGCGCGCCCGCCGGAGCTGCTCGACGCCCTCGTCGGTTACCTCGAAATGCCGCCGGTCACGACCTCCCCCCGGCCCCGGCGGCTGCATGCTCGAGACCACCAATCCCTTCTCCTCCAGCCGCCGCAACGCGATGTACACCGCCGCCGATCGCACCGGCCGGTCCGCCCGGCTCTCCAGTTCCTGCACCACCGGCGCCGTATAGGCATCGTCGCCGAGCCGTAGCAATGCCAGCATCACCTGATGCTCAAGCTCCCCCAGCACCTCACGCGCCATCGCCCCTCCCCCTCGCTCTCTTCGCCCTGGCCCATTCCTAACAAACATAGAAACAATACTAACAAATATAGAACCTCGCAAGGCCCCCCGTGAGCCGTCTTGCGGACGCTTCTCACATTACGGAACAGAGCGCTTCCCGAGGAGGTGCGGATCGTGAGCAAGTCGCTCGGCAAGGTGGTCATCGTCGGGTTGATCGTCGTTTCGGCCTTCGGCACGACTCGACGGGCGACGGCTCAGCAGCCAACGCGTCCGCCGGCGCGGGACCTGTCGGAGCTGTGGCGCAGCGCGCGCTACGGCGAGACCGTCATCGTGACCGGCGTATCGGGTCAGGTGCTGCGGGGAACCCTCGCCGAGGTCATGGTCGAGCGTGGCGCAGTAGCGGTCGACGTCAACGAGATCCGCCTCGAGCTACCGGTCGACGGCATCCACACGATCGACATCAAGGAGAGAGATCCCCTCGGCGACGGCGCCCTGAAGGGCGCCCTGTACGGATTCGCCGGCGCCTTCGCTCTGGCGCTCATCAGCGACGAGGGCGGGTTCTTCGAAAACGTCGGAGCCATGGCCGTAGGCAGCGTGCCCCTCGGCACCTTTTTCGGTGCCTACATCGACTCGGTCCACGACGCGCGCCGCACCATCTATCGGGGCCCGGCCCTGTCTTCCGCACTCACGGCGCCGGCGCGGACCGGAATCGAGCCGTGGACCTTCGCGGTCCGGATCGTTTGGTAAGGAACCCGACAACCACCTCCGGATCGTCGCGCTCGCTGATCAGCGGAAAGCCGCCCGATGGCTCAGAACGGCTCGGACAGGCGGTAGCGAACGACCGATTGCTCTTCGGTGCGCTGGTCGAACTCGGTGCGGTAGACGTGGTCGCCGCGGGAGCGGAGCCAGCGGACGTTGTCGATCAGCCCGGCGAACAGCCGCTCCCCGTCCGGCGCGTAGACGTCCACGGGAACCCCGGCGGCAGCCCCGCTGGACGGATGGTACGGATAGACGTACAGATGCCCGTGGCCGTCCACCGCGATGTGTGACAGCGCCGGCATCGCCGATTCCGGCAGCTCCCTCCGGTCGCTGTCCAAATCGGCCACCTGCTCGGACGGCAGGCGCGGCCATGCGACCCTCAGCGCCCACCTCACGTCCCCATCGGACGCGAACGCCAGCACTTCGTACTCGTCGACCGCGGTGACGTACACCGCGCCGTCGCGCGCCGCGGCAAACGTCGGCGCCGGCCGCAGGTTGGGCGCCAGCGGCAGCGCGAGGTAATCGATCAGCAAGGCGCCCTCCATGGAGAACGCGGAGACGTGCAGCAGCAGCGGATCCGTGTCGCGGTCCGGCACGTTGTCGGCGACGTAGGTGCCATCGGCGCGGCCGAAGATGTTCGAGGCATGGGCCAGGTTGCGATAATCGCCCCGGTGCGCTCCAGCGAGCGTCCACGCGCTGAGCTCGGCGTACGTCTTGACCGCCACCAGATCGCCGGCGACCATCAGCCCGCGCGGTCGCTCGATCTCGGCCGGCCCCTGCCCCCGGCGCCCGAGTGTGCGCACGTACCCACCGTCGGCGTCGTACACCTGTACCCGGTAGTTACCCGCATCGAGAACGTAGATGTTGCCGGCGGCGTCCGCATCCACATCGCGCGGCCGATAGAACGCCTCCGCACCGCCCCCCGGGTCGTCACCCAGCCGCAGGTCCTCGATCAGCTCGATACGCTGGGTGCGTTGCTCGAAAGGGATCGCCTCGGCAGCGATGACCGAAACGTCAAGCGGCACCGGGAGCGTCCATTCCAGCGACTCGGCGTCGCCCCGGCAGCCGACCGTGGAGAAGACGGCCAGCGCCGTGACAACGGCACGGCGTGTTATCGCTCCACTGCGGGTATGTACCACCTCTGGCGAAATCCCTCGATCGCCGTCTCGGGATCGATCTCGCGGCGGTCGAACTCCTCGACGAACTCGACCGGCAGCGGGAAGTGCACGCGCTCTTCCGGGCCATCGAGCTGGCGCACGATACCGGCGGGGCCGCGCAGCGCCTC
>JASFRZ010000466.1:0-3890 GCA_050114655.1 Acidobacteriota bacterium
CTCGAGGATACCCACCGGATCGCCTTCGAGCAGCGCCTCGGCCGCGTGCGCACCAGCGTGCACCTGGTGCTGTCGGAGCTGCAGTCCATCGCCCGCATGTGCAGCGAGCAGTCCGTCCCTGCGCATCGCGTGCGCATCCGCGCCGAGTCCACCCTGGCGATCTTCGAGGGCGAGTTGCGCACCGTCCACGACCTGCTCTACAACCCCGAGGAGATGCCCGAGGAGCAGGCGCTCGAGTCCATCCTGGCCTCGATTGCCGCCAGCCTCGAAGTGCTCAGCGAGCTGCTCGGCTGCATGCCCGCCGAGAGCCGCTCTTCCGCCGTCCTGCAGGCCCAGCTGCGCCAGATCCACCTGCGCGCGGTCGAGATCTGTGCCGACTGCGTGCCGCGCGAGTACGCCGCCAACCTCTCGGCGTGGATGGACCGGGTACAGGAGCAGGCCGCCCGCCTCGGCTGATCCCTCGCCCTCGTCCTGACCATCGTTTCGACCGCCGCCTGCGGCGGCTCGTCATCGCACCCTCCCGGCGGGCCCGGCCTGCTATCGTGCGGGGATGCCTTACGCGCAAGCCCCAGCTCAGCGGCTGCCGCCCAGCAAGGCCTGGCCGCTGATCAAACGATTCTGGCCCTGGGTGCGCCCGCACATGGGATACGTGTGGATCACCATGGTGCTGCTCGTGGTGTCCACGCCGCTGCCGCTGATCTCGCCGTTGATCGTCCGGCGCGTCGTCGATGACGCGGTGCAAAACGCCGACCGCAGCCAGATCTTCTTCTGGGGCACGGTGCTGGTGGGCATGATGCTGCTGAGCGTGGCCTTCGCGCTCGTCATCGGCTACTGCACCACGTTGTTTCACACCAAGGTCATCCGCGATGTCCGCTTCGACCTCTACCGGCACATGCAGAGCCTGTCGTACCGCTACTACGGCGACCAGGAGGCCGGTTACCTGATGTCGCGCCAGACCGACGACGTCGGCAACCTGCGCGGCGTCATGGCGGATGCCTTCGCCAGTGCCAGCGTGGACCTGGTGCGCGCCATCGGCTACGCGGTGATGATCTTCTACGTCGAGTGGCACATGGCGCTCGGTGGGCTGGTGCTGGTGGTGGTGATCTTCGGCTTCCAGTACTTCATCTCGCGTCCCATGCGCCGGCTGGCGCGACGGACGCGGGAGACGTGGAGCGAGGTCTCCAAGGCACTGCATCAGAGCATCTCCGGCTACCCGTTGGTGCTGGCAACGGCTTCCGAGCGCCACGAGGCGCGCCGCTTCGCCGGCGTCCTGCACGGCAGTGTGCGCGCCAACGTGCGTCAAGATTTGTTCTTCCTGGTGACCAGGAACGTGTTCCGGCTGATCTCCGCGGTGGCGCCGACGATCATCGTGCTCGCCGGCGTGTATCTCATCGTCACCGCCGATCTGACCGTAGGCGGTTTGTTCGCCTTCTTCATGTACCTGGTGCAGATGTTCTCCTCGTTCAACACGGTGGTCAGCCTCAACCCCCGCATGCAGAGCTCCCTGGCCTCGCTGGAGCGCATTTACGAGGTTCTCGACACTGAGCCCGAGGTGGCGAGTCACGATGGCGGCCTGCGATTGAAACGCGTCGCCGGAGCGGTGGTCTTCGATCATGTCGGCTTTGAATACGATCCCGGGCGGCCGGTGCTGCGCGACATCTGCCTGGAGGTTCCCTCGCAGACGATGGTCGCTCTGGTCGGACCGTCGGGCGCCGGCAAGACCACCCTTGCTCATCTCATCCCGCGGTTCTTCGACCCCACAGAAGGGCGGCTGCTCGTCGACGGACACGACCTGCGCGAGCTCGACCTGCACGCCTACCGGCAGCGGATCGGCCTGGTCCCGCAGGAGATCTTCCTGTTCGACCGCTCGGTGGAGCAGAACATCACCTACGGCAGCCGCAATGCCACCGAAGAGGACATTCGCCGAGCTGCCGCAGCGGCCAACGCGCTCGAGTTCATCGAAGCCATGCCGGACAGCTTCGACACCCTCATCGGCGAGCGCGGCATCAAGCTCTCGGGCGGGCAGCGCCAGCGCCTGGCGATCGCGCGCGAGATCCTGCGTGACCCCGCGATTCTGGTACTCGACGAAGCAACGTCGTCGCTCGACTCGGAGACCGAGGCGCTCATCCAGGAGGCCCTCGCCCGCCTGCTCGCCAATCGCACCTCGTTCGTCATCGCCCACCGGCTGTCGACGGTGGTGCGCGCCGACATGATCGTCGCGCTCGAAGAGGGCCGCATCGTCGAAATCGGCACCCACCACCAGCTGCTCACTCGCGGCGGGCTTTACGCCCGCCTGTACGAGTCACAGTTCCGGCACGAGGTAGCGCCGGCGCGCAACGAGCTGGAGTAACCGCCGCCGCTCACGCCGGCGACGGACCCAACGCCCGGCGACCCGTTCCCGGCGGGTAAATGTTGCCCTCGCGAGCGCCGGGGTATGGTAGTCGGCATGGCGGACTCCGTGGGATTCCGGCGCGACATCGGCCTTTTCCTCGCGGTGATGATCGGCATCGGCGCGATGATGGGACCGGGGATCTTCGCCCTGCCCGGCGTGGTGGCGGGCATGCTCGGCCCGCTCGGCGTGCTCGTCTACCTGGTGATGGGCGGCCTGACGGTATTCACGGCGCTCAACTACAGCGAATTGGGGGCCGCCATCCCCCTCGCCGGCGGCGGTTACTCGTTCACCAGCCGCACCCTGCCACGGCCGCTCGCCTTTCTCACCGGCTGGTTCTTCTGGATCGGCAACACCCTGGCGTGTGCCATGTACGCGGTGGTGTTCGCGCTCACCGTACGCGCCTATTTCTGGCCGGGTGCCAGCATGGCTTTGATCGCCGTGGTGGTTGCGGCCACCTTCACCGCGCTCAACGTGCGCAGCATGTCGGAGGCGATCAAGGTCATCACCGTGATGAACCTGATCGAGTTGCTGATTCTCGTCGGCATCGCCCTGCTGGGCGTCTTCGACGTCGAAGCGCCCAACCTGACGCCCGTGGCGCCGCTGGGATGGGCGCCGTTCGTCCCGGCGATGGCGCTGATCTACATCTCCTACGTCGGCTTCGAGCTCATCACCGTCGCCTCCGAGGAGATCATCAACCCCGGTAAGACGATCCCGCGCGCCATCCTGATCACGCTGCTGGTCGCCACCGTCATCTACGTGTTCGTCGTCTGGGTGATGATGGGCACAGTGCACTACGAGGAGCTGGCGGGTAGCGAGGTACCGTTCATCTTCACCGCCGAGCGTCTGTTCGGCGGATGGGGTCGGTGGGCGGGGATCATCGCCACGGTCATGGCCAGCCTGTCGGCGTTCAGTGTGACGCTCGGTGCGTCAGCGCGCGTGCTGTACGCGCTCGGGCGCGACGGCCATCTGCCCTACCGGCTCGCCACCCTGCACCGACGCTACCGCACGCCCCACATCGCCCTGCTGCTGTGCGCCCTGGTGGTCGTGCTGTTCGCGTCCAGCGGCATCATCGAGTTCGTCGCCTCGATGAGCGACTTCGGCTACCTCATGGGGCTCGGCCTGGTGAACCTGGCGGTGATCGCCCTGCAGTCGAGAATGCCCAATCTGCGCCGACCGTTTCGCGTCGCCTTGTACCCGGCGGTACCCGTCATCGGCGCGCTGTCGTGCTGGATCTTCGTGCCGGCGCTCGAGGGACGCAGCTTCGTGCTCGGCGGCCTGATGACCCTCGCCGGCGCCGCCGTTTATCTGTCCAAGGCCGGCAACCGCAACGAGATACTCGAAATCCGCGATCGGGTGGCGCGCAGGCTCTATCTGATCAGACACAGGAAGAAGGCACGCATGCACGTTGTCATCATCGGAGGAGGCGCCAAGGGCCGGAGCATCGCCGGCCGCCTGCTGGCCGAGGACGAGGTACGGCTGATGTTCCGCTCGACGGAGC
>JASFRZ010000467.1:0-3875 GCA_050114655.1 Acidobacteriota bacterium
GTGGCTGCCGAGGCCCAGCTTGCCGCCGCCGGCGAGCCATTCGTTGAGGTGCTGGGCGTGCAGGAAGTGGACGTACTGGTCGTCGCGGTACCACTGGGTCGCCTTCCACTTGTCGATCTCGTCGTGCGGGGTGAAGCGTCGCACGCGCTCGTTTTCGTCCAGGTTGACGTGGGTGAGCCAGTACTGCCGGCCGGAGGGGCCGCCGTAGGCGACGATCAGCGTCGGCGTGTAGGTGATGCCGGAGAAGGCGCCGAGCCGGAGGACGTCGTCGAACAGCGGGCTGATCGGCAGGGTGTGCTCGAGGCCGGCGTAGCCGTCCTGCATCAGCGTCAGGTTCATGGTGAAGTTCGAGCCGCCCTCGGTGGTCGGCGTGAGGCCGAGCTCGTTGGCCGCCATGATCACCCACTGGCGCACCTTACGGTCGCCGGCGAGGTACTGCTTGATGGTCCTGGTGTTGTAGTGCTCGGAGTAGCGCTTCAGCACGTCGCGCGCGTCGTCGAGGCTGCGGATGTTGTCGTTGGAGAAGACGCCCGGACCGGTGGAGTAGATGCGCGGGCCGATGAGCTCGCCCGCCTCCATGCGGTCGAAGTAGGTCATCGCATCCTCCGACGATGTCTGCGGATCGCGCTGGGTGGTAACGCCGAAGGCGAGCTGGGCGAGCCACTGCGACACCTGGTTGCGGTGCACGCCCCAGGCGACCCAGGTGTGGGCGTGGATGTCGACCAGGCCCGGGTAGATGGTCTTGCCCGACATGTCGATGGTGCGCGCGCCGTCCGGGATGGCGACTGTGCCGGAAGCTCCGATGGCGCTGATGCGGTTGTCGGTGACCACGATGTCGCCCGACTCGATGACCTCGTCGCCGCGCATGGTGATCAGGCGCGCGCCCTGCAGCACCACCGTGCCCTCGGGCTTGTCCTTGGGGATCACGATGTCGACGTCGACGCGGTGCGGCCGGTAGCTCAGGTCGGGCTCCTCTTCTTCTTCCTCGGCCTCCTGCTCCTCCTGGGCGGCGTCCGGGTCGGCCGCGTCCGGCTCGTCGGCAACCGCCGCATCGGCGGCTTCATCCGCCTGCTCCTCGGCTTCGGCGACGGCCTCGGCGGCAGCCGCTACCTCCTGCTCACGCGCCAGGTCCCAGACGAAGAAGCTGCGCCCGATCGACCAGTAGGCCTGCGAGCCGTCGGCGTTCCAGCCGACGAAGTCGCCGCCGATATCGGTCAGACGCCAGCGCGGCATCGACGAGGAGCTGCCCGCCGATACCGTCGGCGCGGTGCCCATCGACGGCGGCACGGTGACCAGATAGACGTTGCGGCTGGCGCGCACCAGGGCGTGCGTGCCGTCCGGGGCGAGCACCACCTCGTCGGGCGTCGCGGGGCCGCCGGGGCCGCCGCTGGAGGGGCCGGTGACCTTGACCACCGTGCGCACGTCGGTGCCGTCGAAGCGCATCGATATGAGCCCGTCGCGCCCGGCCCACACGTAGATGCGCTCGGGGTCGGGGCCGACGTGGGGCTCGTTGCGGCCCTCCTGGGTGGCGCCGCTGCCCACCCAGGTGATCTCGGTGGGCTCGCCGCCCTCGGCGGGCAGCCAGACGTACTCCAGCTCGGCGGCGGCGGAGTGGCCGCCGAAGTCCTCCAGCATGCGCATGCGGTGCATCTTCGAGCCGCGCACCGCGACGATGCGCGCGCCGTCGCGCGAGTAGGTGATCTTGTCGAAGAACGCCGCGGTGGGGGTGAGACGCTCGGGGGCGCCGTTGCCATCGGCGCGCACCCGCCAGATGTTGCCGCCGTCGGTATCGTTCCATGTGACGTAGGCGATCCACTGGCCGTCGGGCGACCACACCGGGCCGTGCTCGACGTCGGTGGAGTCGGTCAGCCGTACGGCGTCGGTGATCGTCGGCCAGGGCTCGACCATCTCCTCGGCCGGGCCGCCGCGCCCCTGCGGCAGCGTGCCCACCCACAGCTTGTCGAGCGCGGTGAAGGCGAGGCGGGCGCCGTCGGGCGAGGGGCGCGCGCCGCGGATCTGCGAGATGGTCAGCGTGTCGTCGTCGATCGGGTATTCGAACTTCACCAGCGGGCCGAGCTCCTGCTCGACGTGTGCGGTGAAGGGGATCTCGGTGGCCGCGCCCGAGGGCACGGCGACGCGCCAGATTTTGCCGCCGTAGCTGGTGATCAGCGCGCTGGAGTCGGGCAACCAGGCGGAGCCCGGGTAGACGTCGCGGTCGCGCATGCCGCCGCCCTGGCTCTCGTCGCGCTGCACGTCGAGCAGCAGCCAGCGGTCCTCGCCGGTGCTCAGGTCGAGGAGCTTGAAGGCCTCGCGCGCGTCGTAGCGCGTCGCGTAGGCGACCCAGCGGCCGTCGTGGCTGGGCATCGGGCGGAAGGCTCCGGTGTGCTCGTGGGTGTGAAGCTGCACCCGGCCGGTCTGGCGGTCGAGCTCGCCGAGCTGGTAGGGGCCGATCTCGCGCGCCGAGCTACGCAGGTCGTCGTCGCGCACGTCGGGGCCGGCGAGTACGTTGGCATTGCTCTGTTCGGGACGCTGCGCGGGCGCCGCCTCAGGCACGTCGAAGCCGGTCTCGGGATTGCCGCGCACGTTGACCCACAGGTAGCGGTCGTCGGCCGCCAGCGCCGCGCCGATGTGCGACGGCGCGCCGTCTTCGGTACCGGTGATCTGCACGCCGGAGCCGCCGTCGACGTGGTACATCCATAGCTGGCTGCCCTTGTCGGCGATGACGTAGTCGCCGTCGGCCCAGATGGGCGACATGTAGCTTTCGCGCTCGCCCTCGGTGAGCGCCTCGGGATCGCTGCCGTCGGCCGCGGCGATCCACAGGTTCTCCGAGCCGTTGCGATCGGAGACGAAGACGATCCTGGTACCGTCGGGTGAAAAGCGCGGCTGCATGTCCCACGCCTGCCCGCTGGTGATGCGGGTGGCGGATCCGCCGGCGATCGGCAGCGTGTACAGGTCGCCGAGCAGCTCGAAGACGATGGTCTGTCCGTCGGGCGAGACGTCGAGCGAGATCCACGTTCCCTCGTCGGTGTCGAACGACAGCGTGCGCGTGGTGATCAGCGGCAGGGTGTCGTCACGGCGCGCGGCCTCGGCCGCCTCGTCGTTTTCCTGCGGCGTCTGGGCAAGGGCGGGCGCCACGAAAGCGGCGGTGACGAGCGCCAGGGCCAGGACGTAGACGGCGGCGCGGGCGATTCGGTACATGGTGTGCTCCTCGTGCATGCGGGACCGGCGGATGGTCCGGCGAGGATGCCACAACGTGAGCGAATCATGCAGCGCCACGGCACCGGCCGGTGCCGGTCCCGGATTCCCTGCGGCGTGGCCCCGACAGCCTACCGGGCAGTGAGGCTGGGAATCGAGCTCAACCGCTGAACGTCTCCAGCATGCCGTGCCATGCGTTCTCGGCGTCGTCGAGCGACATCCCGAAGACCGACAGGAAGCGTGATCTCGTCGCGTTCTCCGACTCGTCGATGCTGGGTGATCGGCGGCAGAAGTCGATGATCGGGTCGATGCCTCTTTGTTCGATCAGGAAGAAGACGAACGAGCCGGCGGCCGGGTAGGTCACGCGATCATCGAGGTCCCAGAAGTCCGTTCCACCGAGCATGCTGGCGAGCGAGGGTAGCGTTCCCGCGCGCAGATACGATTGGGCGATGTCGTGCACGTGGCGACCGTTCCACATCGGCCAGTCGCGGCCACCGATGGGATCGACCTGAAAGGCCACCGCGATGCCTTCGTTGAACATGTAGGGCGGATTGCCGAGCATGTGGAGGTACAGGTGGATGATCTCGTGGCTGTCCTGCGGCCAGATCGTGTGCACCTGAAACTGGTTGACGTCGGCCCAGCCGTTGCCCTTTCGGCCCACGGCGGTCTCGAGCTCGGAG
>JASFRZ010000468.1:0-3875 GCA_050114655.1 Acidobacteriota bacterium
AGGCCGGCGTTCCTCCCGCGCGCATCATGCTGGCGGGCTTTTCCCAGGGCGCCTGTCTGACGCTCGAGCATGTGGCGCGCAACGCGCGCCGCTACGGCGCCGTCGCCGGCTTTACCGGCGGGTTGATCGGCCCGCCGGGCGCGGCGCGCGACTACCCCGGTGGGCTCGCCGGCACGCCGGTGTTTCTGGGATCGTCGGTTCCCGACCCGCACGTACCGTGGGAGCGGGTCGAGGAAAGCGCCGTGGTCCTCGAGCGTATGGGCGCGGTGGTCGACCTGCGCGGTTATCCCTACATGCCGCACACGATCAATGCCGAGGAGGTCGGTGCGGCACGCGCCCTGTTGGAACGGATCGCGGCGTCCGGCGGAGAGCCGCGAACATGAGCTCGGCCGCAGCTCTGAACCTGGAGAAGCTCGCATGACGGCCACCCGCCACGGCGGCAGCGCCGCCGAGCTGCGCGCCCTCGACGTGTACGTCAAGCTGCATCGTTGTACCGATGTGCTGCGCTCCCGCAGCGCCCAGTTCTTCGCCGAGCACGGCCTCTCCTACAGCCAGTTCGCCGCTCTCGAGGTGCTGTACCACGTCGGGCCGTTGTGCCAGCGCGACATCGCCGCCAAGGTGCTCAAGTCGGGCGGCAACCTGACGATGGTGATCGACAACCTGGAGAAGGCCGGCCTGGTGGACCGCCGTCCGGCCGCCGAGGACCGTCGCCAGAAGGTCGTCCGGCTGACTCCCAAGGGCCGCAGGCTGATCGCCGGTATCTTCCCCGAGCACGCGGCGCGCATCACCGCGGCGATGGAGGTACTGAGCGCGAGCGAGCAGGAACAACTCGCCCGTCTCTGCAGAAAGCTCGGCCTGTCGCTGGCTTGAGCAAACCGCGCCGGTGCACTTTCATAGGCTGAGGTAGACGGCGGCGACCAGGGCTCCCGGCCGCGGCCGGCACAGCGAGCGAGGTCAGGATGAGCCCAGTCACCCACTACAGCAAGCGCGGCCCGGTCGCCGTCATCGCCATGGACAGCCCTCCGGTCAACGGCTTCGGCCACCGGCTGCGCGCCGCCATTTTTCGCCGCCTGGAAGCAGCGCTGGCCGACGACGATATCGAGGCGATCGTCATCCACGGCACCGGGCGCATGTTCTCCGCCGGCGCCGACATCACCGAGTTCGGTACCGACCTGGCGCTACGCTCCCCCAACCTGCGCGAGCTCATCGACGCGGTCGAGTTGGCCGAAAAGCCGGTCGTTGCGGCGATCCACGGCGTCGCCGCCGGCGGCGGCTGCGAGTTCGCCCTCGGCTGTGCCTACCGCATTGCCGCCACCGACGCGCGCATCGGACTGCCCGAGGTCAACCTCGGCATCATCCCCGGCGCCGGCGGCACGCAGCGGCTGCCGCGGGTGGTGGGGGTACCAGCGGCGCTCGATGTGATCGTCAACGGCAAGCTCAACCCGGCGTCGAAATGCCTCGACATCGGCCTGGTCGACGAGCTGTTCGAGGGCGATCCCGCCGACGCCGGCTTCGTGTACGCCGAGCGCCTGCTGGACGGCAGCGGGCGCGACCGGCCGCGCACCCGCGATCAGAACAGCCGCGTCGAGGCGGCGCGCGGCAAGCACGAGATCTTCGACCGGTACCGCGAGGAGTGCGCCCACCGCGCGCGCGGCATCGAGGCGCCGCTGGCGGCGATCGACTCGATCGCCAACGCCACCGAGATGTCCTTTGAGCAGGGCATGAAGGCGGAGCGCGAGATCTTCGTGCGCTGCATGAATTCCGATCAGTCCAAGGCGCTGCGTCACGCCTTCTTCGCCGAGCGAGAGGTCGGCAAGATCCCCGATGTGCCCAAGGACACGCCGCCACGTGAGATCAGGAAGGTCGGCGTGATCGGCTGCGGCACCATGGGCCAGGGGATCACCATGGCGTTCGCCAATGCCGGCATCCCGGTGAAGGTGCTGGAGGTCGATCACGAGAAGCTCCACGACGGCCTCGACCGCATCGAGGAAGCCTATGAGTCGTCCGTCGCCAAGGAACGCATCACGCAGCAGCAGGGCGATCTGCTGCTCTCGACCATCGACGGCACGCTCGACTACGGCGACCTCGCCGACGCCGACCTGGTGGTCGAAGCGGTGTTCGAGGACATGGGCCTCAAGAAGGAGGTGTTCGCCCGGCTCGATGAGGTGTGCAGGCAGGGAGCCATCCTGGCGACCAACACCTCCACCCTCGATGTGGATGCGATCGCCGCGGCGACCTCGCGGCCGGCCGACGTCATCGGCCTGCACTTCTTCTCCCCCGCCCACGTCATGCGCCTGCTGGAGATCGTGCGCGGCGACGCGACCGCCACGGATGTGGTCGCCACCGCGCTGGCGCTCGCCAAGCAGCTCAAGAAGACCGGCGTGGTGGTGGGCGTGTGCGAGGGCTTCGTCGGCAACCGCATGCTGCTGGCCTACCTCGACCAGGCCTATTTCATACTCGAGGAGGGCGCGCTGCCCGCGCAGGTCGACGCGGCGATGTACCGGTTCGGTTTCCCGATGGGCCCGTTCGCCATGCTCGACATGGCAGGGCTGACCGTCGGCTACCTCATCCGCAAGAGTCGCGCCGCGAGTCGCCCCGCAGGCGAGCGCACCTCCGACATCGAGGACCGCCTGGTGGAGATGGGCCGTACCGGGCAGAAGTCGGGAGCCGGCTGGTATCGCTACCAGGAGGGCACCCGCACGCCGACCCCCGATCCCGAGGTCGAGAGGATCATCGTCGAGACCTCGGAAAGTCTCGGCATCAACCGGCGTGAGTTCACCGACGCGGAGATCGTCGAGCGTTGCCTGTACCCGCTGGTCAACGAGGGCGCCAAGCTGCTCGAGGAAGGCATCGCCATCCGCTCGAGCGACATCGACGTGGTGTGGATGTACGGCTATGGCTTCCCGCGCCAACGTGGCGGACCGATGTTCTGGGCCGACACCGTCGGCATCGGCAAGATCCGCGACGCCCTCGACGAGCTGCAGGAGGACCAGGGCAAGCGGGTGGAGCCGGCGCCGTTGCTGTGCAAACTGGCCGACGAGGGCGGCACGTTCACCGGCTCGTGATTCCCCCACACGCAGGCGGTCGGCGACGTGATGCGTCGTGCCGCGCCCCTGCCGTGCCCTGAGCGACCATGCCCGAGCTACCCGACGTCACCGTCTACATCGAGTGCCTCGAGCGGCGCATCGTCGGGCAGCCGCTCGAGCGCGCTCGCGTCGCCAGTCCATTTCTGGTGCGCACCTTCGACCCGCCGCTGTTCGCCATCGAGGGCAAGGGTGTCGTCGGCCTGCGGCGCATGGGCAAGCGCATCGTCTGGCAGCTCGACGACGACCTGTTCATGGTTTTTCACCTGATGATCGCCGGCCGCTTTCGCTGGCGGGCGCACGGCGCCAAAGTGCCGGGCAAGATCGGCCTGGCGGCGTTCGACTTTCCCGACGGCACGCTGCTGATGACCGAGGCGTCGTCCAAGAAGCGCGCCTCGCTGCACATAGTGCGCGGCGAGGAGGCGCTTGCCGATCACGATCCCGGCGGCCTCGAGGTGCTCGACGCGAGCCCGGAGCAGTTTGCCGAGCGGCTGCGCAGCCGCAACCACACCCTCAAGCGTTCGCTCACCTCGCCGCGCCTCTTCTCCGGCATCGGCAACGCGTTCTCCGACGAGATCCTGCACGCCGCGAGGCTCTCGCCGCTGACCTGGACCTCGCGGCTGAGCGAAGAGGAGGTCGAGCGCCTGTACGCGGCGACCGTCGAGACCCTGCGCCACTGGACCGAGGCGCTGCGCGCCGAGGTCGGCGACGGCTTCCCCGACAAGGTCACCGCCTTCAAGCCGGGCATGGCGGTGCACGGCCGCTACAAGGAGCCCTGCCCGCGCTGCGGCG
>JASFRZ010000469.1:0-3866 GCA_050114655.1 Acidobacteriota bacterium
GGCCATCACCGAGGCGTAGCTGGCGGGGTCGGGGGGGCCCGCCGGGACCTCGCCCTCGAACTCACCGTTGACGATGATATGCGCGGTGTCCGGGGAGATGACCGCGATGCCGTGGGTGCCGTGCAGATTGGCGATCTTGGCGACGGCGACGGTCTCGAAGGTCGCCAGGTTGATGCGCGCGACGCGGCTGTTGGCCTTGTCGTTGATCCACAGCCAGCGGCCGTCGTAGTCGCCGCCGGTCTCCGACAGAATCGGGTGGTGGGTGTCGCCCCAGAAGCCACCGGTGGCGGCGAGGCGCTCATAGGAATCCGTTCCGGGGACGTTGGCGTAGCCGTAGCCGGCGCGGGGCTCGAAGACGGGAATCGAGCGAATGTAACGGCCGGAGGGGAGACCGTACACGAAGACGGATCCGCTCTGACCGCCGGAGAGGAAGGCATAGTACTTGTCCCAGTCCCCGACGCCGACGTAGCTGCGCGCAGCGAGCTGCACGTCCCCCTGCCCTGTTTCGGCGGCGGGAGTACAGGCCAGCGCAGCGCCCACGGCGAGCACCGAGATCAGGACGACGAGCTTGGTTCGTGCGTTCATGATCGAATCCTCAGTTGCGGCCCGCCGGCTCGACGACCAGCGTTCCCTTCATGGCGGGGTGCAGTGGGCCGGTGCTGCACTGCGAGGCGCAGTAGAAGGTGAACGAGCCGGCCTTGTCGGCGCGGAAGGTGACCGACTTGGGCCGCTGCACCAGTGCCCCGTTGATGAATGCCACCCGGTCGTAGCCGTCGATGGCGAAGCCGTGGCCGACCCCGAGCCCGTTGTCGGTGGGCTGGAAGTCGATGCGCACCACCTGCCCCTGCTGCACGCGGATGACGTCCGGGAGGTACTTCCAGCTGCGCTCCATGAGCGAGACCACTACGTCGGGCTCGCCGAGCTCCTCGCCGGCAGTGGCGGCGGCCGGCGTGCCGGCGCCTGACAGGCTCTGCTCCGCCAGGCTCATGACGTAGATGGCGATGTCCCAGATCTCCTCCTGGTTGAAAGCCGAGTCGAAGGCGGGCATCGGCGTGCCGTTGTTGCCGGTATGGATGGTCAGCGCGATGTCACGCAGCGTGTAACCGCGCTTGAAGTGGCCCAGCTTGTGGAAGTTGCGTGGTGGGATCGAGTTGCCGAACGAGTCGACCAGGGTCAGCGCCGACGGTCCGTCGCCGTAGCCCAGCTCGCCGTGGCACTTGGCGCACTGCGCCACGCCGTACAGCCGTTGGCCGTTCTCGATCCGCTGCGAGTCGCTCAGGGCGCTCTCCGGCGGCTCAGGGCCGAGATCGACCGGCTCGCGCGGGCCGATATCGAAGTTCGGCGCCAGCGTCTTGACGTACTCGACGACCGCCCAGCGCTCCTCCTCGCTGAGCAGGTACTTCCACGGCGGCATCCCGGTGCTCTGCACGCCCAGCGAAACGGTTCGGAAGAGGTCTTCGTCGGTCGGCATCTGGGCGGCCGGGGTGGTCTTGAAGCGGAACACCCCGGTGGTGAAGTCGCGCGGTACCGGCGACAGAAACGCGGCGCAGAGACCATTGGCGGCACCGGTATCGCCGTGGCAGGCGGCGCAGTTGTCGGCATAGACCTGCGCGCCGAGCGCAACGAGATCGGTTGTCACCTCTGGTTCCTGCGGCGCGTCGAAGTGGGTCCAGGAGAGCGGCTCGGCGGCGGCGACCGGGGTCGCCCCACCGGCGCCGCCGGTACCTCCTCCGCCGCCACACGCTGTGGCGGCGACCAGCGCGGCGGCGCTGAGCGCGATCCCGAGCACCTGCCGGGGCTTCGAGCCGCGTCGCAGCAGGCTGCGTGCGGCCGTTGATACGGATGTGACGGTGGGAGTCAACATGCGCTTTTCCTCCGGGTCGGGGGTTTGCGTGACGACCTTTGCAGGGAGCCGTACAGCAGGCGGTCGTCGCGCTCGAGGTGCTCCGCCAGGTGCGCCATCACCGCCTTCGACAGCGCCTCGGCATCATTGCGGCGCCGCTCGGACTCGGAGCGCGTCAGCTCCTCGAGGAGCCCGAGGTCTTCGGCGAGCCGCTGGTGGTCGGCGAGCAACTCCTCGACGACCGCCGCCGCAACGTAACTGCAGCGTGGCAATTCCAGCGCCCGCTCGAGCACGCCGTGCAAGATCACTGCGGCGCCCAGGTTGAGCACCGCATCGGTGTCTTCTGCTGTCGTGGACGCAGCCCGGCGGCGCAGGTCGCGGTGGGCACGGGCTGCTGCTTCGATCAGGGATGGCTCGGTTGCCCGCATGGCCGGCAACCTAGCAACCGCAGTGCGCGTCACCGTATGACGAGCGTCATACGATCGCGGATTTGGGCGCGCGCCCCCCGTTTTGCCCGCGTACTGCCCTCAGGAGGTCGCCAACACCTCGAGCGCCTCGGGATCCAGGACCCGGAAGCCCTCCTCTTCGGTGAGCACCATGTGCTCCTTGCCCCAGCGGCTCATGATCCTGATGCAGGTCTCGATAGTCGTGCCGGTGAGATCGGCAAGCTCCTGGCGACTGAGCGTCAGCGGAATGAAGACGCCGTCCCCTTCCGGACGCCCGCGATCTTCCATCAGCTTCACGAACAGTCGCGCCATTCGCGGCTCGATCTTGCCGCCGGTCAGGTCGGTTAGCCGGTTGGTCAGCTCCATGAGGCGCCAGGTCAGGCCGATCAGCAGGCCGCGCACCAGCGTCGGCGACTCGGCCAGCAGAGCGAAGAAGCCGACGCTGGCGAAGGCGAGGCAGACGCAATCGGTGATCGCGGTGGCCGACGCCGGATAGGGCTGCTCCTCGTACACCGCCACAGCGCCGATAGGATCGCCGGCACCGAAGATCTCCAGGATCACGTCCCTGCCCGAGGGCGTGATCTTGTGGACCTTGACCCGCCCCTGGACGACGACAAACAGCTCGTCGGACGGATCGCCCTCGTGGAACAGCGCCTCGCCTTTGTTGAACAGCCGGCGATCGGCGAGCTCGGCCAGCCGCCTCCTGTCCTCATCCCCGAGTGGTCGAAACAGGGGCACTCGCTGCAGCAGCTCATCGATCGCCATAGGGCCAGCCTCCGCGCGCAGTATAGCCCCGCGCCCTTCACAGCGAGCTGTCAATTACCGCCCACTCAAGACGTTCCCGATGATGCCGCCGATATCGCCGCGACCGCCGCTGCTGGCATGCGCCGTCGGCAGGCGCGGGATGAGCCAGTCGAGGAAGGCCTGGTTGGAACGCGTCTGTAGCCACACGTCGCCGCGGCCGCTGAACTCGCACACCAGGCCCTCGCCGCTCATCAGCGAGGTCACCCAACCGGAGACCTTCTTGACCTTCCACTGCAGCGAGGGCTCGAAGGCCACCACGTGGCCGGTGTCGATGATCAGGTTGTCGGAGCCGTCCATGGTGATCTTGTGGATGGCGCCGAAGGAGCTCATCAGCACCGGGCCGGAGCCCTTGAGGTTGAGCAGGAACAGGCCCTCCGAGGAGAAGAACGAGGTCGCTCCGCCGAACTTGGTGTCGATGTCGATGGCCTTGGAGCCGGCGAGAAACGAGCCCGACTGTACGATCAGCTCGCCGTTGACCTCCACCTGCTCGATGTCCCCCGGCAGGCTGGGAGCGAAGGTCACCTGCCCCGGGCCGCCCTGCGCGGTGAAGGTATTCACGAAGAAGGACTCGCCACCGAGGACGCTGCGCATGGCCGACTTCAGGAAGCCGCCCTGCATGTTGGACTCGACGGTGAGGTTGGCGCTCATCGAGACCATGGCACCGGTCTCGGCCTGCACGGCCTCGCCGGCGGCGAGCTCGACAACGCCGAGGGCATAGCTGGGACGGTGCTGGATATCGATCTTCATCGGATCTGCTCCTGTTCAGGTAGGCG
>JASFRZ010000470.1:0-3860 GCA_050114655.1 Acidobacteriota bacterium
AGCGCGCCATGTAGATCCTCGCCCGCAACTTCTTCGCTAGATTCCAACGCCCTTTCATACTACTCGGCGCGCAGCGACACCATCGGATCCACGCGCGCGGCGCGCTGCGCCGGGATCGCGCCGGCGCCCAGGGCGATGAGCGCGAGCAGGCCAATGGCGCCGGCCAGCACGACGGGATCGTGGCCGGTCACCTCGAACAGCAACGATTCGGCCAGACGACCGAGTAGCAGGGCGCCCGCGAGACCGAGGACACCGCCGATCAGGGTCATCCAGGCAGTCTGGCGCAACACCAGGCCGCGCACCCGGCGCGGCTCGGCGCCGAGCGCGATGCGCAAGCCGATCTCGCGCGTGCGTTGCGCCACCGAGTAGGCCAGCACGCCGTACAGACCGACGGCGGCAAGCAACGTGGCGAGGACCGCGAAGGCGGTCGATAGCGTGCTGATGATGCGGTCGGCGAAGGTGTTCTCGTCGAACTGCATCTGCAGCGTGCGCAGGTTCTCCACCGGCAGGTTGGGGTCGAGCCGCGCCACCAGCGGCGCGATCGCGGACAGCTGCGCCCGTGCGTCGATCTGCGAGCGCCCGTAGTAGAAGATGTTGCCGATATCCTCGACCTGCCGGTACGGCAGGAAGTACTGTGGCGGAATTTCGTCCTTGGCGTTGGCGTACTTGACGTCCTGGACCAGGCCGACGATCTCGATGTCGAGCTCGTCGTCACCGGAGCCGCCGACCGCCATGCGCCGCCCCACCGCGTCTCGATCGAGGCCGAACTTGCGCGCGAACGCCTCGTTGACGATCGCCACCTTGGGCGCCTCGAGCGTGTCCGCGCGGGTGAACTCGCGCCCGGCGAGGAGGGGAACCCCCAGGGTGCGGAAGTAGTCGGTGCTGATGACGTTCCAGGCCGCGCTGGTGTCGGTGTCCGCATCCGCCTCGAAGCCCTGCACGCGCACACCGGAGGAGGAGCTGCTCGATGCCAGGATCGGGATCATCGAGGCGGTCACGCTGCTGATGCCCGGCAGCGCGGCGAGCGCGTCCTCGCCGCGCTCGAACAGCGCGCGCGAGGCGGCCGGCTCGTAACCGTTGCGCACCGGCGAGATGCCGAAGGTGACGACGTTGGCGGCATCCAGGCCGAGGTCGATGCGGCTCACCGCCGACAGGCTGCGGATGAACAGGCCGGCGGCCACCAGCAGGGCCATCGACAACGCGATCTGCGCCGTCGTCAGCACGCTGCGGAAGCGTGCGGCGGAGCGCGCACCGGCCGGCTGACCCGCCTGACCCTTGAGGGCGGAGAGCACCTCGGGACGAGTGGACAGCAGCGCCGGAAACAGGCCGAACAGGAATCCCGCGCCGAGTGCGGTGGCGGCCGTGTAGGCGAGGACCGCGCCGCTGAGCGTCGGGTGGAAGCCGGTCAGGGCCTCTGCGGGTAGCAGCGCGACGATCCCGCTCAGCGTCCAGCGCGCCACCAGCAGGCCGGCGAGGCCACCGGCGATGGCGAGCAGCAGCGACTCGGTAAGCAGCTGGATCACCAGATGGCGGCGGTTGGCGCCGACCGACAGGCGCACCGCCATCTCCCCGGCGCGCGCCACGGCCCGCCCGAGCAGCAGGTTGGCGATGTTGGCGCAGGCGATCAGCAGCACCAGCAGGGTGACCCCGTTGAGCAGCGCCAACGGCGCGGCGGCGTTGGCGTGCAGTCCGCTCTGCCCCCGCCGGCCCTCTTCGATGCCGATCTTGCGGGCGCGGAAGCGCTCCATCGTCGCCTCGCTCATGCCGGTCTGCAGCGGCGCCTCGACATCGTTGAGGATCGCGCTGTACTGCGCGCCGAGCGCAGCGCGCGCACCCTCGATATCGACACCCGGGTTGCGGCGCGCGAACAGGTACAGCCAGTAGGTGCGCCGGTTCTCGAACATCCCGCTCCAGCGCGTGTTGAGCGCCTCGAACATGGTGATCGGCGTAAACACCTGCGGCTGGCTGCCCAGTGTTGTGCCGTCGAAGCCTTCCGGGGCGACGCCGATGATCGTCATCGGCTGGCCGTTGACCACCAAGGTGTCGTTGAGAATCGACGGATCCCCCCCGAAGCGCGACTGCCAGTACGAATGGCTCAACACCACCACGGCGGACTCGCCCGGCACAGCATCGTCGTTGGCGTTGATGAGGCGACCGAGCGCGGCGGGCAGTCCGAGCACGCCGAAGTAACTGCCCGACACGACCTCGCCGCTGGCCGCCGTCGTCTCGCCACCGTAGGCGAGGTTGGCGGGGAACAGGCGATGCGCGGCGATGCCGGTGAACACCGTCTGATCCGCCTCGAGGTCGCGGAACATCGGGTAGCTGAACACCGTGTCGCAGTCACCCGCCTGGTTGCACGACTGCGATCCCGGCTTCGGACCCGGCGCGGCGAGGTTGACCAGGGCGTCGGGATCCTCGACCGGCAGCGGCTGCATCAGCATCAGGTGAAAGAGCGAGAAGATCGCCGCGTTTGCGCCGATGCCGAGCGCCAGCGAGACGACCGCGATGGCGCTGACGAAGGGGTTCTTGACGAGACTGCGGAAGGCGATCTTGACGTTACCGATCATGGTTCGGGTGTCCGGTCATGGCGGGGATCCGACGCGATGCACGCGCACAGGCGGCGCAACGCGAGGCGCCGGCACCGCGTGTTGGCAGGTCCCCCACGGAGGAATAAGCTCGACTCACATTCACCTGTACGTGTCAGGTCCGCTGGAGGTTCCCGAATGCGCAAGGCCCTTCCGTCCGCGATTTCGCTCCTGGTCGTCACCCTGGTCGTCGCTCTCGTCCTGCCCAGCGCCGCGACGCCGGCGCCGATCCTACAGCGCTTCGGCGGCGGCGGCGGTGTGCAGCCGGGAGGCGACGGCCCGCTCGACGCCCTCACCTACCGCTATATCGGCCCGGTCGGCAACCGCGTCTCCGCGGTCACCGGGGTACCGGGTGACGCCAACGTCTACTACATCGGCGCAGCCTCGGGCGGCATCTGGCGCAGCACCGACGCCGGTGCCTCGTGGGAACCGGTGTTCGACGACCAGCCGGTGCAGGCCATCGGTTCGCTGGCCATCGACCCGACCAACACCAACATCATCTGGGCCGGCACCGGCGAAACCTTCATCCGCTCCAACATCCTCACCGGCAACGGAATCTACAAATCGGTCGACGGCGGCGACACCTGGCAGCACATGGGCCTGGAGAAGTCCGGTCGCATCGGACGAATCATCGTCGATCCGAGCGACTCCGACACGGTGTTCGCCGCGGTCATGGGACACGCCTATGGGCCGCAGGAAGAGCGCGGCGTGTACCGCACGGTTGACGGCGGTGAAACGTGGGAGCAGGTGCTGTTCGTCGACGTCAACACCGGCGCCTCGGACATGGTGATGGACCCCAACAATCCCGAGATCCTGTTCGCCGGCATGTGGCCGCTGCTGATCCGCACCTGGGGGCGCACCAGCGGCGGGCCGGGCGGAGGGCTGTGGATGAGCAAGGACGGCGGCGACAACTGGGAGAACCTCACCGCCACGCGCGGTCTGCCCGGCGGCCCGTACGGCAAGATCGGTCTGGCGATGACGCCGGCCGACTCGAAGCGCGTCTACGCGCTCATCGAGCTGTCGAGCAACGGTCTGATCGCGCCGATCGACCCCGGCCACGGCACCCTCTACCGCTCCGACGACGGCGGCGCGAGCTGGCGCATGGCGAGCGCCGAGCACGACCTGATGCAGCGGCCGCTGTACTACACCCGCATGGCGGTGGCGCCGGACGACCCGGACGAGCTGCACACCGTCTCGACGCGCCACCGGCGCAGCTACGACGGCGGCGCCACCTGGACCTCGGGCAACGCCGGCGGCGACAACCACGACATCTGG
>JASFRZ010000471.1:0-3842 GCA_050114655.1 Acidobacteriota bacterium
CACCGTCCGAGGTCAGCGACAGGCCGGTGCCGACGTCGACGTTGAGCACCGAGTTCGCATCCACGTCGACGTTGCCGGTCTGCACCGAGACGCCGCCGCCGCCGGCGTTGTCGGCGTCGCCGATCGCACCATAGCCCTGCGCTGCGGTGCGGAACGCGCCGTCCGTGCCGGCGGTCTGATCGAAGTTGAGCTCGGCGCCGAGGTTGACGTTGCCGTCGGCGTGGATGCTGCCGCCGGTGCCCGTAGTGAGCTCGGAGCGCGCCTTGAAGTCGACGTCGGCGGTCGAGTCCTTCACCTCCACAATGGCGCCACCCGCGGCGGATGCCGTGCCGACGGCCCAACCATCGAAATCGACGAGCATGTCGAAGCTGCCGCCGTTTGAGGCGGTGATGTTGACATTGTCGCCGAGGTAGCCGGTCGCCTTGCCTTCGTTGAGCGCCGTCGTCTTGATGACGGCAATGTCACCGACGAGGGCGATGCCGAAGGCTGTCGCCTGCGAATTCACCATGCTGGTGAGCTTGGCGTCCGCGTTGATACCGGCCGCGGTATCGGTGGTGATCGTCGCGCCGGTCGCATCGCCGGCCGTGCCGATGCGAACGTTCGCCGAGCCCTTGTCCTCTGCGCGGCTGTCGAGACTACCGACGTTGACCACGCCCGCGCCCGCGGCGGCCTTTGCCGTGCCGATCGAGGTGTGGGTCGCCGTCGCATCGAGCGTGACGCTATCCGCCGTCACGGTTCCGCCGCCGCCGATCGCCGCGGTCGTATCGGAGGACACGACCGTCTTGATCTTGGTCACGTTGAAAGAAGCCAGGCCCGCCCCGGCGCCCGAAGCCGCCGTCGGGGTTGCGGCTGTGGTGCCGTTAGCCAGCAGTTGCACGGCGCCGTTCGTCGCCGTCACCGTCGAGCGATCACCGATGGTGGCCTCGGTGTCGTGACTCGAGTTGGCGTTGATCGTCGTCGCGTTGCCCGCAACCAGGCCCGCGCCGGCACCGGAGGTGACCGTGGAAGCAGCGCTCGTGTTCGACTTTGCGTCGAGCGTGATGAAGGTCGCCGACACCGTGGCGTCGTTCCCGATCGCCGCACGGGTCGAAGAGGGTGCAAGCGTGAACCCGGTGATGTCGAGGTCGTCGTTGGTCCCGTCGCCGTCGGTGTCGCCGTCACCCACGATCGCGGTGGACTTGAGGATGTTTACCGCCACGCCGCCTGATCCCGAACCCGCCGAGATCGAGGCGTCGGCCAGCGCTGTACCCGTCTCGGTCCGGGCGATGGCGGTGAGGCCGCCGGTGAGCGTGACCACGGCATCGTCGCCGACCAGCGCACCGGTCTCCCGGCTAGCGATGGCGATCGGCTCGAGCGAGTTGGCTGCAGCGATCAGACCGCCCGAGCCTCCATCGATCTGCGCCCTTGCCTGCGCCGTCATTTCGCTGGCGTTCAGGTCCACCGAGGTGGCGCCGAGTGTGGTGTTCTTGCCGATGTAGGCGCGTGTCTTGCCCGCGAGACGCGCTTCGGCGTTCACGTCGTTTACGCCCACGAGGGCTGCAATCGCGACGCCCGTCGCCGTCGCTTCCGCGACACTCTTCCCGACGGCGTCGACGTTCGCAGCACCGGTCAACGTGATGTCGGCCCGATCCGAAGTCGTCGCGTCGAGGCTCCGTCCGACGTAAGCCTCCACGTCGTTGTAGAGGCTCGCTACCGGCTTCAGAATGCCCACGGCGGCCCCCACCGAAAGGCCCAGTGAGAACAGATCCGCATCGGCGCGCGCATCGCCATCGGCCTTCAGCTTCAGGTCCGGACCGGCCATCATCGGGTCTGGACCGAACAGCTTCACGCCGTCGTTGGCAAACGCGCGGGTGGCCCCGCCGGCCTCGGCCCGCGGCTTGTACGCGTTAACGGTGACCACGAGCGACGCGCCGCCGCCGTCGACGTTGGCGACCGCATCGATATCGGAGAATGCGGAGACAGTCAGCGGCGAATCGGTGTCGGAGATGACGATATCCGCGCTCGAGTTGCCGCCGCCGACGGTGTCCCTGGACGCGCCGAGGAAGGCCTCGGTCACACCCGTCACGATGGCGACGCCCTCGAGGTCCTGGACGGTCGCGCCGAAGGAAATATCAACCGCAAACGCGGTGGCCGTGGCGCTGTATACGACGCGGTCGGCGGCCATGGCGTCCTCGTCGTAGAAGCCCGCCCGGACAGTCAGCGTACCGGCGTCGATGTCGACACCGTCACGCACATACGCGCGGGTCGCACCTTGCACGATGGCGGTGGGCTTGAAGAACGACAGCGAAGCGCCGACTGCAAACCCGCCGCCCTTGGACTCAGCGGTCGCCGTCATGGTGCTGTCGGCGTCGACCAGGATGGTCCCCGCCGTACCGACGTTGATACCCATCGCGGTCGTGTCCGCGACCTTGCCCGAGAGCGCCCCGACAAAGGCCTCGGTGCGACTGGAGATGGTGGCATCCGCGCGCGCGTCCTTGACGCCCACGCCGCCGGCAACGGAGACGAGCCTGTTCTTGGCGATCGCGGTATCCGCCGAGTAGGCCTCCACCAGCACGCCGCCCGCGTTCACCTGGGCGCCTTCGCCGACATAGGCGAGGGTGGCGCCGTAGACGGTTGCGGTGGACTTCGAAATGCCGGCGCCGGCCGCGAGGCCGAACCCGCCGACGAAGTTGTCGGCGGTCGCCGTCAGGGTCGCGTTCGCCTTGACGTTGACCTGCTTGCTGCCGACGTTCACCAACGACGTCGAAACATCCGTGGTGGGCGTCAACATGTGGTCGCCGCCCGTCCCCAGGCTGGTGAGAGCGATATACGTTCCGGCAAGCGCGTTGGCATGGCTGCTTGCCAGTCGGATCAAGCCGTCGCCGGCGTCGATGACGTAGTACGTCGCCCCGCTGCTGAGGTTGCCGATGTTCGACGCAACGCCTTGGTTGTCGGCGTTGTTGTCGTAGACGACGGCATCTCCGGTCGCCCAATCATTGACGCCGACCTCGATCGTGTCCTCCATGGTGTCGACTGCAGCGGCCGGGTTGAACACCCTCGGCACGCGCGCTCGAGTGCCGACGAAGGCCGAGGTTTCTCGGGTGATCTCCGCCTTGAACTCGGCAACGCCGACCCCTGCCCCAAGCACGCCGACGGCGATGCTCTCGCCCTCCGGCGTGGCCGAGGCAATGCTGTCCGCCGTGATGTCGGCGTCGTCGCCCACCGTGATGGTGGAGGTCCCGTCAACATACGCACGCGTCGCACCCGACACCTTGCCGATCGCCTCGGCGGCCGAAATCGACACACCCGTCGACGCCGCGAAGCCGAACACATACGGGGTGACGTCGTGTTCGCTGTCCGCGTCGATCTTGAGGTAGTCCTTCGCGAGCAGTGTCGAACCGCTGGCGAATGCCTCCACCGTCGAACTCACAGACTCGACGGCCCGCGCGCCGACCACTGCGCCGCTGATCAGGCCGACGCTCACGCCCTCCGCGTTCGCACGCGTGTCCACGACTCCGTCGTCGGGTGTCGCGTCGTCGGATGAAAGCTGCACGCTGTCGGCGTCGATCAACAGATCGCCGCCTTTCGATTCCACCGTGCTGTTCTCGACCGAGGCCCTTGTCGTCGAGATGATCGTATTCTCGGCCCGGGCGATCCCCACGGCCACGGCAACGCCCGGCGTCAACGCGATCGAGACGGCGTTGACGTCAGCCGTGACTCTGAGCCTGTCGTGCGCTTCGATCACCATCAACCCGGCAGCGCCAATCGCGCGCGCGTCCGAGTTGTTGCGCACATAGGCCTCCGTCGCGCGTGTGACGATATTGACCCCGCTGGCTCCGGCGCCGGCGCCCGCGGCGCCGAGT
>JASFRZ010000472.1:0-3837 GCA_050114655.1 Acidobacteriota bacterium
CGCGGCGATCGCCTGGTGATTTCCCGACCGCAGCACCTCCGGCGCAGTGTGGCCGCGAAATTCGGCCGGTCGAGTGTACTGAGGATAATCCAAAAGCCCCTCCGAAAACGAGTCGCGCCCGGTCGCTTCGGCGTCGCCGAGCGCACCCGGCTGCAAGCGGGTAACCGCCTCGACGACGACCATTGCCGGCAACTCGCCGCCGGTGAGCACGTAATCGCCGATCGACAGCTCGAAGTCGACCAGATGCTCACGCACCCGCTCGTCGATACCCTCGTAGCGGCCGCAGAGCAAAGTCATCTGCGGCGCGCCGGCGAGCTCCTCCGCCTTTTTCTGCCGGAAAGTCTCGCCCTGCGGCGACAGCAGCACCACCGGGCCGGCTTCGACGCCGTCGTCCGCGAGTCCGGCGCGCACCGATTCGACCGCTGCGAACAGCGGCTCGGGCTTCAACACCATGCCACCACCGCCGCCGAAGGGCTCGTCGTCGACCTGCCGGTGCGGACCCTCGGCGAAGTCACGTAGATCGTGCACGTGCAGGTCGAGCAGGCCGGCCGCGACGGCGCGCCCGATGATGCCCTCCCCCAACGGCCCGGGAAACAGCCCCGGAAAGATGGTGATGATGTCCGCCCGCATGTCTCGTTCCTCGCGCTGGCCTCAGCCGCGCGTCGCCTCTTCCAGTCCCGCCGGCGCATCGATCACGATGCGTCGGCCTTCGATGTCGATCTCGCGTAGCAGGTCGCGCGCCATCGGTATCAGGCAACGCTCGCTGCCCCGCGCGACCTCCAGCAAGTCCTGCGGCCCGCTGACAACGGCGACGACCTCGCCGAGCTCGTTGCCGCTAACATCCTCGATCCGGCATCCCACCAGATCGTGGATGTAATAGTTGTCCTGTTCCAGCCGCGGCAGCTCGGAGGTTTCGATTGCCACCTCCGTCCCGCGCAGCGCCTCGGCCGCGTCGCGATCGCCGATGCCGTCGAAAGCAATCACCCAGCGGCCCTTGTTGTCGATGAAAAGTCGTCTCACCCGGCGCCAAGCGCCGCCCAGCCACGCGGCGCTGTCGATCGCCGGCGCCGCGGTGCGCCCCGCCGGCTCGATGACCACCTCGCCGGCGAGGCCGTGCGGACGAACCACCCGGCCGATGATTGCCGGATCCGACGGCGCCCCACGAACGGACGCGCCGGGCACCCCGTTACTCCAGGATTTCCAGCAGGACGCGCTTGTTCTCCTTGGTGCCCGCGGCCCCGAGCAGCGTACGGATGGCGCGCGCCGTGCGACCTTGCTTGCCGATCACCTTGCCCAGGTCCTGCTGATCGACGCGCAGCTCGACGACCGTGGTCTGCTCGCCTTCGACGGCGCTGACCTGGACCTCGTCGGGATTGTCGACCAGCGCCCGCGCGATGTTGCCTACCAGCTCTTCCATGTGCATCGTCGTTCCCCTCTTGTGCGGTGTGTTGAGTGTGAGCGGGGGGAATCCGGGACCTCCGATGATCCCGGCTACCTGGCGGCGCCTACGCGCCGCGGCACTTACTCCTTGCTCTCTTCCTCCTCCTCGGCGACTTCCTCCGCGGCCTCGGAAACCTCTTCCGCGGCCTCCTCGGCGCCATCCGCAGCCGCCTCGGCGACCTCGTCGGCAGCATCAGCAGCGGCTTCCTTTGCTACGGCTGTCTCGGGTTCCGGCGCGGGAGCGGCGGCACGCACCGCGGCGTGCTTCTGCGCATCGCGCTGGCGGGACGGCGAGACCCCCTGCTGGACGTCTACCGCGCCGGTCTCGACCTTGCGCAGCAGGCTCTTGACGGTGTCCGAGGGCTGGGCGCCCTTGGAGATCCAGTCCTTCGTCTTCTCCACGTCGAGCACGACCTTTGCCGGCTCGAAGCGCGGATGATAGTGGCCGAGGACCTCGATGAAGGCGCCGTCACGGGCAGCGGTGCTGTCCGTCACGACGACCCGGTAGTGCGGGTCCTTCTTCGCTCCGGTCCTGCGTAGGTGAATCGAAATCACGCTGTTTCCTCCTGGTGGAACGGCACGCCTGGCTACGGCCCGAAGCCCGCGGAACGCATCATGTCCAGCGGGTTGCCGCGCTGGCGGCCGAGCTTCTTCATCAGCTTGCGCGCTGTGTTGAACTGCTTGATCAACTGATTGACATCCTGCACACGGGTTCCGCTGCCTTGTGCGATGCGGCGCCGACGCGAGCCGTCGATGCCCTGCGGATGGCGCCGCTCCCACGGCGTCATCGAGTCGATGATCGCGCCGAAGCGCTTCATGTCGCCCTCCGCCGGCGCCAGCGCCTTGGCGTCGAATCCCTTGCCCATCGGCAGCATTTCGAGCAACTTCGAAAACGACCCCAGCTTGTTCATCTGCCGCATCTGCTCGCGAAAATCCTCCAGCGTGAAGCTGGCGTCGCGCAGCCGCTTCTCCATCTCGGCGGCCTGCTCCACGTCGACCGCTTCCTGCGCCTTCTCGATCAGCGACAGCACGTCGCCCATACCGAGGATGCGCGATGCGATGCGGTCGGGGTGGAAGGCGTCGAGGTCTTCGAAGCGCTCACCGACGCCGACGTAGAGGATCGGCAGGCCGGTGACGGCGACGATCGACATCGCCACGCCGCCGCGCGCGTCACCGTCGAGCTTGGTGAGAATCGTCCCGGTCAGCGGCAGCCGCTCATGGAACACGCTCACCGTATTGACCGCGTCCTGGCCGGCGAGCGAGTCGGCAACGTAGACCACGTCCCCGGGATCGAGCGCTTCCACCAGGGCGGCGGCCTCGACCATCATCTCCTCGTCGAGGTGCAGGCGACCGGCGGTATCGAGCACGATGACGTCGTGGCCTCCTGCGCGCGCCGCTGCGAGTGCCTGGCGCGCGAGCGCGACCGCATCTTCCCCTTCGCCGTTGAAGGCCGGCAGCGACGCGGCGGCGGCAATCTGAGCGAGCTGCTCGCGCGCCGCCGGGCGGTGCACGTCAACGGAGGCGAGCAGCGGCGAGTGGCCCTTGTGGCGCAGCTGGTGGCCGAGCTTGGCGGCGGTGGTGGTCTTGCCGGCGCCCTGCAGCCCCACCAGCATGACGACGTGCGGGCTGGAGCCCTCGAGCCGTAACGGCACACGCGCGCCGCCGAGGATCTCCGTCATTTCCTCGTACACCACCTTGACCACTTGCTGGCCCGGGGTGAGCGACTCGAGCACCTCCTGGCCGTGGGCGCGCTCGCGCACCGTCGCCAGGAATCTCTTCACCACGCCGTAGTTGACGTCGGCCTCGAGCAACGCCATGCGCAGGTCCTTGAGCGCGGCACCGAGGCTGGCCTCGTCGACGCGCACCACGCCGCGCAGCATGCTCAGCGTCTTCTGCAAGCGTTGGTTGATCTGCTCGAACATGATCGATTCTCGGGGCTTACACCGAGCTGAGGTCGTGGCCCAGCTTGTGCTTCTTGGTTTCCAGGTAGCGACGCGTGGTCTCGGTGGCTTCGACCTCGATCGGCAGGCGCTCGACGATCTCCAGCCCATAACCGGACAGGCCGACGAACTTGCGCGGGTTGTTGGTCATGATGCGCAGCTTCTTGACCCCGAGATCGTTGAGGATCTGCGCGCCGATACCGTAGTCGCGCTGGTCGGGTTTGAAGCCCAGCGCCTCGTTGGCTTCCACCGTGTCGGCGCCCTCGTCCTGCAGCTCGTAAGCGCGCAGCTTGTGCACCAGGCCGATTCCCCTGCCCTCCTGACGCAGGTAGACGATGATGCCGCGCCCTTCCTCGGCGATACGCTGCATGGCGGTCTCGAGCTGAGGACCGCAGTCGCAGCGCTGCGAGAAGAAGGCATCGCCGGTGAGACACTCGGAATGGACCCGCACCAGCAC
>JASFRZ010000473.1:0-3827 GCA_050114655.1 Acidobacteriota bacterium
CGAGGAACTTGAGCGTGTCCCAGAACTCGATATCGCTGATGCGACCCTTGACGAAGTCGTGCACTGGCCGCTTGGCGGCCAGTAGGATGGCCAGCACGATGCCGCAACCGAGCGCTGCCGCCTCGTGCTCTTTGACCAGGTAGCCGAGCCAGAAGGTCAGCAGCGCCGCCATCTCGGTGGTGGCGCCGAGAGACTTGTCGGACTGCCGGTAATAGGCGATGACCACGATCAGGGCGATGGCGGCGAAGGTGGCGGTGGCGAAGGCGCTGTGGCCGAGAACGGCGCAAACACCGCCCAGCAGACCGATGGTGGCGAAGGTGCGCACGCCAGCGGGCTCCTGTCGCCCGGGTTGGCGCACGCGATAGCGTTCCGCCCCTACCAGCACGCCGATGGCGAGCGCCAGCCCCAGAACACGCGCCGTTTCGAGGTCCATCGAGGTCCGCCTTCTCCGCCGATAAGGAGCGTATCAATCAGCCGGCGGACAGCTCCAGCAACTTTTTCGTGGTGCGCCAGTTGCGCATCGTGCTGACTGTGTCGAGCGCGCGGTCGAAACGGGCGTTGGTCAGCTTGGTGCGCGCCACGCCGTCGGGCAGATGCAGGTAGATATGGGCGCCGGCGAGCGCGAGCTCTTCGGAGGGCGCGCGCAGCGGGTCGAGCGCTTCGGCGGCGTGCGGGTCGGCTTCGTCGGCGAGAAAGACGACGTGCAGTCGTTTCTCTTCCACGTCGCCCCCGGCGAACGGGTTGCCGGTCACCACGGTCGCGAGTTGCTCGGCGCTTCGCAGCACCACCGGAACCTCGTAGCCGAACTGCTTGCTGATCGCGGCGCTGATTGCCTGCGGCACGCGGGCGGCGAGCTTCTTGCCGGCGGCGAATACCACGTTGCCGCTCTGGATATAGGTGCGCACGTCGTCACACCCGGCCTCCTCGAAGATCTCCGCCAAGTCCTTCATCGGCAGCTTGTTACGGCCGCCGACGTTGATCCCGCGCAGCAGCGCGATGTGTGTGCCCATCATGCACTCTCCACTGTTTGTTCGAGAGTAGGGGGATGTCCTCTCACGAACAAGATCCTCTACCTCGGTGGCACACTAGGGACTGAGAAGCGGCGACGCGAC
The DNA here is from genome assembly GCA_050114655.1 of Acidobacteriota bacterium. Taxonomy (GTDB): domain Bacteria; phylum Acidobacteriota; class UBA890; order UBA890; family UBA890; genus JASFRZ01. Next base: position 1,113 of record JASFRZ010000473.1, read on the forward strand.
CGGGCGTTTCCGCGGGGGGACGCGGAGGAAGGGCGATGTTCTACAACTACAGCCTGGCCCCGTACTTCATCCTGCTGGCGGTCGCTTTCGTGGCGACGCTCAACGGCCTGATGATCCTCAAGACGCGCAGCTTCTCGGCGCCGTTCCGCGCGGGTGAGCGCGCCAGCGAGCAGGTGGCGCTGATCGCCGGCTACGCGCTGGTGACCCTCGGCGTCGCCAGCTTCCTCGCACTCGCCTGGCTGTTCATCCGCTGAGTCGGGACGCTCCAGTCTGCCGCGCCGATTCACATCAGCGTGGCGCGATGCCGATGATGCCGTGCGGTGGGGTGGGCTCGAGCTCGACGATATAGCTGTCGCTGTCGCCGCTACTCACCAACCTCAGCTCGAAGGACAGCTCGCCTACGGGTCCTACGTTGATGTCCGACGCGGAACGCACCTCGCGGCTCAACTCACCGAGGATCTCCAGGTGCTGCGCCATCGGGAAGCCGTCGCGGAACGCGGCGGCGAAGTGCTGGTTGACGAGCGCCTCCAGCGCCTCGGATGAGCCGTCCTGTAGCGCTTCCACCAGCGCCATCGCCGCGCGGCCGCGCGGTGAGTCGGGGACATCTTCGCCGGTGGTCGCGCGCACCTCGCCGCCACCCGTGTCGCGCTCGATCTCGCCGCGATCGCGGCCCGGAACCGCGAACGGCAGCGGCTCACCGCGTAGCGCCTCGATGACGTCGCCGGCGAGGCCGAAGGCCGGGTAGCCGGTGTTGGTGTTGACGATGATGACGTCGTCCGCATGGTCGATCTCCATCACCACGGTGACGAAGCCGAAGTCGTCGCCGCCGGCGTACAGGCGGTTGGGCTCGTCGGCGGGGTAGAAGCGCGCCAGCGCCTCGGGTCCGAGCACCTCGCCGGCGCGCACCGCGCGGATCCAGCGCAGCAGGTCGTGTGCATCGGACACCATGCCGCCGGCGCCGGCCAGCGCCCAGGTCGGGGAGGGCCAGTGATGCGGCGCGTTGTCGCCGTAGGTGCGCCCGCCGCGGCCGCGCGCGACCTCGACGTCGGGCCACAGATCGTCGCCGTGGAACCCGGTGCGCTCCATGCTGGCCGGGACGATCAGATGCTCGCGGATGTAGTCGTCCCAATCCTGTCCGCTGACGTTCTCGATAATCGCCGCCAGCAGGGTGTAACCGGAGTTGGAGTACGCTTCGTGGGTGCCGGGCTCGAAGCGCAGTTGCTGCGCCAGGATGCTGCGCAGCGCCTCGTCGCGCGTCATCGCTTGATGATCGCCGGTGTCGTCGTGGTACTCCTGCAACCCGGCGCGCATGGTGAGCAGCTCGTCGATGGTGACGTTGCGCTTGTCGTCCGGGACGTCGTCGAGATGCTTCGAGATGGGGTCAAGCAGCGCCAGCCCGTCCTGCTCGGCGAGCTTCAACACCGCAGCGCGCGTGAACGCCTTGGTGACCGAGCCGATGGCGAAGACCGTATCAGTGTCGACCGGCACGCTCGCCTCGGCGTCGGCCAGGCCGTAGCCGTGGTCCAGCACGACATCGCCGTCGACCACCGCCAGCACCTGCCCGGCGAAGCCGTCGTCGACGGCTGCGGCGATGATCCTCTCGGCTTCGGCGCGGCGGGCATCCGCCGACTGCTCTCCCGTGATCGCTGTCGCGGCCGGCGACACCGCCGCCGCCAGGCTCGCCAGCATCCAAGCTCCCCGCAACCAACCGTTCAGCATCACCTCGAGATCCTCCCGTTCGCTGTCAGAGACCGCCATCTTCGGTGGCGCGGTTTCTCTCGGGGAGACCCGCACAGTGCCATCGGACTTTGAAGGCGTTGTGAAGCCGGATGAGGGAATCGCGCGTGACGTTACCCGACGCGGAGGCCGTCCAACTGTGTCGGCCCGGGCTCGTGGATGCCGGCGACGGATGGTGTGCGAATGATCGCCGCCTACCGGCTCGGTGGCGACAGAAAGCGCAGGATTTCGTCCATCAGGCGCTGTGCCTGGTCGGTGTCGAACAGGAACTGGGCGTGCGCCGAGCCCTCCAGGACCACCAGCTCCTTGGGCCCCGGGGCGCGCTCGTACTGGTCGCGGATGTCCACCAGCCGTGGTGTGCCGTTGCCGTAGACGTCGTCGCGCGCCACGATGAACAGCTTGGCCCCCGGCATCTGCTCGGGTTCGTCGATCGGAGAGTGGGCGAGCAGCACCAGCCGGTCGATCACCCCAGGCCCCGCCTCGACCGCCGCCTGCGCCGCCGCACCGCCGCCGAAGCTCGCCCCCACCACCGCCACGCTGGTTGCGCCCTGCGACCGCAACCAACTCACCGCCGCCAACACGTCGTAGTACGCGTCACCGTTGTCCGAATCCGGCCCGCCGTGTGACTGCCCGCGCCCGCGGAAATCGATCGCCACCACGCGGAAGCCTGCCGCTGCCAGCACCGGCGCTTGCTCGGCCCAGCTCTCCTTGGTGAAGCGCCCGCCGTGCGCCAGCACGACGCCGCGCTCGCCGGAGCCGTAGACGTCGGCGTAGACCACCCCGCCGTCGGCGGTAGGGAAGGAGACGAGCTGCTGAAGGGTGCCGCCTGGAGCGGTACCGGTCACGCCGCTGGCGGCTGGCAAGCCGGGCACGAGAGTCATTGCGAGGATCGTCAGCGTTGTCTTCCATAGGGCCGCGGGCACGAGCATTTCGTTTCCTTTATCGAGGGATGACGGTTTGGAGACTAGCGCAAGCGGT
>JASFRZ010000474.1:0-3812 GCA_050114655.1 Acidobacteriota bacterium
CACCGGCGGCAACGCCGGCGCCGCCGTCAACACCGTGCAGCGCTACACCGTCACGCGCGGTGACTCGCCGTACCTGATCGCGCAGCGCTACGACGTCGACCTCGACGCCCTGCTGACCGCCAACGGTCTGACGCGCCGATCGAGCATCTACCCGGGTGACCGGCTGTTGATTCCGAGCGGGGGCGCCATGCCCTCGGTGACCTCGTACACCGTGCGCCGCGGCGACACACTCGGCACCATCGCCGAGCGCCACGGCGTGTCGCTGCGCTCTCTGCTGCAGGCCAACAACATGTCGTCGCGCAGCGTCATCTACCCGGGCGACACTCTGCGTATTCCGGGGCGGAACTAGCCCGAGCCTCCTATCGGAGCGCGGCTGCACGGGCACACCCTCCGCCCATGCCCGCCGGCAGCGGAATCTTGCCCGGCACGGCCGTCTCTAGAAGGCAGACCGTTGCCTTGACGCGGCCTGCCGCAGGTCGCGACACGGATCCGTCCTCGGAGGCACTGATGTCGTCCCCCCTACCCCTCGGCGCGCTGCGCTCGGCGGTCGTTGCCGGTGTCGAGTCGACCCTGGTCACCGTCGAGGTTCACCGCAGCGACGGCGTTCCGACGCAGACCATCGTCGGTCTCGCCGGAAAGGCCGTGCGCGAGAGCCTCGAGCGCATCCACAGCGCCTGCCGGCGCTCCGACCTCGGCCTCGAGCCGAGACGTACGACGGTGAACCTCGCACCCGCCGACTGCCCCAAGGGCGGCACCGGGCTCGACCTGCCGATCGCGCTCGGGATGTTGATCGCCGAGGGGGTGATCGCGCCGGAGCCGTTCAGCGATTCGGTGAGCCTCGGGGAACTGCAACTCGACGGCACGCTGCGACCGGTGCCGGGAGTCCTGCCGGCGGCCCTGGCCGCACGACGCGCCGGCGTCGAGCATCTCCTGGTGGCGCGCGGCAATGCCGCCGAGGCAGCTGCGGTGGCGGGTCTCCGGGTGACACCTTTGGGCTCCCTGGCCGAGGCGGTTGCCTGGGCACGCGGTGAGCTCACCCCCGCACCGGTCCGCGCGCCCTCCCCCGACGAAGCCGAGGCGAACGTCGACCTGGCGGAGATCGCCGGCCACGCGCTACCGCGCCGCGCACTGGAGATCGCCGCTGCGGGCGGCCATCACCTGCTGATGTCGGGACTGCCCGGCGCGGGAAAGACCCTGCTGGCGCGTGCCCTGCCCGGCATCCTGCCGCCGCTGTCGGAGCGTGAGTCGCTCGAGACAAGCGCCGTGTACTCGGTGGTCGGCAAGCTCGACGGCTGCGGTTTGTTGCGCCGGCGACCGTTTCGCGCCCCGCACCACAGTGTCACGGCCGTCGGCTTGATCGGCGGTGGGGTGCCGCCACGTCCCGGTGAAGCCAGCCTGGCACATGGTGGCGTGCTGTTTCTCGACGAGATGCCGGAGTTCCGGCGCGCCGCCCTGGAATGCCTGCGCCAGCCGCTCGAGGAGGGCGAGATCCACCTGGTGCGCGGCGGCCGCGCGGTCACCATGCCGGCGCGCTTCCAGCTCGTCGGTGCGATGAACCCTTGCCCTTGTGGACAGGGCCCGCAGTCGGATCGTTGCCGCTGCACCCTCGGCCAGGTCCGCGGCTACTGGCGCCGGCTTTCAGGACCGCTGCTCGACCGCATCGATCTGGTGGTCGGCGTCGAGCCGGTGGCACTGGACGAGCTGATCACGGACCGGATCCGTGGCGAATCGTCCGACGTGGTGCGTGAGCGGGTGGTCGCAGCACGCGCTGCGCAGCAGCGGAGATGGGTGGAGCTGGACCTCGGAACGGATGCAGCGGCGCTCACCAACGCCGCCCTGCCCGCCAAGCTGCTGGGGTGCGCTTGCGGTCTGTCTTCGGCGCAACGGAAACGCGCTCGCGAGCGAGCCGAGAAGATGGGCGTATCCGCGCGCGGTTGGCACCGCGTGTTGCGCGTCGCGCGCACCCTGGCCGACCTGGGCGGCCGTGAGGATATCGTCGACGAAGATCTCGCCGAGGCGTTCCAGTATCGCCAGGGCGGGGTCGAGCTCTTCGCCGCGGCAACTTCCTCGGGATGATCGGCGCAAAACGTGATGAGGTCGAGTTTCTCCAGCTGCGTGCCGTAAACTGGCCGGAACGAAGTTCGTGCCAGATTGGTTCCTGATGACACGCTCCTCCGATTCCATGATCCTCGGCAATGGCAAGTGAGAGCTCTTTGCGCGGCGCTTTCCGTCGGACTTTCACTGGCGTTCTTCGACGCCGCCTCGGCGCTTCTTGACAAGCCCGTCCGCTACGAGGACGCGCGCCGGCTGTTTGCCCCGCTGGCCGCGGCGACCGCCTTTTTCTTCTTCGTGTGCCTGGTGGCTTTCGTTGCGGAGGGCCGGCTGGAACGGCGATTCCCGCGACGCGCGTCCGGATCCGGCCTCGTTGCTGTGGCCATCTTCCTGTGCACCTTCGTGCCGATTGCGGCACTGCTCGGCGTGCTTGCGCCCGCCCCCGTCTTTCGCGACGCCTGGCTCCTTCTCGTCGCCGCAGTGTTGGCTTCCGTTTCTGCGCTCGCCGGTGGCCTCGCCTGGATGCGCCTGCGCGACCACGCCGGTGTGGCGGCCGTGCAGGGAGCTCGACGATGGGCAAGTGCCATGCCATTCATCGCTCTCGTTACCCTGGTGTACACCTGGTATGCCGACTATCGAATCCCGGTGCGCTCGCTGGGGGGAGCCGCATCGATCGGGATCTCGGCCTTGGCGATCGCCCTGATTCTTCGGGTGGCTGGTCGTGTGCGCCGAACGACGACCGCCGTCGGCCTCCATCTGTCTCTGGTTGCCCTCATCTTCGCCGGCGCAGCGCTGGCCGTGCGCCCCCCTGCGCCTTTGAACGCATCGGCAACCGGATCCGTTGATGTCGGTCCGGTTATCCTGCTGACCGTAGATACGCTACGCGCCGACCGTGTCGGATCCCATGCAACGGATAGCGGCGAGAGCCTCACGCCGAATCTCGACCGCCTGGGCGACCAGTCGGCCATATTCACGAACGCGCGTTCGACCGCGCCCTGGACGTTGCCTTCCTTTGCGTCCATCTTCAGCGGGCTCGATCCTGCCGTGCACGGCACGGTGCAGAGCAGCAACGTATTCCCGGACGCCCTCACAACACTGGCCGAGCGGCTCCACGCGGCTGGCTACCGCACCGCGGCAATCGGCGACAACCCTTTCCTGGCTCCTCGGGCCAATCTTGCAAAAGGGTTCGAAAGCTATACGTGGTTCCCGCGTCCGCAGCGCGGGAGCATGCTCGGAGAGCGGTTGCTCGAGCGTTGGGGGCCTCGGGCGCCCTGGAATTTGGTGTATGTCTCGACCGACGATCTGACACGTTTCGCCAGCAACTTCCTGGTCGAGCAGCCGAACGGGGCGTTCTTTCTGTGGCTGCACTACTTCGATCCGCACCTGCCGTACGCTCCGCCATCGCCTCCGCCGGCGAAGGAAGGCGCGGAATTCGACCGCGTAGACGGCAATGACCTGCGCAGCATCCGGACGGGTCACTGGGTTCCCACCCAAGAAGAACGACGTCGTATCGAAGTCCTCTACGATGCGGAAGTGCGTGAGGTCGACGACGCTATCGGACAGGTGCTGGAGCTGCTCCAGCGCAAGGGATGGTACGAGGACAGTCTGATCGTCTTCGCGAGCGACCACGGGGAAGAGTTCTTCGAGCACGGCGGATTCGAGCACGGGCACTCCGTCTATGACGAGTTGCTGCGGGTGCCCCTGATGATCAAACTTCCGCGAATGAAAGAAGCGGTGACCATCGCGAGTCCGGTCAGTCT
>JASFRZ010000475.1:0-3808 GCA_050114655.1 Acidobacteriota bacterium
TTCGATGGCGCCAATCTCGGGCACGGCGGCGATCTCGGAACGGATCGGGTTGCCGCTCACCAATGCTTTGCCGGGAAAGTGGGACCCGGTCTCCTCCCACGCCACCGCGGCGGCGTCGACGAAGCGTGCCAGCCACTTGTTGGCCAGCCCGGGCTCGACGTTGGGCTCGAGCAGCATGGTCGGGATGCCGCGTCGCGCAGCCATCAGCATCAACGGGCCGGCGCTGTAGCCGCCGACGCCGAAGACCGCATGGGGCTCCACCTCTCGGAGCAGCCGTCCGGCGTCGCGCAGCGCCGGCAGCAGCGCCAACACCCCCTTGATCTTGCGCCCCAACGAGCCTCCTCGCAGGGGCTCGGCACGCAACGGACGCACCGGGAACCCGGCGCCGCCGATGATCTTCTCCTCGAGCCCGCGCGAGGTGCCGACGAACATCACTTCGGCGTCCGGGTGGCGCGCGACGAGCTCGTGCCCGACGGCGAGCCCCGGGTAGATGTGTCCCCCGGTTCCGCCGGCGGCGATCAGCAGTCGCATCGTTCTTTGCTCGGCCGGCGCCACGTTCACCTTTCCTCTCGCCCCCCGCGGCGCAGGAGCGCCCCGGGCGGTCAAAGGGTACAATTCAGTCTCCTGCGATTCTCTCCGAGGAGTTCTTCGTGTCCAACCGAGTAATGATCCGACGCTGTTTTCTCGCCACACTCGGGTGCGCCGCGGTGGTCGTCGCCGCGACCTCGTTGACGTCGGGCCGGGCCGTCGCCCAAAGCGACCATCGGACGCCGCTGGTCGTCGGCTCCGCTGCGCAGGCGGCGCCCGACTACGACGAGTCGATGTTGTTGACGCGCATCCGCCAGCTCACCTACGACGGCCCGCGGGCGGGCGAAGGCTACTTCTCGCCTGACGGCCGCTACATGACGCTGCAGAGTGAGCGCGAACCCGATAACCCGTTCTACCAGATCTATGTCCTCGATCTGGAGACGGGCGACTCGTTGCGAGTCTCGCCCGGTATCGGCAAGACCACCTGCTCCTTCTTCCAGCCCGGAACCGGGGCGGTGATTTTCTCGTCGACTCACCACGATCCGAACAGCGAGCGCTATCAGCGCGAGGAGATCGAGTTCCGCGAATCCGGCCAGCAGCGCCGCTACGCCTGGGACTACGACCCGCAGATGGACGTCTATCTGGCGCCCGGCCCGGCGGTGCGGGCGGCCGCCCCCGACGGCGCGGTCGACCCCGACACGCTCATCCGGCTGACCGACGCGCTCGGCTACGACGCCGAGGCGAGCGTCTCGCCGGACGGCGAGTGGATCGTCTTCTCCTCCAACCGCCAGGCGTACGATCACCAGCTGAGCGCGGAGGAGCAGCGTTTGCTGGAGGCCGACCCAGCCTACTTCGCCGACATCTACGTGATGCGCGCCGACGGCTCCGAGCTGACCCGGTTGACCGACGTGCCGGGTTACGACGGCGGCCCGTTTTTCTTTCAGGACGGCTCGCGCATCGTGTGGCGCCGCTTCACCGAGGACGGGCTGATGGCCGACGTCTGGACGATGAAGCCCGACGGCACCGACCAGCAGCGCATCACTGATTTCGGCTCGCTGAGCTGGGCGCCGTACCTGCACCCGTCGGGCGAGTACATCCTGTTCGCCAGCAACAAGATGGGCTTCACCAACTTCGAGATCTACATGGTCGACACCGCGGGTACCAAGGAGCCGGTGCGGGTCACCACGACCGACGGCTTCGACGGGCTCCCGGTGCCCTCGCCCGACGGCTCCCAGCTCGCCTGGACGTCGAGTCGCCACAGTGACGGTGCGCGCGGCTCGGGTCAGATCTTCATCGCCGAGTGGAATCACGAGAAGGCGCTCGAGCTGCTCGCCGCGGCGCCGTTGCGCCAGAGGTAGACGAGGTCATGAAAAGCGCGAAGCGGAAGAACATCCGAACCGAAGTCACACGCTACCGGCCGTCTTCGTTGACCGGCGCTGCCGCGTGGGCGCTGGCGGGCCTGCTGCTGGCGGCTCTGGCGGTCCCTTCGCAGTCGCTCGGAATCGGCATCGAGGGTGCCCAGCAAGGGGCGGAGGGATCGCGCGCGACCGTTGAGTACCTCGCCTCCGACGCCCTCGGCGGCCGCCTCACCGGGACCCCGGATGCCGCCAAAGCAGCCGATTACATCGTGACGCGTTTGCAGGCCTTCGGCGCGCAGCCCTTGCCGGGCGAGGACGGATACCGGCTGCCGTTCGATTTCACATCGGGCATCACCGACGCCGGCTCGCGGCTGCAAGCCTCCGGCGGTTTGCTGGCGGGCGGGATCGCCAGCAGCGACGACGACATTCGAGCGCTCGCGTTTTCCGATAGCGACGCGGTCAGCGGGCCGTTGGTCTTCGCCGGCTACGGCATCAAGGTGCCGGAGAGCCAGGGCTACCCGTACGACAGCTTCGCCACCCTCGACCTCGAGGGCAAGATCGCCGTGGTGCTGCGCTACATTCCCGAGGATGTCGACCAGGAGGCGCGCGCGCTGCTCGGCCAGTACTCCGACCTGCGACGCAAGGCGATGCAGGCCCGAGAGCTGGGCGCCGTGGGCCTGCTGGTGGTCACCGGCCCGCGCTCGCCGGGAGCCGGCGAGCTCATCGACATGTCGTTCGACTCCGCCGTGGCGGGCTCGGGTATCGTCGCCGCGTCGATCTCCGGCAAGCTCGCCGACGATCTCTTCGCCGCGGTTCCCGAGCGCACCCTCGCCAGCATCCAGGAGGAGCTCGATACCGGCAACCCGCACGTTGCGGGCTTCGATTTTCCCGCTGTCGAGGTAACTCTCGACGTCAAAGTGGAGCGCCAGCACTCGACCGGATACAACGTCGTCGGCTACCTGCCGCCGTCGGATCCCACCGCGCCGACCAAGGACAGGCCTTTCGTCGTCCTCGGCGCGCATTACGATCACCTGGGGCACGGCGGCAACGGCAGCTCGCTGGCGCGCGGCGACGAGGTCGGCCAGGTTCACAACGGTGCCGACGACAACGCCTCGGGGGTGGCCGCGGTGATCGAGGCCGGCGCACAGCTCGCCGGAATGTCGCGCGAGCGCGGCATCGTGCTGGCGTTCTGGTCGGGAGAGGAGTTCGGCCTGCTGGGATCCGAGGCGTTTGCCGACGCGGACGTGCCCGGCGCCGATCGCATCGCCGCCTACCTGAACTTCGACATGGTGGGCCGGGCGCGCGACAACGTGCTGACCATCCAGGCGGTGGGGAGCAGCGAAATGTGGCCCGCACTCATCGAGCGCACCAACGTGCCGATCGGCTTCGACGTGCGCACCCAGGACGATCCCTGGGTGCCCACCGACAGCACCGCCTTCAACCGCGTCGGGGTGCCGACGTTGAGCTTCTTCACCGGCACGCACGAGCAGTATCACAGCCCGCGTGACGACGCCGATCTGATCAACTACGAGGACCTCGACAGGGTCGCCCGCTTCGGCGCGTTGCTGGCGCGGCGCGTCGCCAACGAGGACGCCGCGCCGACCTTCGTAGCGGTGCCGCAAAGCGCCCCGCAGGGTGGCTCGCGGGATACGGTGACGGTGTTCACCGGAACCATTCCCGACTACGCCGCCGAGGTCGAGGGCCTGCTGCTGGGGGGCGTCGTCGAGGGCGGGCCGGCGGCCGAGGCCGGGTTGCAGCAGGGCGATGTGATCGTCCAGCTCGCCGGCCAGACGATTACCAACATCTACGACTACATGTACGTGCTCGACGCGCTCAAGATCGACGTCCCGGTCAAGGTCGTTTACGTGCGCAACGGCGAGCGTTCCGAGGTCGAGCTTACCCCGCGCGCGCGGCGCTGAACG
>JASFRZ010000476.1:0-3776 GCA_050114655.1 Acidobacteriota bacterium
GTCGGAGATGTTGTTCCAGGTGATGCCGGCATCGGCCGTCTTCCACACCCCGCCGCCGGTGTAACCGGCGAAGTAGGTGAGCTGGTCGTCCGGCACGCCGGTCACCGCGGTGGCGCGGCCGCCGCGCGTGAAGCCGGTCGAGCGGTACTCGTAGGCTTCGAGCAGGGAGGGATCGACGGTGACGTTGGGATCGTCCTGCGCGGGGACGGCACCCGTCGCCGGTGTACCGACGATCGCAGGTGGGGCCGCCGGCCCGGGGCCCGCGGCGGCCGTCTGTGCCGGCGCGGTGCCGAGCGAGACGACGATCAGCAGGAGGGAAAGGAAGAGCTGCGCGAGAACCTGCAAGGAACGCTTCACGGGGACCTCCTTGGCACGATCGGGCATCGAGAAGCGATCGTGCATCTTTTGGGACGCCCCTCATGTTCGCACGAGCGGCGGCGCCCCTCCACGCCGCCGCAAACGTCCACGGAGCTCGGTCCCCGAGGTTCGGGTGCCCGGCAAACTATTCTGAAACAAACTATAGTTCGTTTCGTAATAGCTAGATAATGGCGCCGGGGAGCGAATCCCAACCCGGTACCACCGGATACCATCGACCTGGGGAGGAAGCCGTGAGCGCCAGGGAGCAGTCGCAAAGCCCGCAAGATCATCTGCCGCTGAGCCACACGGTGTTGCGCGTACTGCTCGTGCTCGGCGACGGCGAGATGCACGGCTACGGCATCATGCAGGCGCTGGCCGAGAAGACCGATGGCCGCGAGAAGATTCTCCCCGGAACGCTGTACGCGTCGATCGCCCGCATGACCGAAGACGGGCTGCTCGAGGAGGTCGATGGGGCGGCGCCCGAGGAGAGCGGCGGACCCAAGCGCCGCTACTACCGGCGCACCGAGCTCGGCACCGCGGTGGCGCGGGCGGAATCCGAGCGTTTGCTGGCGTTGGTGGACCTGGCCCGCGCCGAGAAGATTCTGCCGGAGTCGGGACGATGAGAGGAACGCCGCGGCCGTCGACGGTAGCCGGTCACTGTTTCGCCGTGTCGCTGCACGCTTTTCCCCGGCGCATGCGCGAGCACTACGGCAGCGAGATGCTCGACGCCTTCGTGCGCGAGTACCGCGAGCTCGCCGCCGGCGAGGGACATGGGCCGGCGCTGTGGTACACGCTGGCATCGTGCGGCAACGTCGTCAAGGAAGGGCTGCGGACGCGGCGCCGGATCCGCCGATGGGCGCGTACCCGGGCAGCCGGGGGCGGCGGGGGCAGACAACAACCGCATCGCTCCATCAGCGCCCACCGCTCGCCGGTCGCCTGGCTCGCCGACCTCGACGGCGACCTGCGCATCGCGTTGCGCGGCCTGCTCCGTGCTCCGGGATTCGCGTTGGTCGCAGTCCTCTCGCTGGCCGTCGGCATCGGCGTCAATACGGCGCTGGCGACCATCGTCGACGAAGTGTGGTTCGAGCCGGTAGCGGGCGTTCCCGAGCACGCCCGGGTGGTCGAGACCGTCCCCTTGAACGGCACCGACGAGCTGTGGGCGTGGACCTATCCCGACTTCGTCAACGCGCGACGCGCCACGACCACGCTCGAGACCATCGCCGCGCTGGCACAGGCGGAGGTGAGCTGGACCCGCGGCGACGGCAGCGAGCCGGTGAGCGTCGACTTCGTGTCGGCGGATTTCTTTCGCATGCTCGGCGTCACCGTGGCACGCGGCCGCGATTTCCTGCCTGCCGAGGACTCCGGACCGGGGCAACATCCCGTCGTGATCGTCAGCCACAATCTGTGGCAGAAGCGCCTGGGGGGTGACGACTCGATCCTCGGCGCCACCATGACCTTGGAGGGGGTCCCCTACACGGTCATCGGTGTGGCGCCGGCGGACTTCCAGGGAGTGCGGCCGCTGTCGGGCAAGACCGATCTGTGGGCGCCGCTGACCCAGCACGCGGCGCTGCGTGGCACCGACAACCTGGCGAGCGACCGCGAACGCGGATGGATCAACGTTTTCGCCCTCATGAACCCGGGCACGACCATCGACGAGGCCACCGCCAGCCTGCGCACCGCGTTCGCGTCGCTGGCGCAGGAGTACCCGGAGACCAACCGCAACCGCAGCGTGCTGGCGCGCCCGTTGGCGCGTTTCCCGGCGCAGAACCGCACCGGCGACATGCTGGTCGTGGTCGCCTTGATGGTCTTCATGGTCATGCTCCTGCTGATCATCTGCGGCAACGTCGCCGGGATGATGCTGGCGCGTAGCGCGGTGCGCGAGCGGGAGTTCGCCGTGCGCATGGCGCTGGGGTCGGGTCGGACACGGCTTGTGCGCCAGCTCATGGCCGAGGCGACGATCCTGGCGCTGGTGGGAGGAGCGCTCGGTACGGCGGTGGGCTTCTGGATCACCGGCTTCGCGACACCCGAGCGACTGGGTGTCGCGATGACCGACGTCAGCTTTCGGCCGAGCACGACGGTGCTGCTGTTCTCGATCGGGCTGACGCTCGCCGCGACCGTGGCCATCGGGATGCTGCCGGCCATCCGGTTCAGCCAGCCGCAGCTGCTTCCCTCGCTCAAGGACGACGCCGGCGGCCGGCGCGCCGGTCGCATCCATCGCTTCGCGGCCTCGGCGCAAACCGGCATCGCGCTGGCTCTGGTGCTGACCGCCAGCTTGTTCGTTCGCGCCATCGAAGGGGTCGAGCAGCGGGGGCTCGGCTTCGTGCCGGAGAGACTGCTGATCACCCACGTCCGCATCACCCCGGAATCGCAGCCAACGTTCGAGCAAGCGATGTCGCTGGCCGGGCGCATCCGCGACGCCGTCGGCGCCGTGCCCGGTGTCACGGCGGTGTCGCTGGCCGACGGCATCCCGCTCGATCTGAGTGGCAACTTCGCGCGCGTCGGGCGTGCCGACCAGGACCTCGACGCGGAAGGCGGAGAGCTGGTCGAGTTCACCCAGGCGAGCGAAGGCTTCTTCGCGACCATCGGCACGTCCATCGTCCGCGGCCGCGGCATCGATGCCGGCGACGACATGACCGCCGAGCGCGTCGTGGTCATCACCGAGGATCTCGCCGATGCTCTCTGGCCCGGGGAAGAGGCGCTCGGCAAGCGGTTGCAGTACCGCTCCGAGAGCGCGGCGGACCCCTTCCTGACCGTGGTCGGGATCGCCGAGCACGTTGCATCCAGCACCGCCACCCGCGACCTGCCGCACATCTTCATGCCGTTGCGGCAGCAGTTCCTCGCCTACGAGCGCACGGGCCTCAGGGCACTGGTGGTCGTGCGCGCGGCGCTCGCACCTTCGGCGATGGTGTCTCCGATCCAGGAGGCGATCCTGGCCGTCGCGCCGACCCTGCCCTTTCCCCTGGTCATCCCGTCCGTCTCGCTGGTGGAGCGCAGCATGGGTCCGCAGCGCGCCACCGCCAGCATCTCGGCAGGTCTCGGCGTACTGGCGCTCATCCTGGCGGCGATCGGCGTCTACGGTGTCGTCGCCTTCGCAGTTGCCAATCGCACCCGCGAGATCGGCGTGCGCATGGCGATCGGCGCGACCCGCGGCCAGGTCCTCGGCGCGGTTTTCAAGGACGCGCTTCGTCTGGCCGTCCCCGGCCTGATCGTCGGCGGCTTGCTGGCCGCCGGCATCGCGATGCTGATGCGCACCGAGCTGCTCGGACTCCATCCTCTCGACCCGGTGTCGATCGGGCTGTCCGCTGGTGTGCTGTTTCTGGTCGTGCTGGCCGCCAGCCTGATCCCCGCGCGCCGAGCCTCGAGCGTCGATCCGATCACCGCCCTGCGCCACGAGTAGTATGAAAGGGCGTTGGAATCTA
>JASFRZ010000477.1:0-3751 GCA_050114655.1 Acidobacteriota bacterium
GTCGAGGTCGCCGACGACGAACTCTGCTGCCTCCCCGGGCAGCAGCCTGCGCAGCAACCAGCGGGTGATCCTCGGCGGTCGCATCCCGTTCGATCCACTCATCCTTGCACCTTCGCTCTCCGGGGAGCCCTACATCGTAGGGGTCCCGGCAGTATAGGTGCCCTACACTGTAGGCGTCAAGGTGGTCCGCCGGCGACGAAGCGTGCTGTTGGGCTTCTGCGCGGCGCGAACGTGGACGTGACGGCGACGTGTGTGGACTGTGAAACCGTACGGAGGGCAGCGCGGCTCGCGGGCGTGCCGCTGTGGCGCTGAGGCAGCGCTCAGGCGGCGCTGGCCGCCTTGGCGGAGGCGTTGCGGTTGCGGCGGCGCACCGCTTCGACCACCCGGTAGCCGATCAGCAGCGTGGTGATGGCGAAGTAGGACACCGTCTCCACCGTCAGCACCTTCTCCTTCCAGATGAAGTGCAGCGCCCCGGCGATCGCGGCGACGTAGATCAGCCGGTGCAGGCGCTGCCAGCGCTTGCCGCCGAGGCGACGGATCCAGCCCTTGGTGGAGGTCAGCGCGAGCGGCAGCATGCACAGCAGCGCCACCATGCCCGCGAGGATGAAGCGGCGCAGCGCGACGTCCTCGATGATGCCCGAGAGCGAGAAGAAACGATCGAAGACGAGATAGATCGAGAAGTGCACCACGGCATAGGCGAACGTCCACAGGCCGAGCATGCGGCGCAGCCGGATGAGCTGGCTCCAGCCGGTGATGCGGCGCAGCGGCGTGATCGTCAGGGTGGCCAGCAGGAGTTGCAGCGCCGGCCGGCCGGTCTCGGTCTGCAGCGTCTCGACCGGATTGACACCCAGATCACCGGTGACGAAGACGCGATACAGCAGCATCGCGGCCGGGACGGCGCACACGACCCATACGACGACTTTCAAGATTCGAATTCGCATTGGTAATTCTCAGGCGGCTGACCACGAAGCCCGCAGGAGTGCGTGACGGCGGCAGGCGCAAGGCGTGCAAGCGAGGATGAAACGAAGCTGTCCTGCGAAGCACGTTGGAGCTCGACCGAGCGCCGCGCAACGCCGCGGATGCGGTCGTCACGCGCTCCTAGAAGTAGCGCCGCAGGTCCATGCCCTCGTAAAGACCGGCAACGTCGTCGTAGCCGTTGAACATGAGCGTCTCCTTGCGAAAGTAGCCGCCCAGCGGTCGCTCGGTCGCCTGGCTCCAGCGCGGGTGATCGACGTTCGGGTTGACGTTGGAATAGAAGCCGTACTCGTTGGGATTCTGGCGATGCCACGCGGTGGGCGGCTGGTCCTCGACCAGGCTGATGCGCACGATCGACTTGATGCCCTTGAAGCCGTATTTCCACGGCACCACCAGGCGGATCGGCGCGCCGTTCTGGTTGGGCAGCTCGCGCCCGTACAGGCCGACGCACAGCAGCGTCAGCGGGTGCATCGCCTCGTCCATGCGCAGCCCCTCACGATAGGGCCAGTCGAGTACCGGGTAGCGCAGGCCGGGCATCTCCGACCGGCGCGCCAGCGACTCGAAGGCGACGAACTTGGCGCTCGGCTCGGGCTCGAGCCGCTGCAGGACGTCGCGCAGCGGCACTCCCACCCAGGGGATGATCGCCGACCACGCCTCGACGCAGCGGTGGCGGTAGATGCGCTCCTCGAGTGTGTTGGGCTTGATCAGATCGTCGATCGCGTAGTCGCCCGGCTTGCCCACCTTGCCGTCCACCTTCACCGACCACGGCTCGACGGTCAGCTGTCCGGCGTAGCGCGCCGGATCTTCCTTGCCGGTGCCGAACTCGTAGAAGTTGTTATAGGTGGTGAGCTGCTCCCAGCTGTTGGGGGTCTGGTCGGTCGACAGCGGCGACTTGACGACGCCCTGCAGCTCGGGGCCCATCGGCGCTGGCGACTGCCCGGCGAAGGCGCTCCTGGGCAGCAGACCGCCGGCGATCGTGCCGGCCGCGGACAGCGCGCCCGCGGCGAGGATCTGACGCCGGTTCAGGTAGACCGATTCCGGAGTGACGCGGGACTCTTTGATCTCGTTCGGTTTCTTGATCAGCATGGGCTCCCTCGAGGACAGAACAGGTTGCCAGCCCGTAGAAGTTTACAGAGTCGGGTGCCGGATTAAAGGGCTTTGCGACCTCCTGCCGTCGTTTGCGTCGTCTACGCAACACGCGCGGCGGTGGTCGCTTCCGCCCTGCACCCTCCTCTTTGTCGCAGCCACCCTCGAGGTTTCAGCGCCTTCCTGACAACGGCGTGAGCCAGCCGACGCACCGGCAAAACGCGCAGAGGCCGCCTCGTCGTCTCGCCCAAACGTCGCCCGGGCTAACCGCCCATCGCGGCACGCACCTGACGCACCCAGTCCACCGTCACCCCGTGGATACGCATGCTGACCAGCTTCTTCGCCGGGATGTCGGCGTAGCCGAGGTCGTTCATGCCGCGGATGAAGTCGGTGCTGATGCCGTGAATGGCGAAGGAGAACAGCTCGTCCACGTCGAGGTCGTCAAAGCCGAGGCCACGCAGGTCGGAGACGTATGCGGTGGTGATGTCGTGGATGGCGGCGGAGAAGGCCTCGCGCTGCGACAGGCCGTCGAAACCGAGGCGCTCCATGTCGCGCTGCCACTGCGCGTTCGGCGTGAACGCGAAGGTGCCCACGCCGCGACCGGAGCGGATGGTGCCGTCGAACACCACGGTACCGGCGTCACGCACCATCTCGAAGTGCGCATCGGTCACGTCGCCGTCGAGCTGCTCGTAGGAGATGCCCTGCAGGTCGTCGGGGTCGACGCTCCAGCCCCACGTGCCGTGCTCGTCATCGAGCTCGAGCGAGACTTGCGCCCAGCGGCGCCCCTCGTCGTTCTCGCGCGCGCGGGTCGTCCAGGTTCCTTCGATCGTCGCCTGAGCCCAGGCGGGCACGGCCAGCGCCAGCACCACCAGTGCGACCAGCATGCGGATCATCGTCTTGGTCTTCATCGTCGTTCTCCTCCGCTCAACGGCCGCCGCGCCGGCGCTGTAGCCAGCGATCAAAGCCTTGGATCTTCATCTTCACCAGGTCGTCCGCGGTGAGGTTGTCGAAGCCGTCCTCCTGCAGGTCGCGGACCATCTCCGTGGTGACACCGTGGATGCGCATGTTGGTGATATCGCGTACCGTGACGTCGCCGTCGAGCGCCGCCTGCATGCTGGCGACGTAGTCGGGCGTCGCTCCGTGAATGCGCATGTTGGTGATGTCGCGCGGCGTGATGTCGCCGCCGAGCTCGTCGCGCATGGCACGGATGTAATCGAGGCTGGCACCATGAATGCGCAGGTTGGTGACCTCCTGGATAGTGACGTCATCGGGGTCGAACAGCTCCTGCAAGCCACGCACGAACTCCGGCGTGGCGCCGTGGATGCGCATCTGCACGAGATCGCGCACCGTCACCGAGCGACCGAAGGCGGCGCGCACTTCCTCGATGAAGTCGGTGCTGACGCCGTGGATACGCATCTGGATGAGCTCGTCGATCGTCGGCTCTCCGCTTTGCGCAGCAGACAAAGCGAGAGGTTCCGCGGCAGCGCCGCTGTGCCCGGCGGGCGCACCGAAATGCGTCGCGACGGCGCTGAAGTGCTGGACAACGCTCGACAGGTGCTCGAGCGCGGCCGAGATGTGACTCGAGGGGGTCGCGGCTTGCTCCGTTGTTTGCGCCGCCACGCCCGGCTGCAGCCCGGCGAGCGGCAGCAACAACAGCAGCGCGCTGATCAATGCGGTCATGATGGTTCTC
>JASFRZ010000478.1:0-3736 GCA_050114655.1 Acidobacteriota bacterium
CGGCCTCCTCGGCCTCGTCGCCGTCCTTGCCGCGGCGCGCGTCGAGGATCCGCTGATAGTCCTCGTACGACATCATGTAGAGGTTGTAGTCCTTGCCGAACACCACCCAGTCCATCGCCGGCGATACGGAGGCCCAGCCGGGATGGTCGTCGGGCTCCTCGTAGTCGTCGAGCTCGCGTAATGTCTGGGTACTGACGGTGAACTCGAAGTGGTGCACCAGCTTCTCGGTGCGCTGGCGCCCGCGCTGCTGCTCCTGCTCTTCTTCCTCCTGCATGTCCTGCTCCATCTCGTCGGGCGGCGCGTCCTGCGACGAGGTGACGTCGAACTGGATGGTGTCCGGGTCGATGAAGCGGATCGAGGTGATCGGCAGGTGCTTGCCGTCGTACGGGTCCTTGGTGATGCGGGTGAGCTCGGCGGCGATGCGGTCGTTGTCGAAGATCGGCCGCTTGGTGCCGGCCGCCGGGTCGACGAGCATGAAGCGTGCGCCGTCGGAGGTTTCGTAGCGGTACCAGAAGTTGTCGGTGCCCTCGATCCAGCGCGGCTGCACCGAGGTGGAGTACACCAGGTCGCGCATCTCGTAGGGCGCAAAGCGCGCAGCGAGCTGCCAGTTGGCCTCGCCCCACACCGGGATCGAGCCGTCGGGAACGGCGGCGTTGCCGCCGTTCTGCTGCATTTCCTGCTGTTGCGGAAGGGGAGCGGCCTGGGCGCTGCCGACGAGTGGATTGCCGACGAGCGCCAGGCCCATCAGGGCGATCAGTGCAACCAGGGACGTGCGACGGACACGATGCACGGGCGTACCTCCGGTAGGCTTCGTACTC
This sequence comes from Acidobacteriota bacterium, assembly GCA_050114655.1. GTDB lineage: Bacteria > Acidobacteriota > UBA890 > UBA890 > UBA890 > JASFRZ01. The sequence continues at coordinate 819 of JASFRZ010000478.1, forward strand.
TTGGGGAGAGCATGGATTCGTAGCGCTAACCCTACCTCCGATGTCCGATTTCGTCCACGGTCGGATCATCACGACTTCCGAGGGAGGGGGTGGCGCGTCCCGGAGCTGCTTCTTATACTCGGTCAACGATATATCGGTCACCGATTATTAAGGGGCGGGACGAGGATACTGAGCGGACCGGGAACGGAGGCTGCGTGTCGCTGACAGAGCGCTGGTTGAAGTTGTTGCTGCGTTGCTACCCGGCCGCGGTGCGACGCGCGCACGGCGACGAGATCGTCGCGTTCGTCGCCGCCGAGCGTTCTCATCCGCGCTTTGCGACGCCGCTGCTCGGGGCGCTGCGCTTCTGGTTCTGGGCCAGCGCCGACATCGTGCGCGCCGGGATACGCGCGCGCCGGCACGATGCGGCACGCCGCCGGGCCGGCGGCGGTCGCGGCGGGACAAGCGACGGCGGACCCCGCCGTCTCCCCACGGGGTCGCGCCTCCTGCCGTGGCTGGAAGCGGCGGTGCGTGCGGTCCATCATGCCGCTCGCAGCCTGCGCCGCTCGCCGGGGTTCAGTGTCGCCGCCGTCGTCACGATGGCGCTCGGCATCGGCGCAGCCGGCGCCGCGTTCAGCATCATCAACGCGGTCCTGCTGAAGCCGCTGCCGGACTACGAGGATCCCGAGCGCATCGTCTATCTGTTCGCCACCGGGCTCGACAGCGACAACTTCGAGCGCTGGGAGGGCGAGTTCGACGCCTTCTCGGCGATGGCGGTTCATGGCCTCGTCGACGCCTACCTGCGCGGCCCGGAGGGCGAGTCGTGGCGGATCTCGGTGATGCCGGCGAGCGGTGAGTTCTTTCCGATCATGGGGATCCCGGCGGCTGCCGGGCGGGTGCTGGTGCCGAACGACGATACTTCGGGCGGGGCGCCGGTGGCCGTCCTCACGGACCGTATGGCGCGGCGCCGCTTCGGTGATGCGGCCGCGGCGGTCGGTCAGCTAGTGACGCTCGACGACCGGGGCTACGAGGTGGTTGGCGTGTTACCGAAGGGTTTCCGCTACGACGTCTACAGCTACGTCGACGTGTGGGTCCCCGCGACGCAGTGGCCCGAGCGTAGCCGGCGGGTGGTAGCGCGTCTGCGCGACGGCGTCGCACGCGATGAGGCGCTTGCCGAGGTGACCGTCTTGGCGCGGCGCATCGAGTACCCCGAGGAGCCCGGACGGGTGGGGATCTCGACGCTGCCCGAGCGCGTCGTCATCTTCCAGCAGCGCGCCCTGCGTGTCCTCGCCGGGGTCGTCGGCCTGATGCTGCTGATTGCCTGCGCCAATGTCGTCAACCTGCTGCTGGCGCGCAACGCCGCGCGTCGCTCGGAGCTCGCTGTGCGCGCCGCCCTGGGCGCCGGCCGCGGGCGGCTGGCGGCACAGGTCTTCCTGGAGGTGGCGCTGCTGTGCGCGGCAGCGGGAATGCTGGCCTGGCTACCCGCCGGATGGATGACGACGGCACTGATGGCGGCGCAGCCCAATCAACTGCCGCGCGCCGACGGCGTCGTCATGGACGGGTCGGTGGCCTTGTTCACCGGGCTGGTCGCGGCGCTCTGCGCCGCGGCGTGTGGGGCGGTTCCGGCGCTCGCGCTGCCGCTGTCGCGCGAAGATCTCGGCCGCGCCGCCTCGGCGCGCGAGGTCGGCGGCCGGCTGCGCCGCGCTCTGGTCGTCGCCGAGGTGGCGGTCGCTTCGCTGCTGCTGGTCGGCACCGCGCTGCTGCTGCGCACGTACCTGATCCTGCTGCCCGCGCGGCCCGGATTCGAGTGGAGTGACCGGCTGGCGTTCCGGGTCGAGCTTTCCGAGAAGCTGTATGGGGAAGGGGAGCGCCAGCGGGTGTTCTTCGACGACCTGGTGCAACGCCTCGAAGACCTGCCGGACGTCGAGCAGGTCGCCCTCACCTCCGATCTGCCGATGACCCGCACCAGCGAGACCGTGGCGGTCGTTCCGCCCGCAGCCGGCGAGGAGGACGAGCAGATGGTCCATCCACGCTCGGTGACGCCCGGCTACCTCGAGCTGATGGGAATGCCGGTGCTGCGCGGTCGCACCCTGCAGCCGGCCGACGGTAGCGCCTCACCTACGCCGGTGGTGGTCAACGAGAACATGGCGCGCTTCTTCTGGGGGGGTGGAGAGCCGCTCGGCCGGCGCTTCCGCATGCCGGTGACGGAGGAGCGCAGCGCCGATCTGGTGGTGGTCGGGATCGTCGCCGACGCCTGGAACTCGCCGGGGCGGGCGGAGTCGCGACCGGAGGTGTTCCTGCCGTTCGGCCGCGAGCCGCGCTCCGCGGCGGCGGTGGTGTTGCGCACACGCTCGCCCGCGAGCGTGGCGCCGGCCGCGCTCGCGGCGGTGCGTGCCATCGATCCCGGCGTCGCGGTCATCGGGCCCAACCGCCGCTACGACACGCCGCGCATGATGGCCGACGTGCTCTCCGATGCCATCGCGCCGTGGCGCTACCAGCTCGCCCTCGCCGCCGTCTTCGCCCTCGCCGCCGTCCTGCTCACGGCGGTCGGGTTGTACGGCGTGCTGGCGTTCAGCGTCGGGTTGCGGCGCCACGAGATCGGCGTCCGCATGGCTCTGGGAGCCGCTCCAGGGGCGGTGATGCGCCTGATCCTGGGGCAGGGGATGAAACAGGTCGGCGCCGGGCTGATCATCGGTGTGCTCGCCGCGCTGGCGGCATCCCGCGTGCTGGAGTCGTTTCTGTACGGCATCAGCGCGCTCGATCCGGCCAGCTACGCAGTCTGCGCGGCGTTCATCGTGGCGGTCGGCACGCTGGCCTGCTGGAGCCCGGCACGGCGCGCGGCGCGCGTCGATCCGGTGCGATCGTTACGAGGAGAATGACCCCGTTCGCTGAGGAATGATGGCCGATAGCCCGAAAACCCGTGCGCGCGCGCTGCTCACCCC